>JAWVYW010000019.1:0-35857 GCA_033722535.1 Promineifilaceae bacterium (SeqCode)
CCTCCTCCAATAAACATATAACCCCCGCCGCGGCGCCCCCGCGGGGGCCCCGCTATTTTTGCCGCCGGTGGCCCCACCGGCGCGATGGGCGAAGGCTGCAAATGGCGTACCAACGGCCTCGTCGCTGTCCCGCTCAGGGATTCTCCGGCGTCTCCGGTTTCCAATACGGACGCCGGCGGTAGTGGCTGTAGAGCTCCTCTTCATACGCTCGCTCAACAAGGTCGAGCGGATCGAAGGGCGGGCTCTCCCGAATCATCTCCCGCGGAAGGTCGACCGCCAGCTCACCGGCAGGCCAATTGATTTCGGTGACCCAGGTAGGAGCCAGCAGCACCTTTTTCCCTTCTGAGAGCCAGGAGCCGGTATCGACCACCATATAGAAGATGGCCCAGCGCTCGTCGTCCACGATCAGGTCGTCGAGCGACCCGACGTCCCCGTCTTTGGCCTCGACTTCATACCCCAGCACCTCGCGCGCGCTGCGGAGGCGGGGGTTGACGGCCTCGAGTTCGTTCGCCTCGGGCTCAAGATCTCCGGGGACGAAGGCGGGAGCCGGCAATGGCCGGTAAGGGGTAGCGGCGCCGAAGCCGGTAGGCGTCATCTGGCCCCAGTAAGCGGGCCAACCGTAGTAATCATAGAGGTCGATCTCATACTGGCGCGAAATCGGCTGTTCGCTGCCCACGGGGGGCGCCTGCGCGACCTGCTCCCGGCTCAGCCGCACGGGCAGAATGTTGCTGTCCCAGCGCGGGCTCTCCAGCGCCGGGGGCGCCAGCAGGACGCGCCGTTCATCCAGGCCCGTTTGGAGCGCGACGACAACATAGCGCAGCTCCCACGTCACCTCGTCGAAGTAAAGATCGCCCACCGTGCCCAGATCGCCATCCTCTCCCCGTACTCGATGTCCGATCATCCTGCTGGCTCTACGTAATGTCATCTTTCCTCCATCTACCTCGGTTTATCCGCCATAATCCAGGCGGTAAAGCGTCCGTCCGTCTCGATGTGCGGTTGCAGCCCGTGGGCGGCGATCAAGGCCCCGATCTGGTGGGGATAGTAGAAGTGGCTGCGCATCAGGGCGATCTTTTCGGCAACTGCCACTCCCTTTACAAGCAGGTGATTCAGGTCCGGCTCTTCGATCAGCAGCCGCCCGCCGGGGCGCAGGATGCGCACCAGCTCGGCGACCACGGCGCCGTGATCGGCGAAGTGGTGGAAAGCGTCGACTACGAGCACACGGTCGAAGCTGCCATCGGGAAAGGGCAGCCGCTCCGCCGCGCCCGCCAGAGGTTGCAGCCCACGGTCCCGGTCGACCTGGCGCAGCATCGCCTCTGTCTCATCGTAGACGACGACGGGCCCGCCTATGCGGTCGCGGAGCACGGCCGCGACGCGCCCGGTGCCGCCCCCGACGTCGAGGAGAGCGCCACCCGTAGGCGTTGGCCGCGGCATCGGCAGCCGTAACAGCCGCGCCAGCCGCTCGGCCTCGGGGGGCGGAACCAGATGCTGATAAAGCGGAGCCAGCAGACGGAAGTGATCGATCACGCTACTCTGCTTCCTTTCCGGCAATGTATGCCTCCGGCATTTCCAGCCTCAGCAGCAGCCCTTCTGCCGGCCGTCCCAGCGCGTCCGCTGCCACTTCAAGCCGGCGGTTGAGCTCCGTCTTATCCCAGGGGGCGGTGACTGTCTGCCGCAGCGAAAAGGCCACCCGCCACAGGTGTTGCCACAGCTTGTCCCGGTCCTGTTCGTGGTGTACGGCGTTGGCCAGCGCAGCGTAGACCTCCAGCAACTGAGCGGTAGCCAGGCTATCGGTGACGATGTAAGGCATCAGCTCCAGGTACGCCGAGTCGAGGGCGGTGACGAAGGTCGGGCCATGGGCGATGAGCCGCAGATCACCCTCTTCGTCACAGCGGTAGTGCGAGACGCGCGGCCGGCGCCCCAGCTCTGATAGCAGGTCGCCCAGCACGTAGACGCAGTGCACGGCGGTGCGTGGATCGTTGATCGCCGGCGAGAGGGCCCGCAGGGCGATGTCGTTGAGCTGTTTGAGCCCAAAATGAAGGTCCTGCACCGTGGAGCGCTCGTTCGTGATGTTAACACTGTCGACAATCGTTTCCACCAGCTCCTCGCCGGCTGGCTCTGGCGTCCACAGCGTCGCCAGCGGAATTTCTCGAAAGAGGAAGTCGCCGATCGTACGCTCTAACCGCAAAACTGCATCCGCCTCCACCAGCGCTTCCATCAGCGCCTCTCCCGCCACCGCTTCTAGATATCCCGCCTCGCGTGTGTAAATGACTTTCCCCGTCCCCGGCGGCAGGGCCGGCGGCTTTTCTCCTACCCACTCGACGCCCACCGTCGATGGGAAAAGGGCGTCGATCAGGTCGGCCGCCTCCTCGCTAATGCGGTCGATAATCGAGCCGACTTCGATCGAATGGGCGACGTGGTTGATGAAGTAAATAAAGGCCAGTACGGCAAGTAGCGAAAGAACGACCGCCGCCGAGACCGAGAGCATCGGCAAGAAGGTTCGCTCCGGCGTCTCTTCTACGCGACGCAGGACGACCAGCGTATAGAGAAAAACTCCAAGCAGAATGCCCAGAACGTGCTGGTTGCCGGCATCGGACAGATATTCGCGCAGCACGCGCGGCGAGTAAGCATTCGCCGTCTGCACCACGGCGATCATGAGGATCGAGAAGGCAAGGGTGGCGACAGTGAGCATAGCAGTGGCGACGGCGCCCAGCAGCGTGCGCGCGCCGTCTGCGCTATCTACAAAAAGCCACGGCGAGACGTCGGTTAGTCCCCGGTAGGCCATCTCCTGGTCCAGCTGCAGGAGAGCGAACGCCAGCAGCACCGCCGCGACGCTCCAGGCAAGCGGCCGCCACCAGATGTTGGCGCGCGTCTCGTACCATAAGAAGTGCAGATTCATGCGTCTATTCTCTTCGCTCCGCGCCGCTTCCGCAAGGGCAGAAGTTAAGTTGGCGGTGCCTCATTGCGCCATGCCGCAGGCGCCGCGGGGTCCGACGCTCCAATGTGATTGGCAGGCGCCGGCCACGCGGCTCACTCTGCCAGCAGCACCTGGTCTTCCTCTGCGCTAGACTGCAGCTGCAGGTAGCGCACGATATCCTGGCGACGGAGCATGCCGACCAGCTTACCATTGTCGGTGACCGGTAACTGGCGCAGGTCGCCGCTCTGCAGCTTGTTCAGTGCCTCGTCCAGCTCCTCGTCGGGGGTCGTGACCACGAGGTCGCCGGCGGGGGTCATTACACTCGATACCAGCGTCTCGGGCCAACGGCTGCGGTCCACGGCGCGGATGTCGTGCAGGCAGACGATGCCGACTACGCGGTTATCGTCGAGAACGGGGAACGCATGCTCGTCGGTGCCCATCACGCTCTGAAAGACGACGCGGTCGAGCGTTTCGTCGGCGTTGACGACCGGCGGCGCTGTGCGCATGATCCGCCGCACCGGCACATCCTCCAGCAGGTCCTGGATCACCACCTGCCGGTAGCTCTGCTGCGAGGCGTTGCTGAGGAACCAGCCGATGAAGGCCAGCCAGATGCCGCCGATGGCGCCGGTGCCGAAGAAAGGCACCTCAATGCCGAAGACCATCGCGATGCCGGTGATGATCAGTAGCCAGGCGATGGCCTGCCCGATGCGCGCCGCCCAGCGGGTGGCCGTGCGGAGGCTATTGGTAAGGGCCCAGAGGATGGAGCGCAGGACGCGACCGCCGTCGAGCGGAAAGCCCGGGACCATGTTGAAGATGCCGAGGATGATGTTGATCGGCCCCAGCCAGAGGAGCAGGGTCGGTAGCGGCCCCAGCTGGCTCATCGTAAAGATCATATCGTCGGTGCGGAAGAGTGCCAGCCCAACGCCGGAAAGTACAAGGAAGAGCACGCCGAGCACGATGCTGGTCACCGGGCCGACGATGGCGATCAGGAACTCTGCCCGCGGTGAAGGCGGCTCGCGCTCAATGTTGGAGACGCCGCCAAAGAGGAAGAGGGTGATGCTCCGTACTGGCAAGCCCTGGGCGATGGCCATCAGAGAGTGCGCCAGCTCGTGCGCCAGCACCGAGCCGAAAAAGAGCAGAGCGGCGACGACCGCCGTCGTGATCTGGAGCCACAGCGCCCAGTCGGGATGGGTCTCCCCAAAGACGGATGCCAGATTCCAGACGACGAGTAGAAAAATAAAGAGCCAGCTGTAGTCGACGGTTACTTTAATGCCGAAAAGGCGGCCAATACGAAATCCCTTACCGATCATGTGTGTTCTAACCCCATCTATATGTTAATCATCCCATTCGTCTCGTTCGCCGCGAGCGGGCGGGTCCACCACTTGCGGCTGCCCACCGGGGCCAGCACGTGCCGGCAGTGCTGGGTCGGCCTCTGGCTGGTAATAGTAAAGGCGCCGCGTCGGATAGGCGAATTCGATCCGCTCTTCGCGCGCAAACGCGTCGAGCACTGCCTGCCAGATCCGTTCTTCCGCGGCGCGGCGCCGGCGCGGGGCGACCAGATAGCGCATGGTGAGGCGCGTTCCGCTCTCATCTACCCGAGTGTAAACGATCGGCGTCAGATTTTCGTAGATAATCATATGACGGCGGGCCGCCCGCTGTAGCGACTGGCGCACCTCCTCGTCGACAGGCGGCGCGTGCTGCTCGGTAATTTGCTGCAGAATCGCCTTCGCCCGCCGCCAGTCGCTCTCGAAGGTGATCAGCACGGGAATTTCGTGCCAGATGTAGTCGAAGCCCTCGCTGTAGTTGGCGAGCGGCTCGCTAAAAACTTTGCGGTTCGGGACATGCACGACGCGCCCCGTGCTCTGGTCGGCCTCGACCCAATTGCCGATCTCCACCAACGTAAAGAGGAAGAGATCGGTATCGACTACATCCCCTGCCTGCTCCCCGATCTGGATGCGGTCGCCGACTTCGAACGGGCGGCGCCAGACGATGAAGAGCCAGCCGACGAGGTTAGCGATGGGGTCCTGAAGAGCAATCGCCAGTCCCGCGGAGAGCAGGCCCAGGTACGTCGCCGCCGAGCCGGCGCCGACGAGCCAGATGAGCGCCACCCCCACTACCAAAACGACCAGTGTCGCGTACTCGCTCACCTTGCGCCAGCGGTAGAGACGATGCGGGTCCTCCACACGGCGATTGACCAGATGGCGGAGGACGACACGCACAGCCAGCAGCACGAGCACCAGCACCAGCGTCTGTACCAGCTGCAATAGGAGGCGGGAGCCGTCGAAAGCGACCAACGCCAGCAGTTCGTCCAGTAAGCTACTCATCGTCGTCCCTTACGTTGCCCGCCGGCGTTGCGCGCTCGCTGAAGAGGGAGGGCTGCTGCGGCATCTCAGCGGGGGACGAGCCCACACTGGGCAAAGCATTAAAGCCGGTGCTGCTCCAGCCGACGCGCGCGCTACCCAAGCGTTGTACCAGCAGGTCGTGGAAGGCGATCGCCGCTGCCTCGTCCTGCCAGTTTCCCAGCCCCGCCTCACGATAAGCGGCAGGCAGCCGGCTGCGTGCCGTGCGCCCGCCGCGCCCGCCGTCGCCGCTGGTAAAGGTATCGACCAGCACCCGCTCGGCGTGGGCGTCCAGCCATGCGGCGAAGCGCTCCGGCGCTCGTAACGCCAGGAATGGGGCGACCGTCACCTGGGTCTGGATGCCCGTTGCCGCCGCTGTCTCCACCGTCTCCTTGCGCCGCCTGATGGAGGGCACTCCCGGCGTGAGCGTCCGGCGCACCGCCTCGTCGTCCGTCTCAACGGTCATCGAGAGCCAGGCGCGGGGGCCGAGCTGGCGCAGCAGGTCGAAGTCGTCGACGACAATGGGCGAACGCGTCTGCACCACGAGCAGGCCGGGCGGATAATCGACCAGCGCCTGGAGGCAGGCGCGTGCCAGCCGCAGCTTGCCCTCCGCCGGCTGGTAGGGATCCGTGGCGCTGGACATAAAGATACGCAGCGTGTCGAGTGCACTGCGATGGGCAAAGCGGCGCAGCTCATCGCGCAGCAGGGTAGCCACGTTCTCCTTGTACCACACGTAGTCGCCCCAGGCGTAGCCCTCGCTCCGGTAGCGATGGATCGGCAGGAAAGGCACGTAGCAGTAGACGCCGCAGCCGTGGCCAAAGCTGCAGCCGATGTACGGCTGCAGGCTGTGCGTAAAGCTGGCGAGCGTTCCGCCGGTGCGCGAGAGCGCTGACTTGACGCGAATCCCTTTCTCTGCCTCCGGTCTCATGGTGGAACTTACTCTGGCCCCCACCGCGGCTGCCAGTCAGGTCGCTCATTAAAGGTAAGCTGGCGTACGTCGCTGCCGTCGGGCCGCATGATAAAGATTTCCGCGTCGTCTCCCTCCCGGTAGGAGGTGAAGACGATCCAGTCGCCTCTGGGCGAGAAGTCGGGCGCCAGATTGCCCCCGCCGTTCGTCAGGCGGCGCGTCGCGCCCGAGCCGTCGGTGGCGATTAGATAGATGTCGCGATTGTCACGCGGACCGGCGTAGAAAGCCAGCCAGCGTCCGTCCGGCGACCAGCTGCTGCGTCCGCCGTGGTTCGCCACGTCGTCGGGCAGCATTCGCATCTCGCTGCCATCGGCGTTCATAATCCAGTGCGCGGTCCGCGCCCCCCGGTCGGAGGCAAAGGCGATCTGGCTGCCGTCGGGCGACCACACAGGGTCGATGTCATTGGCCTCGTCGTCCGTCAGCGGGCGCGCATTGCCGCCGTCGGCGTCCATCACCCAGATGCTCTGCACGCCGTCGATGGCGTTCGCGAAGAGGATCTGGCTGCCGTCGGGAGAGACGTGGGGCGCATAGTGGCTGCCAAGCAGCGGACTGAGCTGTGCCACGTTAGCTCCGCTTTCCTCCATGAGGTAGATGTAAAACTCGCCGCTGCGGTTGGAGGACCAGGTGATCAGCTCTCCGTCGGCGCTCCACTCCGGGTAGAAGTCGGTGCGCTCTCCGTTGGTGAGGCGTACGATCTCCCCGCCGTCGGCGTCCATCGTGCAAATTTCGTCGGTGCCCGCGATGAAACAGGTAAAGACGAGGCGTCCTTGCGGCCCGCCCCACTCGTCCGGCGACACGAAGGAGAGCGTCGGCGTGGGGCCGGGCGCGACGTCTGCGGCAGCGTCAGCCGGCGCGGCCGTGGCCAGCGGCGTCGGGAGCACCAGCGGCGTCGCCGGTCCTTCTTCGACGGGAAGAACGGCGCGGCCATTGCGTTGGGTCTGCCACACGTAGGCGGCGACAAGGGGGCAGAAAAAGAGCAGTCCTACCCCCAGGCCGCCCAGCAGTCCCAGCCAGAAGCGGCGCTGGGATCGATTCATCGCCACACCTCCCGCACCGGCTGTGACCCCTCGAGCTCTGTCGCCAGCACCCGGTCGACGCGCCGGTTGGCCAGCAGCAGCCGCGCCGTCTCCGCCACCGGGTCGTCGGCCGTCATCGGTCCGGCGGCGACGGCTGCTTCACGTGCAGCGGCGCTCACTCTGTTTAAAACGACCACCGCCCGCGCCTCCGGCGGCTTTCCCTTTAGTCCGCCCTGCGGGTGCGCGAGCAGGCGCGCGAGGTCGACGGTTGTCAGCGTTTCCTCCGGCACTTTGTCCAGCAGCGCCGCTGCTCGCTCCGGGCGGTGGGCGACGGTTCGAATCGGCTGGCCCAGCGCATCTACGCCGGCCACCACCACCAGCAGGGTCGTCCCCGCGGGGATCGCCGGCTCATGCTCCGCCGGTGCTTTCACCGGGCGCCGCCGCGCGCCGTCCGCCTCGACGAGCACCAGGTCCACGTCCGGGCGCGCCAGCAGCCGCCCGGGCAGATCCTTGGCGACGCCCAGCGCCTTCTCCTCCCCGAGCTCTCCGATAAGCACGCACCAGCGGTGGCGGTCGAGCGCGCGCTGCAGGCACTCGTCGCTCTCGACGCCGCCGACCACGCAATGCGCGGGCGCCCAGGCCACCTGCTCGGAGGCGAGGCGCGTCGTAGAGGTAAGAATGACCCGCTGTCCGGCAGCGGCCATCGCCCGGCCGAGGGCGAAGAGAAGTGTGCTCTTCCCCCCGCCGCCGACCAGAGCAACCAGTTCATTCGTCGCTGCCAGCCCCAGCGCAGCCGCCAGTTCATTCATGCCCGTTACGCGCCCTATGAGCGTCACTCCTTTCCCGGTTGAGCCAGGTGAGAATCGCCTCCAGCACACCGCCACCGATCGCGAGCGCCTTGTCCGAAATGAGAGAGGCCGCCTCGGGGTCGCCGCGTGGGTCGACATCGCCGATCTTCAACCCCGGCTTCACCTCCGTACCGGTCGCGATCAGGCCCCGTACCACCCCGTCGAAGGGGGCGTCTATCGGCTTTCCGGCGACGCTGCCGAGCGTCTGCCCCTCCTTCACCCGATCGCCGATCTCCACCTGCCACTCAGCCGGCCCCGCTGCGGGCGCGCGCAGGACGCGCTCGCGATCGTAGCCGGCCACGGTGCCCGGCGTGCCTGTGTTGGCGAGCGCGCGCCCCTGCCACAGGACGCGCCCCATGCCGTGGCCGCGCATCGTTTCCACGACGGCGTCGGCGTCCTCCCCGGCGGTGAAGCCTGGCCCCAGCGCCACCACCAGCGGCGCCTGGTCGGCTCGCGTGTCCAGGTTGCGCTTTGCCATGCGCGCGTCGACAACAACCGAAACGGGATACTGGCGCGTCACGGCGAAATATAGCCCGTCGAGCAGTGGCGCCAGCTCCGGCTGCACGAGGACGGGAATCTGCTCTCCAGAGAGGGCCACCTGCTCCGCCTGGGCCGCCGTTTCCACCCGCTGCCCGACCAGCCCCTCGACCTCGACCCGCCCTTCGAGGACGGCGGTCGCCAGCGCCACCCGCCGGCGGACGACGAGGGGCTGCGCGAGCTCGAGTACGATCAGCGGAAAACCGGCGCGATAGAGCCGGTAGGCAACCCCTGTCGCCAGATCGCCCCCGCCGCGTAAGATGACGAGATGTTCTTTGAAGAGCATGCCTTTGGAACCTCGGGAAGGCTCGGCGAGCGGCGCCACGGCGGGAGCGCCCGCGCAAGCTTCCCGGAAGGTAATGCTAATCGCTAGCGGCGGCCGCCATGCGCCCGCCGCCCTTTTTTAAGCCGCGCCCTCCGCGCCGGAAGAGAATGATCTCTGCCATGATGCTTACTGCAATCTCCTCTGGCGTCTCCGCATGGAGTTCCACGCCGATCGGCGAATGAAAGCGCTCCAGCGCCGCCTCGTCCAAGGCGCGGTCGAGCAGCATCTGGCGCGTTGCCTGCCAGCGGCGGCGGCTGCCGATGATACCGATGTAGGGGGCGGGGGTGTTCGCGAGGTGGGGCAGGATCTCCAGATCGACCATCACGTTGCGCGTCGTCAGCACGACGAAGGTGTTGCGGGTAATGGGGTGGGAAGCCAGCGCTGCTTCGATGCTCCCGGGGAGGGTGACATCCGCCTCGGGCACGTTCTCCGGCGTCGCCAGCGCCTCCCGGTCGTCGTTCACCACCACCTGGTAACCCAGCCAATGCGCCAGCTCGGCCACCGCGCGCCCGACGTGGCCCGCGCCGACGACAAACACCGTCGCCGGCGGCAGGTACGGCTCCAGGTAGACGTCCACGTTGCCGCCGCAGACGCCGGGATCGCCTCGTTTGGGGTCCACCAGCGAGTAATGCAGCATGCGCGGCTGGCCCTCGTCCAGCGCCGCCTGTGCCTCGCTCAGCACGCGCGCTTCCATCTCTCCGCCGCCCACGGTGCCGCTGAAGGCGCCATCTTCGTAGATCAGCATCTTTGCCCCGGCGTGGCGGGGCACTGAGCCGTGGGTGCGGACCACGGTCGCCAGCACCACCGGGCGCCCGGCCTGCCGCGCTTCCAGCAGGTCGTTCAGGAGGGTCATATCTTCTTCAGGCGCCATACAGGTCCTTTGTTTCTGATGTCCGCCACTCTGCGGCGAGAGGGCACTTATACCTGGGGCGCCGGAATTGCCGTGACATTGGTCTCTTTCACGCCAGCAAAGTGGAACCACGTGCTTCGCGTCTCGCCTTTGAACTCGCGCGGGCCGAAGGCGATGCGTACAGCGGCTTCGCCTCCCTCGGGAACCATCTTTTCGAATGTTGCTGTATAGACGGCATTCTCGTCTTCGTCGGTGTTGACCTGATAGAAGATCACTTTGTCGAAGTCGCCGCCCCAGCCGTTGGGGATCGCAAGGGGCGCGGTTTGCCCGCTGCCGTCGTCAGCTACGTGCAGCTGATCTTCCTGCACACGCACTACCAGCGCCCGCTCACCCCCCTCTACGTAGGCGTCTGCGTCCATCGTATTGCCGATATCGGGTACCATCGCTACTCCATCGTGTGTTGGTTATCGTCTGTGTCTGGCTCCCGCGCACCATCACCAGTATACCGACGGGGTCGGAGGATGTGCAAAGTAAGATATTGAATAAAGGAACCGCCCTCCTCGGACTCACCGAGCGCTTCTAGCTATTTAATGGCGATGTTAGCTGACGGTCACCCAGGGTAGGGGACGCGCGTGGTCGCCCGCTGCCGGTTTGACAGTAGGAACCGCTGCCCGCCCATCGTTGAACCACCTTGCACCACTCTCTTATGCCCCGACCCCAATCTCCGCCAGAATCTGAAACTGCTTCCCCGGCTGCACCTGTGACAGCGTCAGCTTCCGCCCGGTGAAGAGGTAGCGGGGGGCGGTGGCGCCGTTGAAATAGAAGGGGATCTGCGCGTTCGGAACTGATACGAGCGCAGTGACGTGCGGGCGCCAGTGGTCGCGGTGACTGGGGTAGTGGGGCGGCGCGCCACCGCTGCGTAGCGCCGATTCGACGACTTTCTGGAACTGGTAGAGATCGTCGTTGACGTCTAGCTGCCAGCGCACCACGCAAACGCCGAAGAAAGGATGATCCACCTGCTCCACGCGGCCGGCGGCGATGGACACGGGTGTGATGGTGCGCAGGCCGCTGCGCAGGTGCGACAGGATCTCCGCCAGATGGTCGTCATTCTCTGGGCGGAAGCGCTGGCAGGTGAAGTGGATGCGCTCCTGCGGCTGGCCGCCGAACTGTTCGCGCAGCCCCTCCTGTAGATCGCGCAGGCGCGCCCGCTCTGCGGCGTCCGGCTCGACGATGAGGCAGATGTCTCCTACCTGGGCCACCGGTGGGGTGGGGGGAGCGGGGTTGGCACTCATTCCTTCCCTCCTGACACGCGACGCACCATCAGCAATTCGTCGTGGTACGCGCCGTCGTAGAAGAGCGCCTCCGGCTCGACGCCATAGACGCGAAAGCCGTGGCGGCTGTAGCAGCGGATGGCGGCCGTGTTGTCGGCGACGACGGCAAGCCGCATCAGGCGCACGTCATGGCGTGCAGCCCAGTCGGCGCAGACTTCCAGCAGGCGTCCACCCAGGCCGTGGTTACGCCACGCGGGGCGCACGTAGCATCCCCAGACCGTCGCCGTGTGCTGCATGCGCCGGAGCGTGCGCCGGTAGATGCCGCTCATGGCCACCGGCTGCCGTCCGTGCCCCTCGGGAGCCGGCACCTCGGCCAGGCAAATGGTGCCCATGCCCTCGGAGAGGTTGCGCCGCAGGCGCCAGATCCATGCTGGCTGGTCGCCCTGCGTCCGCTCGGCGTCGGCGGCGAATGCCTCCGGGTGTCTCCGCAGCGCCTCGACGTGGAGCGCGTGGAGCGCGGGGCCGTCCGCCTCCGTTGCCTCGCGAATGACGATCTGCGGTTTATTGCTCATTCTCATGCGCTGCCTGCAGCGCCCGCGACACGCGCTCGGGTGTGAAGGGGATCTCGCGGATCCAGACTCCCGTCGCGTCGTGAATGGCGCTGGCGAGCGCCGGGGCGACCCCGTCTTTGGGGATCTCGGCCACCGCCTTGGCACCGAAGGGGCCGCTCGGCTCCACCGTCTGCACGAGAATCACGTCCATCTCGGGCATCTCGTCGGCGCGGTAGATCTTATAAGGGCCGAAATGCGGATTGAGCAGCGCCCCCTGATCGTCATAGACCATCTCTTCACAGTGGGCGTAGCCCAGCGCCTGCGTCATCCCGCCCTCGACTTGCCCGGCGGCGGTGATCGGATTGATCGCTACGCCGCAGTCGACGGCCATGATCAACTTGGTGACCGTCACCTGGCCCGTCTCTGTATCCACCTCCACCTCCGCGAACTGCCCGGCGAAGGGCGGCGGCGATTCACCGGAGACGAAGCTGGCGGTGGCCATGATCTGCCGCTGGTCCTGCTGGTGCAGAGAGTGAAGGGCGATGTCTTCCAGAGAGACGGAGCGCCCGTCCGGTGCATGGGCGCGGCGGTCGCCGAGGACGACGTTGCTCCACTCTTTAAGGTCCAGCATCAGCGCCGCCCGCTCCTTTATCTGCTCCCGCACCGCCTCCGCCGCCCGCTTGACCGCCGTGCCGGAGATGTAGGTTGTGCTGGAGGCGTAGGCGCCGGTGTCGAACGGCGTCATATCGGTGTCGCTGGAGTAGATGATGATGTCCTGCAGTGGTACGCCGAGCACCTCGGCGGCAATCTGCGAGAGGACGGTATCGGAGCCGGTGCCCAGGTCGGTCGCGCCGACGAGGAGGTTGAAGCTGCCGTCGTCGTTAATCTTGATGCTCGCGCCGCCCATGTCCAGGTTCGGAATGGCGGTGCCATGCATGCAGACGGCCATTCCCAGGCCGCGGCGCAGATGGGGCTTGCCCGGCACCCTTCGCCACTCCGGGTCCTGGCGCCGGTGCCAGTCGATTGCCTCCATCCCCTGTGCGATGCACTCCTCCAGACCGCTGGAGAGGATGATCGGGATTTCGTGCACGTTCTCTGCCTCCCCCTCGCCCAGGTGGGGGGCGATGTCAAGCGGGTCGCCGACGCGGACCCAATTTTTCGCTTTGAAGGCGATCACGTCCATACCCAGCGCCTCCGCTACCTCCTCCATGTGAACCTCCAGCGCGAAGAGCGCCTGGGGCGCGCCATAGCCGCGGTAGGCGCCGGGCACCGGAATGTTGGTGTAGACGACGCGGCAGTCGAAGCGCTTGTTCGGGCAGTTATAGGTGCTGAGCCCGCGCAGCCCGGTTACCGTCTGGACGGTGAGGCCGTGGGTGGCGTAGGGGCCGGTGTTGCCGAGAACGGTCATCTGCTGCGCGACGAGTGCGCCTTCGGCGTCGACGCCGGTCTTGTAGGTGATCGTCTGCGGGTGGCGCGTGCGGCTGCTGACGAACTCCTCCTCCCGCGTCAGTTCCAGCCGCACCGGCCGACCGGTGATCATCGTCAGGTGGCCGACGATATCCTCGATCAGCATCTCCTGCTTGACGCCAAAGCCACCGCCAATGCGCGGCTTGATGACCCGAATGCGGCGCACCGGCAACCCCAGCAGCGGCGCTACCATCCGCCGCACGTGAAACGGCACCTGAGTTGAGGTGCGAATCACCAGCCGCTCGTCTGCATCCCAGTAGCTGATGGCGATGTGCGGCTCGATGGGGCACTGCTGCACCTGGTGCACGCGGTAGGTCTGCTCGAATACGTGCTCGGCCTGCGCGAAACCCTGCTCTACGTCGCCCACCTCCGCCTCGATGTAGTGGCTGATGTTGTGCTCCGGGTCGTAAGCGCCGGCCCCTTCCATCTCCGGCTCGTCGTGGATGACGGGCGCGCCTTCCTTGATCGCCTCTCTTTCGTCGAAGACGGCAGGCAGCTCTTCATACTCCACCTTGATGAACTTGAGCGCTTCTTCCGCAATCGCCACCGACTCCGCCGCCACCGCCGCTACCCGGTCGCCGACGTAGCGCACTTTGTCGTCGAAGCTCACCTGATCGTAGGGACGCGGGTTGGGGTAGCTCTGCCCACCGGAGGCGTAGCGTACGCGCGGAATATTCTTGTAGTGGATGACGGCGTGCACGCCGGGCAGGGCCCGCGCCTCGGCATCGTCTATCTCCAGGATGCGCGCGTGGGCGTGGGGGCTGGTCAGCAGCTTGGCGTAGAGCATGCCTCGCATCTCGAAGTCGTCGGTGAAGGCCGGGTTACCCTTGACCAGCTTGACGGCGTCGACCTTCGTCTCCGGTTGGCCGACCACCTTCGTCTCCGGCACGTCGGTGGCTACAATGTGCTTGGGTGGGCGCACGCCGACCTCTGTCTTTGTATCCACTTCCGGCGTGAAGCGTTCCCCTTCCGGCGGACGCTCGCCGGGTGCGCCATCTTCGCCGCCGTCCTTGCCGCGGAAAAAATCGAGAAAGTCCTGGTCGTAGATGCTGATCGGCGTCAGGATCGTCGGCTCCATCGGGCTCGGGTCCTCTCCGCGCAGCACGGCGGCGGCCTCCAGCACCGCCTGCACCGGCCGTACATAACCCGTTTCGCGGTCGAGGATGCCGGAGAGGGCGTCACGCACCTCTTCCTCCGTTGGGGTGGGGGTCTTCTCCAGCAGCTCGCGCGCCGCCAGCACCATCGCTGGCGTGCTGTAGCCGCTCTGGATGGCGCCGGTGCGGATGAACGCCTCCTGAATTGGGTGTAGGTCCAGTCCGTGGGCCATTCCCTCCACCGTCTCCACTGCGTGACCGTCGGCCTGGGCGGCGAGCAGGATGTCGGCATTGACCAGCCGCCCGTCCAGGAGAACGGCAGCGGCTCCTGTCTCGCCGGTGTCGCTGCCGAAGCGGACGCTGAAAATGCCGTGCCGGCGCAGCAGGCGCAGGAGGCTTTCGTCGGGGTCGGTGCTGAAGGTTCGTTCTTCGCCGTTCAGGCTAAGTGTTATCTCCATATGTTTCCTCGTGGTGATGTCTCGCGTGGTGGACCTGCCGGAGGCTGCGCGCCTCGCGGAGGTTAATTGGCTTCAATTATTTATTACAGCGCTGCCAGCACCCGCTCCGTCAACACCCGCGCCATTTGGCGCCGGTACGCGCTGCTGCCGCGAAAATCGGCGGGCGGTTGCAGATCGTCTATCTCCTCGGGCGCGATGAGCAGCGGGCGCTCGCCCACGCCGCACAGGGCGAGATGAAGCGCGCCCTCGCCGTCGCGCCGTGCCACGGCGGCGACAATCGGCGCGTCTTGCGGAGTGCGCGCCACCCGCGTATGTGCCGTGGCGCCGCCGGTCTGCAGGGCGACGTCGGTGACGATGCCGCCGCGGAGGCTGCCCTGAACGTCGGCTAAAAATTCGGAAAGCGACATGGGGTGCGCGCCGCCCAGGGTCTGCACGGTAACGGCCGCGTCGTAGACGAGCAGTGCTGCCAGCAGTTCGCTCTCCGCGCGGGGCGCGACGATGGCGCCGCCTATGGTGCCCTGGTTGCGCATCGTGTTCGGCCCTTCGCGGCGGGCGACCTCCCGCAGCAGGTCGGGGGCCCGCTCATCGTCGACGACGCTCTGTACACGCACCAGCGCCCCCAACGAGAGGCTATCCGCTCCGTGGCGCTGCTCGTCGAGGCCTATCCGCTGCAGGTCGACCACCTCGTCCACCCCTTTTAGGGTTGGCACAATACGGGTTCCACCGGCGACGACTGCGCTGCGAACGCCCTCCCGCGCCAGCAGTTGTAGCGCCTGTTCTAGATTTTCAGGACGATGATAGGCTTGAAGGTGCGGCATATAGACAATGTCTCCTCTTTTCCTGCTGAAGGTGGCGGGCATTTAGTAGCGCCTGTTATCATTTATACCACTCGCCGCGAACGCTTCGGCATCTGGCTGTTGTGCAGGCGCAATCCCATTAAAACAAAGCGTACGTCGCTGCCGTGAAAGGTGAAAGGCGCGGCCAGCTCCACCCAGCCGCGGCTGCGGTACAGGTGGGTCGCCGTCGTTTCCTCGGCTGCTGTGGTCAGCAGCGCCGCCGGGTGGGGCAGTCCGTCCAGGAGCGCGTCGTGCAGGCGCCCGCCGATGCCACTTCCCTGCCACGCCGGCAGCACCGCCAGCTCCATGAGCTCGAAGGGCCAACCCTCTTGGGGCCCCATCCATGCTGCAGCGACCTCCTCAGGCAGCCGGGCGCGTATCATATCATACCATCCTTCACCCGCTTTGCCGCTGGCGCCGAAGGCGAAGCCTACGACTTGACCAACTGCGCTGCGGGCGCTTCGCCGTCGCGGTGGCCCTGTTACGGCAGCCACGACGCGAAAAGCCTCCCGTTCGACATGGCGCCTGAGCGCCCGCTCGAACCACGCGACATCCAGCTCGCTTTCGCGGTAGGGTGGGCCGGTGAAAACGGCTCGGTAAATCGCGGCGATCTCCGCCCGCCGGGTGAGCAGCTCCTCGCCGCTCAGACGGACGATCCGCGCCTCACTCGTTGCTCGCGAAGCCATGCCGCAACTGGGGTATGCTAACGCTCCTGTTTCCTTCTCCGTCAGGCGCCACCCACTGCGCGCGCGTCGCCTCGCACACCGAGGCGGGCAACTCTTCGTAGGTGATGGTCGCTTCCGCCGGCGGCGTCGCCGTGGAATGCATCGTTCTCCCGTCGAGTGACTTCAACTTATCGTCATCCATTGCCGTTCGCATACTCACCACGAATCAGCGCCCGGCTGATCCGGTTGTGTCGTTCGACCAGCGGCTCGACTTCCAGCGTCAGCAGGTGGCCATCCTCGACCACCATTTTACCATTGATGATAGAGAACGCGACCGTCTGCGGAGCGCAGAGGAGGAGGGCGCCGAGCGGGTTGTGAGTCGCGCCGGCGTACTGCAGCGTCTGCAGGTCAAAGGCGACGATGTCCGCCGCCTTGCCTGGCGCCAGCTCGCCGATGTCGTCCCGGCGGAGGACGCTCGCCCCGCCTCGTGTCGCCAGCCACAGTGCCTCCAGCGCGGAGAGAGCGCCGGGATCGCCTGGCACCCGCTGCAGCAGCATCGCCATCCGCGCCTCGCCCATCATATGGTTGCCGTCGTTGCTGGCGCTGCCGTCGACGCCGATGCCCACCGGTACGCCCTGGTCGAGCATCGCGCGCACCGGCGCGATGCCGCTGCCGAGCCGCATGTTGCTGCTGGGGCAGTGGGCGGCGGCGGTGGCGGTGCGGCTCATCATCCCGATCTCCTCGTCGTTGAGGTGGATGCTGTGCGCCCACCAGACGTCGCCGCCAGTCCACCCGAGCTGCGCGGCGTAGGCCGCGGGCCGCGCGCCGAAAGCTTCAAGGCAGAACGCTTCCTCGTCCTCCGTCTCCGCGAGATGGGTGTGCAGGGCTACGCCGTAGCTGCGCGCCAGCGCGGCGCTCTCGCGCATCAGATCGGGCGTCACGGAGAAGGGGCTGCAGGGGGCGACGACGATGCGCAACATGGCGTAGGGATCAGGGTCGTGGTAGGCCTCGATGACGCGGCGGCAGTCGTAGAGAATGAGTTCCTCGCTCTCCACCACACTGTCCGGCGGAAGGCCGCCCTCGCTCTCCCCCAGGCTCATCGAGCCGCGCGAGGCGTGAAAGCGCATGCCGATGTCGCGCGCGGCGCGGATCTCGTCGTCCAGTTTGGCGCCGTTGGGGAAGAGGTAGAGGTGGTCGCTGGCGGTCGTACAGCCGCTGAGGATCAGCTCCGCCATGGCTGTGAGGGCGCTGACGTACACTGCCTCGCCGTCCATACCGGCCCAGATCGGGTAGAGGGTCTTGAGCCACTCGAACAGCCCGGCATCGGTGGCGAGACCGCGCGTCAACGTCTGGTAGAAGTGGTGGTGGGTATTGATCAGTCCCGGCAGGACGACTTTTCCACGGGCGTTGATGGTGCGGTCGGCCTCCTGGTGCTCCGGGGTCAGCTCGGAATTGGGACCGACCCACTCGACCACATTATCACGTACGAAGACGCTGCCGTCTTCGACGGTCGTCTCGTCGTCGGCCATGGTGATCAGGAGGTCGGCGTTGTGGATGAGGAGGGTGGGCATCGATTACCAGACTCCTTTGGCAGGCATACAGGCTGGTTATGTGTCACTCTGTCCGCTCCGCTGGGAGAGGAACAGAGATGATTGTAGTCATGAACGGCGGCGGCGGCAATCGCGGCGGCGTTCGCCCGGGACCGCGGCCCCGAAAGGGACGCGTGTCCCAGGTGCACGCGGGAAAGTCACCGCGAACTGGTGATGCTTGCCTCATGACGCTTGCCTCCTACCTTCCTACACTTGAGTCGTAATGTACAGGGCAACATAGTCAACGGAGGTAAAGAATGGCTATTGCCGAAGCACGACCCGAGAGAGGACAGAGACGAGGGCGAGGATCGAACAGGATGTTCGCCACACCCTCGACATAGTGCCCAGCTTCTTCGACCGCACCCCGGATGGGGTTCTGGTCGAAGAGCGGCGGCTCTGGAAACATTGCGAGCTTGGGAAACGCTCATTAGCCGTCGCGCAGCTGCGGCAGGAATTACAAACTTACGATAACGCCAGCCGGGCGAGGCCGGACGGGGCACAGAGTAGAACAGAACGACGACGGGCAGTGACGGACCCTCCCGTCGCTGCGTGTCTCAGGGAGATCGATTAAAGATGTTGAAAGAAGTTGAAGCACAGAGAGCAGCGCCCGTTACCGAGGAAAGCATGCGCGCGTTTTCCGACACGTTGCGCGGCGAGATGATTACGCCGACCAGCGACCGCTACGACGAGGCGCGTACGATTTACAACGCGATGATCGACAGGCACCCGGGTCTGATTGTCCGCTGCCAAGACGTGGCCGACGTGATTGCTGCGGTCAATTACGCTCGCGAAAACGGTCTGGAGCTGGCGGTCCGCGGCGGAGGGCATAACGGCGCCGGGCTGGCGCTTGTCGACGACGGCCTGGTGATCGACCTTTCGCCCCTCAACGCCATCCGCGTCGACCCAGAGGCCGGCACCGTCCGCGTACAGGGCGGCTGCACGTGGGGCGAGGTCGACCACGCCACCCATCCCTTTGGCCTCGCGGTGCCCAGCGGGATCATCTCCACCACCGGCGTGGGCGGGCTGACCTTGGGGGGCGGGCACGGCTATCTCTCGCGTAAGTACGGGTTGACAATTGACAACCTGCTGGAAGCGGACGTCGTGCTTGCCGACGGTAGTCTCGTCCGCGCCAGCGAGGACCAAAACGCGGATCTCTTCTGGGCGCTCCGTGGCGGCGGGGGCAACTTCGGGGTCGTGACCTCCTTCCTGTTCCAGGCCCGGCCGGTCGACACCGTCTACGGCGGCCCGATCATCTGGCCCATCGAGCAGGCGGACGCGCTTCTGCGCTGGTACCGGGACTTCATCGTCGACGCGCCCGAGGATCTGTACGGCTGGTTTGGCTTCCACCGCGTGCCCACCGGCTCCCCGTTGCCGGAAGCCCTCCACGGCGCGCACGGTTGCGTCATCACCTGGTGCTACACCGGCCCGCTTGAAGAAGCGGAAGCGGTCTTCAAGCCGATCCGCGAGTTGGGGACGCCGGTGCTGGATATGGCTGGCCCGCTGCCCTTCCCGGCGCTACAAAGCATGTTTGACGAGATGTACTATCCGCCCGGATTACAATGGTACTGGAAAGCGGACTTCGTCAAGGAGCTGAACGACGAGGCGATCGAACTGCACAAGCGGTACGGCTCGAAGTTGCCAACCGAGCTATGCACGATGCACCTCTATCCCATCGACGGCGCCGTGCATGACGTCGATCGCAATGCCACCGCTTTTAGCTTCCGCGACGTGACCTGGTCGCGGGTGATCGTCGGCGTCGACCCCGATCCGGCGAACGCGCAACAGATCACGCGCTGGGCCAAGGATTACTGGCAGGCGTTGCACCCCCTCTCGGAGGGCGGCGGCTACGTAAACTTCATGATGGAGGAGGGCGAGAGTCGGATCCGCGCGACTTACCGCGAGAACTATGACCGTCTCGTCGCCGTGAAGAACCGGTACGATCCGGACAACCTCTTCCACGTCAACCAAAACATCAAGCCCGACGGGCGCGGAACCGCCTCGCGCGCCTGAGGAGCGCCCGCGGGGTGCTGAGGTAGCCGGAAACGCCGGAGCGCCCGCTCGCCGGGCCGAAACCGCTCGCGCGCCCGGCGCCCGGCGCCTGCGCGGGGCCGCTACTGACCCAGGCCCGCCTCGCGGGCCAGGATGATCGCTCTGGCGCGGCTGTCGACATCCAGTTTGGCGTAAATGCGAGAAACGTAGTTGCGTACCGTTTTTGGCGTTATGACCAGTTCGCTGGCGATCGTCTCGTTGCTCGCCCCACGCGCCATCAGTTCGAGGACGTCGATCTCACGCGGGGTGAGCTCGGGGAAGAGCGCCTCCGCGTCGGCGCCGTCCGCCCCCTCAGGCCCGATCACCTCCAGAAAGGCGTGTACTTCCGCCAGAAACCGCTGCCAGGCCGGCTCGCCCTCCAGCAAGATGTGGTTCTTGCTCTCCAGCGGAACGAAGCGTGCGTCGGGAATCAGCGCCGCCAGCTGGCGCCCCTCCTCGAAGGGAATGCCGGCGTCGCCCCGCGCATGGAGGACGAGCGTCGGAGTGCTCACCCGCCGCGCTAGCGACGTGACATCGATCTGGTAAAAGGCCCGCTCCATCGCCGCTGCGTTTTCCGGGGTCGCCGAGACGCGCGCCAGTTCATTCAGCCACGCCATCTGCGCCTCCGTCCCCTCGGGCATCAGCATCGTCGTGAACAGTTGGCGAAATGCCGGGTTCTCCTTGCCCCAGCCCGTGCGGATCACGTTAATCATCGTCTCCGCCTGCAACCGCTCCTCCGCGTTCAGATCGCGGTTGAAGCGCCCGCGCGGGTAGCCACCGTAGAGGATGAGGTGCGTCACCTTCTCCGGATGGCGGACCGCGTAGGCCACGGAAACGGCCGCGCCCTGGGAAACGCCGAGCAGCGGAAAGCGGTCCAGGCTCAACGTATCCACGACGGTCTCCAGATCGTGGACCCAGGCGTCGAGGGAGAAGTCGGCGACGTCCCAATCGGATAGACCACAACCGCGCTCGTCATAACGCACCAGCGTGTGGTGCCGGGCAAGGTCGCGCAACCAGTGCCGCCAGACGGGTCCCTTCCAGTCATGTTCGAGGTGGGTGAGGTAGTTGGCAGCCTTGACCAGGGGAGGTCCGCTGCCCACGGTTGCGTAGGCGATGCGGACACCATCGGCAGCTGTACAAAAACGTATCTCCTGCTGCACGGTGCGCTCACCTCCAGGAGAACCACCGGATCGCTTTGTAAACTTACTATCATTCTAAGGGATAGCCCGGCGCTCGCAACCGGCGCTCATCTACCAGGGCACGGGAGGGATTCCGTCGGTGACAGCGCTCTCTTCGCCGCGCGGCCCCACTCCCTGCCGATTGAGCGGCGCGTGCCCGGCTCAGCGCGCCGCCAGCCAGATGCTGCCAAGTAGCCCGCCGGTGAGCAGCAACCCGGCGGGAAAAACGGGGAGGGCGGCGGCGTCGCCGAAGCTGTTCAGCAAGGGTTCTCCAGCCGCCAGCACAAGAGCGCCGAGCAGGGACGCGGCGAGCACCAGCTGCCAGGCGGGACGCGCCTTCAGGCCCTCCGGCGCGTCCAGCGCGCTCATCTCCAGCCGAGCCGCCAGGATGAGCGCGTACCCAGCGCCGACGACGGCCCCCCACAGCGCACCCTGTACGAGGGCCAGCGCCAGGGCAAGGAACTCGCGGGTGAACACAAAGCGGCGCACGAGGAGAAGGGCGGCGCCGATGGCTGCGCCGGCAAGGGCGGCGCGGGGCAGATCGTCGCGCGGTGCGGCGCGTACCAGCGCGACGCCGGCCCCGGCGCCGAGCGCGGCATGGAGGGCGGCCTGAAAGAGGAGATAGGCGGCAAAAAAGCCGCCGCTTACCCCGCTCACCACGTCCGAGGGCGCGACGAGGGCGGCGAGGAAGAAGCCGACGGCGCCGCCGACCAGGGCGTAGTAGGGAGCGCGCGCCGCAAAGCGCTCTCTGCGCGCCTCCGCCCGACTGGCAGACAGGAAGTCCGACACCAGCGCATCGACTGCTGTCCCCTCTGCCTCGGCCCACGCTTCGGCCTCGACCAGCTGCAGCCCGCGCAGGAGGGCGCCTTTGTCGCGGTCCAGCTCGAGCCAGCTCTCCGCCGCCGCGCGGATCCGCCGCTGCACACGCAGCCGCTCCCGCTCCTCTTCGAGCCACCCCTGCAGGCGTGGCCAGCGGCGGATCAGTGCCTCGTGGGCCACCTCGGCGTAGCCGCCCCCGCTACCTTCCGTCGCCGCCGCTTCGTCTGGCACCGGCTGCCGTCCGACGATCAACAACCGTCCTTCCACCAGCCGCTCCAGTAGATCGTCTACCGTCCCTCCCGGAGAGGCTGCCTCTGCCGAAGGTCCGGCGGCCCGGAGCTCCGATCGCGACGCCCGACGGCGGGTGTCCGGCTCGCCCGGCCGGCCCAGGGCCACCAGTTGCAGTAGTAGCCGGCGGGCCAGCGCCTGCTCGTCCTGGTCGAGCGAGGTATACAGACTCTCGGCCGTGCGGGCGATCGCTCCCTGCACCTCGCCGGCGGCGCTGTAGCCCTCGTGCGTCAGCGTCCGCTCTTCCCGCCGCCGCCACGTCTCCTGCAGCGCGTGGCTCACAAGGGGGAGTGCCCCCGGCTCCTGCCCCACGTCGTCCAGAATCCGCGCCACCAATCCCTCTTCAAAGTACCACTTTTCCGCCTCCGCCGGCTCGGTAATCGCCCGCTCCAGCTCGTCGCGCGCCATCGGTCCGATGTAGATCTGGTGGTTCGCCAGCAGCTCGCGCAGTGCATCGTAATCGGCGCAGCGGTGGTAGAAGTCGGCACGTAGGGCGAGGACGACGGCGAGCGGCCCATCAGCCGTCGCCGCTCGCGCCAGGTTGCCAACGTAGGCCTGGCGCACCGCCTCGTCCTCACAGTGGGTAAAGAGCTCTTCAAACTGGTCCACGACCAGCACAATCCGCTCGGGGTCGCCGTTCGCCGCGCCCGTATCATCCCTGTCCGCCATCCGATGTGCGTACAGGTCCAGGCTTCGCTCGTCGGCGCTCATATCGTCGATGAGCACCGTCGAGGCGCGCACGCTCTCGCTGCCCTGGGTCAGTTCCAGCGCCAGCGCCTTCAGCGGCTCTGCACCGGGCGTAACTATGTGGTAGGGCCAGCGCGGCCCTCCAGCCGCCAGGGCCGGCACCAGCCCCGCCCGCAACAGACTCGACTTGCCGCTGCCAGAGGCACCGACGACGGCAAGAAAGCGGGCGCTCCCAGTCTCGGCGGCCGCACGCTGCAACTGCCCGGCCAGCCGCTCGACCAGGCGCTCGCGGCCGAAAAAGCGAGCGGCATCCTCGACCTCGTAGTGGTGCAGCCCTTTATAAGGGCTCTCGCCGGGGCGAGGCGCCGCCGCGCGCGCCGCGACCGCTGCCGCCGTCTCGCTCAGCCGTGGGTGGCAGGCGTCGGCGGGATCGACCCGGTCGGCCAGCGCCTCCAGGAGCAGGGCAAGTGCAGGCGTGCCGTCCTCGCGGCGCCGCTCGTCCAGCAGGTCCAGCAGCGCCTCGGCTCGCGCCGTCGGCGTGGCTGCGTCTGGCAGCGCGTTCTGCCACGGCCGCAGGCGCGGATCGGCAAAGAGGGCGCGCATGGTGTCATTGCTACCCAGGGGGGCGCAGTCGAGCAGTAACTGGCGCAGGCGGCGAAAACGTTGTTCCTCCATCCCTTAAAGAGTATCATAAATTTGGGAAATTGGCGGACGTAGAGAGAATAAACTGATGGACGATCTGATTGCTTATAACAAAGCGCGCTGGGAGGCGTTGGCCGAGGCAGGAGTTGACTGGTCGCGGCCCTACCTGGATCTGACGCCGGAGCGGGCGCGAGCGTGGCTGGACCCTTATGCTTTGATGGGTGACGTGGCGGGCCGGGACGTTCTCTGTCTGGCTGCCGGTGGGGGCCAGCAGTCGGCGGCGTTTGGTCTGCTGGGGGCAAATGTCACTGTTCTTGACCTTTCCCAGATTCAACTGGCCCGCGATCATCAAGCGGCGGCCCATTATGGCCATTCCATAGAGACGGTGCAGGGCGACATGCGCGATCTCTCTGTCTTTGCCGACGATGCTTTCGATCTCGTCTTTCTCGGCTGGTCGCTCAGCTTCGTGCCCGATATTCGCCCCGTCGTGGACGAAGTGGCGCGCGTGCTGCGACCTGGGGGGCTGCTGTTCACCGAGTTTGCCAACCCCTTCGTCGTCAACATCGACGAAGAGAAAGATTGGAGCGGCGAAGGCTATCTGCTCAAGTGGCCCTACGTCGACGGGGAGGAACTCTCCTTTGAGGATCCAGACTGGACGTGGACCGATGAGGAGGGAACGCTGCGCCGGGTCGAAGGGCCACGTGAATTCCGGCACGCGTTGAGCACCATTCTCAACACGCTTGCCGGGCAGGGCTTCGCCCTGCTCCGCATCCGCGAAGCGCCGGAGCCGAAGGATCCGGATGCCGCGCCGGGAACGTGGGATCACCGGGTGATAATTGCGCCGCCGTGGCTGAAGCTGTGGGCGGTGTTACGGCCCGATCTGCTTGCCACGGAATAGGCGCTGTGATTGGTGTAGCCGTCTGTGCGCGATCGGGCGACTGCCTCTGTTGCTGGGGTGCGGCGCCTGCCCGCGCGGGATGGCGCGTTCGCGGCTGAAGACCGCAGCTCCCGGCAAGATGAGTTTTCGATGAGCCAGGAGTTGCACCCACATCGTGAACGTACTATAGTGTGCTTGCTCCCCGCCCTGAGGTGGCACGGATAGCTCCCCGCTACACCGGCCACCTCATTTTTTATCACGCGCCTCGTTCCGAGCTCTCCCGGGGACCGGCTCCCCTGAATGACGATTGCCAGCGCAACGCCCACACCCGGATTCGCTGATCTTCGCTCGAGCCCCTTTTTCTCCTCATCGAAAACTGCGACTGTTGACGCTCGGTTGACGGCCCGATGACAGCCGCCCTCCATACTATACTTGGCCTTGTAGTGCAGAATGACTGTCGCCCGTGAGTGTAGACGGCGGCATGGTGCGCGCCAATGCGCTTCTGCTATAATCATCGCGTCCAGTATGCCAGTGGAGGTCCCATAATGACTGCCATCCTCTCCCCCGAAACGGACGAGCGGCCGGCCGGCTACCGCAGCCGCGTCCGCGCCTGGATTCTCTATGATTGGGCCAATTCGGCCTTTGTGACGACGGTTACCGCGGCGCTCCTGCCCTTCTACTACAGCCAGGTTGCCGGCTCGACCCTGCCCAGCGCCAGTGTCGCCACGCAGTACTGGAGCATCACCCTGAGTATCTCGGTGCTCATCGTCGCCCTGATCAGCCCCATCCTCGGCACCATGTCGGACATCCGCCGCAGCAAAAAGCGGTTCCTCAGCCTCTTCACCATCCTGGGCGTCGGCGGCGCCGCGCTGCTGGCCCTCGTCGGCAGCGGCGACTGGGTGCTCGCCAGCCTTGTCTTTATCGTCGGGCGGGTCGGTTTTGGCGGGGCGATCGTCTTTTATGACAGCCTCCTACCCCACGTGGCGGTAGAGGAGGATCAGGATCGCGTCTCGGCTCAGGGATACGCCATCGGCTACCTCGGCGGCGGGCTGTTGCTGGCGATTAACGTCGTCATGGTCCAGACGCTGCCCGATACGCTGGGTGTGCGCCTCTCATTCCTCTCCGTTGCCGTCTGGTGGCTCCTCTTTTCCATTCCCATCTTCCGCCGTGTGCCCGAGCCCCCCGCCGCCGCCGAAGATCTGCCGCCGGGAAAGAGCGTGGTCCGCGCCAGCTTTGGGCGCATCGCCGAGACGCTGCGCCGCGTGCGCCGCTATGGTGAGCTGTTCCAATTCCTCATCGCCTACCTGATCTACAACGACGGCATCGGCGTCATTATCAGCATGGCTGCAATCTACGTCGCCGAGCTCGGCTTCGGGCTCACCGAGGCGGTGCTGGCGATCCTCTTGATCCAGTTCGTGGGCATCCCTTACAGTCTCATCTTTGGCAGCCTCCCCGGCGCCGAGGGTGCGCGTAAAGCGATGTTCGCCGCCTTCGTCATTGCCAATCTCGTGCTACTGCCGGTCGTGGGTGTCGGCAGCCGCTTCCTGCTGCCGGCGGAGATCACCGGGCGGCCCAGCGCGCCGTTCGAAGCACAGGGCGAATTTGTGGGACAGGGGCTGTATGAGGCGGACGACGCCGCCTTTAACGTGGAGGGCGACTGGACAGCGGAAGCGATCGACGTCGCCGCGGTGGCTGCCGCTACCGAAAATGTGTGGGAGCGCGCCCTGCGCGTGATTACCAACCTCTTTGGTGGTGAAGAGCAAAGGGTGGTTTATACCATCACCGACAGTAGCGGCGCGCGGTTGGACTTACCGTTCCACGGCCAGGGGGTCGAAGTGACGTATAGCGCCGGGCCCGATCGCGGCATTTGGGCCGTCTTGATCGACGGCGAGCCGCTGCTGGAGGAGGGCGAGCCAGTGCTCGTCGACGCGTACCAACCGACCGTGCGCTTCGGCGTCACGGAGACGTTCCTTGCCGAGGATGAGGGGCTGCACACCCTCGCCCTGGTTAACACTGGCGAACGCAATCCGGAGAGCGCGGGCACCGTCGTCGCCGTCGGCCCCGTCCAGGTCGAGGCGCCGCGGCGCACCAGCAACCTCGGCGCCATCCTGGGGCTGATCGTCGTCGTGCAGATCGTCGCCTTCCTCTTCGCTCGTTTCCTCGGACCAACCCTCTTTAGCGGCCTCGCCGCCAGCCTCGACACGAAGCGCAGCATCATGCTTTCGCTCGTCGTCTACAGCGTCATCGCCGTCTGGGGCTTTTTCCTGAACGCGGTGATTGAGTTCTGGTTCCTGGCGTGGATGGTGGCTATCGTCCAGGGTGGCAGCCAGGCGCTCAGCCGCAGCCTCTACGCTTCGCTCTCGCCCAACGCGCTCAGCGGCGAGTTTTTTGGCCTCTTCAGCATCATGTCCAAGTTCGCCAGCTTCCTCAGTCCGCTCGTCTTTGCCGCCGCCGTGGCCATCTATGGCAGCAGCCGGCCGGGGATTCTGTCCATCGTCATCTTCTTTGTCATCGGCCTTTACCTCCTTAGCCGCGTCGACGTGGAAGAGGGGCGGCGCGTGGCGCGCCTGCGAGACGCGGAGCTGCTGGGCGAGGGGGAGTAGCGGCTGAGCGGCAGGGGACCGGCGCTTCGGAAGTGCCGGTCCCGTAGGAGGGGGCGCCGGTTGCAGTCGCCCCCTCTTTCAGCTAAAGACTGCGCTGCTGACCCGCTACAGAAGGAGACCCCATGTTCCCCACCACTTTCGTGGTGGCCGCAGGCAGCTGCTCGTCATCCTCCTGCTGCCCATCGCGGCCCTGCTGGTCTCCGCGCTCGCGCTGACCCGCACCTCGGAGAACGCTGGCGCGTCGGCCCGCGCCGCCGCCCCCGCTCAGAGCTGCGATAACGGCAATGAGGACCTAAGCAACCCGACGGCGCTGCGCGCCACCGTCGAGCGCACCGCGCGTCCGGTCGGTGAGCCCGCCGGCTGGTCCTTCCGCCTCAGCGCCCCTCGCTATACGCTCGTCCCCGGGGAGCACGTCTCTGCCACCCTGACTATCTACCCCAACGGCGCTCTTACCGAGGGTGACCTGGTGCAGGTGGCAGTGAAGGGTCGGATCGGGGGCGAGTTGATCGGCGGTATCCTCTTCGAGCATGAGGCGCCGGTCCAACCTGGCCCCATTTACCTGCCGATCATCATTCGCTAGGCTCTTCTCTACAGCACGCTCCGGGAGGTGCGCTTCTGAGCCGCCTCCCGGAGGTGGGGAAGAGTTGATTGGGATCAAGGCGCGGGTGGAGTAAAATAGCCCTCAGCAGCTTGGCAAAGATAGCCCGAGTAAAGGAACCCGTACTTGCCACAATTTAATCGCCTCCCGAAACACATCGGCTTCATCCCCGACGGCAACCGAAGATGGGCCGAAACGCGCGGCCTCCCGCAAGAAGCAGGCTACGCCGCGGGCATCGAGCCTGGCTTCCAGCTGATGAAGCTTTGCCGCTCTTTGGGCATCCAGGAGGTCTCAGTCTACGGCTTTACCAAGGAGAACGTGCGCCGGCCGGGCGAGCAGGTCGCAGCTTTCCGTGAAGCGACTGCCTCCTTCGGCGTCAGGGCCGTCGAGGCCGGCGTCGCTCTGCTGGCGGTGGGCGACTGTGACTCGCACGTCTTTCCCGATGCCCTACGCCCGTTTGCCTCGGAAAGGAGCCCCGGCGACATTAAGGTCAACCTGCTCGTCAACTATGGTTGGCAGTGGGACTTCTTCAGCGCCATCGAGGCCGGGCGCGAGAATGGCGAAATTTCCTATCGCTCGGCGCCACAGGCGCTCGCTTCGGGCCAGGTGTCGCGCATCGATCTGATCATCCGCTGGGGCGGGCGCCGCCGTCTCTCCGGCTTCCTGCCCATCCAGTCCGCCTATGCCGACTTCTACGTCGTCGACGATCTCTGGCCCGACTTCCAGCCGGAGCACTTTTTGCAAGCGTTGACCTGGTATCAGGAGCAGGATATCACGTTAGGCGGATAGAAAACCTCCCGCAAGGGCGCCTTTTCCCATCTTGTCCCTTGACAATCCCGCTACTTTCCTCTACACTATCATCGTAATTTTACGATAGATACTACGAGGAGTCGCAGTATGGTCGGTGAAAGGGATCTCCTTTCAGAGGGCGCGGAAATCATCCAGCTCTGGAGCGAGCCCTGCTGTACGCTGGAGATAGCGGGCGCTGAAGAGGAGCGCCTGATCGCGATGTTTAAGGCACTGGGAAACCCCACGCGCTTTGAGATCCTCAAGTACCTGCTGACGCACCCCGGTTGCATCACCGGCGATATCGTCGACTACCTCCCCATCGCCCAGTCTACCGTCTCCCAGCATCTGAAGGTTTTGCGCGATGCGGGCTGGATCGTGGGCGTCGTCGACGGGCCCGCCGTCAGCTACTGCCTGCACGCCGATCACATCGCCTGGTTCAAGGAGAAGGTGGGAGCGATTTTCTAAGCGCCCTCGCTGCGGCGCCGCTGGCAGCGGTGGGAATTTTTTTATCGTAGTTAATCGTATTTTTGCGATATTCGTTGCTACGGATTACAGAGGAAAACTGCATGCTGATCCATCTCTCCGCCATCCTCCAGTTCATGCTCGACGCGCTGTTGCGCGTCTGGCCTTATCTGCTCCTGACGATCCCGATCGCAGTCGCGGTCAACCTCGGCGGGGCGTCGCGCTACATCAACCGCGCCTTCAGCGCCCGGCCGGTGGTAGCCATCCTGCTGGCGACTGCCGTCGGCGCCTTTAGCCCCTTCTGTTCGTGCAGCGTCGTCCCCGTCGTCGCCGCGCTGCTCATCGGCGGCGTGCCGCTGGCGCCGGTGATGGCCTTCTGGATCGCGTCGCCGAGCATGGACCCCGAGACCTTCTTTCTGAGCGTGACCATGCTCGGCTGGCCGCTGGCCCTGTGGCGGCTGGGGGCCACGCTGGCGCTCAGCCTCGGCGCCGGCTACCTGACCCACCTGCTGGTGGCGCAGGGCTGGCTGGGCGGGCAACTGCTGCGGCCGCGGGCCGGGGAGCGAACGGCGGGCAAAGGAGCCCCAGCCACGGGCGGCGGGCAGATCGCGCCGTCGCTCGCCTTCGCCACGGTTCAGACGGTGCCTCTTGCCGCTGGAGCGGAGGCTTCTTCGCGGCCGGCGATGCGACAAGTCGCGTCGTCGGAGGGCGAAGCGGGGGCCGCTCGCTGCGGCGGCGAAGGAGGGAGCTGTTCTCTCGGTGCCTTCCCCGCGCCCGCGAGCGACGGGCGCCGGGAGCGGCAAAGCGAACCAGCGTTGCGCCCCAACTCTCCGACGGTCTTTCCGGGGTGGAGCTTGCGCTTCGGTCACTCTCGCCACCTGCGGCGTCTCATGGACGAAAGCTGGCAGGCGACGGCGATGGTCGCGCGCTTCATGCTGCTGGCCTTCTTCCTCGAGGCGCTGATCACGCTCTACGTGCCACAGGCGTGGATTGTTGGGCTGCTCGGGCAGGAAAACGCCTTTGCAGTTCCCCTTGCCGCCCTACTGGGGGTGCCAGTCTACACGAGCAACCTGGCGGCGCTACCGCTCGTCGGCGGTCTCCTGGGGCAGGGGATGGAGCCCGCTGCGGCGCTGGCTTTCCTCGTCGCCGGTCCGACGACGACGTTGCCTGCGATGACCGCGGTGTGGGGGCTGGTCCGCGGGCGCGTCTTTCTCCTCTACGTTGGGCTGGCGCTGGTTGGTGCAGTTCTTGCCGGGCTGGCTTACACGCTGCTCATGTAGCGGAAGGGGGAGCTGTTGACGCTAACTGCTAGTTAAGAGAGATGTTGTAACATGCGCCCGGGGAGTTGCAGACATTCCCCTGGTGCACAAAAGGAGAAGGTGACATTGTTTACAGATCTGATTTCCGCACCACGCAACAGTAACCCTCTGCAACCCGCTGCGCCTCACTGCTGTGATGACGCTTGCTGCGAGCCAGCATGTTGCCCTGATGGCTGCTGCTGTTAGCCCATAGCAAGTTCCGAACGTCAGGGAGCTGCACAGAGTGGCGGCTCCCTGACATTTGTTAATGTTTGTTACAGTTACAGTTGGCCTCGTCGGTGTTAGAATAGTCTCCTCGATCCGGTAAGAGTAGAGACTTCTAATGCGGACTTCGCCTAGCTATGGAAAGTAGCCGATTGAATCTCAGCCGCGCCTGGCGCCATGAGCTCTACGACTTCGTACGCGCCTTCAGCGGCGCTTTTCTCTTTGGCGTTCCCTTTTTATGGACGATGGAGATGTGGTGGATCGGCGCCACGGCGGAGCTCTGGAAGCTCTTCCTGTTCCTGCTCCTCGTCTTTCTGCTCAACGTCCACCTGGCCTACTTCACCGGCTTCAAGGATGAAGAGGCATTCAGTACGCACGTCAGCGAGGCAATTGAGGCGATGGCCGTGGGCGTGGTTACGGCAACGGTGGTCTTGTTGGCCCTCAACAGAATAACGCCTGGTGATCCCCTGGGCAGCGTCCTGGGCCAGATCGTCGTCCAGGCGATCCCGCTCAGCATCGGCGCGGCTGCCGCCAATGCGCTCCTGGGTGATGGGCAGAAGCACCGCCTGGATGCGCAAAGCCAGGACGGTGAAAAAGAAGACGAGGCGCGGCGGCTGCCAGCCGTCGCCGATCTCTCGCCCTGGCGGGCGACTCTCAACGATCTGGGCGCTACGATTACCGGCGGCCTCTTCGTCGGCTTCGCCATCGCTCCCACCGACGAAATCTCGATGCTCGCAGCGGAGGTGGGGCCGTGGCACGAAGTGAGCCTGATGGCGCTGAGCCTCCTGGTGTCCTACGCGATCGTCTTTGAGAGCGGCTTCAGCCCGCGCATCAAGGAGCGTAGCAGCGTGGGCTACTTCCAGCGCCCGCTCACGGAGACGATCATGGCCTACCTCGTCTCTCTGCTGGTGGCAGCCTTCGCCCTCTACTTTTTCGACCGCATCGACTTGGGCGAGTCGTTGACCGCCACCTTTTCGCAGGTCGTCGTCCTTGGGCTGCCGATCTCCCTCGGCGGCGCGGCCGGACGGGTCGTCGTATGAGCATTGGCCCCGAAGTCAGGCGCGATCCGCAGCGGCGGCGTGTGGAACGGGTGACGCTGGCGATTAGCATCCTCGTGTTGCAGCTCCTGGTCGGCCTGCTCCTTTACCAGGGAGTGATCCTCGAAGAAGGGCCACCCGTTATCGTCGTCGAGCCTCACTTCGACGCCGTGCGCCAGGAGGGAGCGCGCTACTACCTGCCGGTCACCATCGCCAATGAGGGCGAACAGACGGCTGAGGGGGTGCGCGTTATCTTCCACCTCATTCCTGCCTCATCGGCGGAGACGCCGGAGACGGCGAACACGGAGAGTGCAGACGTGACCGTTCCCTTCCTCGCCGGGGGCGGCTCTGTCGAGGGCGCCGTGGTCTTCGACCGCCTGCCAACGGCAGAGACGGTGCGCCACGTGGCCAGCTACCTCGAGCCGTGACCGGCGCTTTCGCCCGCCGCCTTCCTGCCTTACTGGTTGTAGCTCGCGAATACCTCGCTGTTGCCACTGGCGTCAAAGGCCAGGACGTCGTACGGCTGCGCCTCGACCCCTTCCACTTCCATGCCCGGCGAGCCAATGGGCATCGCGGGGACCGCGATGCCGGCGACGTCTGGACGCTCATTCAAAAGTCTCGCCACCGCGTCGGCCGGCACGTGTCCTTCGACAACGTACCCGCCCACCACTGCCGTGTGGCATGACTGCAGCCGTTGCGGCACCCCATACTGCGCCTTGATTGGCGCGAGGTTCTCGATACTCTCGACCTCCAGTGTATAGCCATTATCCCGCATGTAGTCGATCCAGCCCCCACAGCAACTGCAGAGCGGCGAGGAGTAGACGACGATCGTTTCGTCGACGGGCATCTCGCCGACAACCGGCGGGTCAGCCGGCGCAGCTTCGGGCGCGCAGGCAGCCAGAACGACGACAGCAAGGAAGACGAGCAGAATTAGCTTTTTGATCATGAGACTCTCCGGCCATATGGGCCCAGTATACGTTGGTCGGGTAAGCAACAGACGCGAGGATACTCGCCCGCAGCGTGGGGCGACAGGATAAGGTGTCACCGAAAAAGGGTGATATCCTTCACCTTTTCGCTTTCGCCATTCGCTGACAAGGGGCTGAAAGCCAGCGGGAATTGCAGCTCGCAGGTGCCGTGCGCTGTCTTGTAGACGGTGATCAGCGCCTGCACCAGCACGCGGTGGACCCTGTCATCGCGTGCTAGTGCAGGCATCCTGAAGATAAAGGGCTCCAGAAGGTGGCTATCCGCGTTCGGCGGTGGGCGGCGCGGGGGTTGCGGGAGACGAGCGGGTGCGGGAGCTGGCGGTCGTTGTGGATCAGCCGGACGACAGCGATCGCTCTCTGCGTCAGACGCACGCGCCGCTCCTCATTGAGCCGCTGATTACCAGTTCATGAGCCACCTTTTGCTCTGTCATCCGCTGCTGCCGTCCCTGAGCAGAGCCGGAGCGCCGGTTCAAAGCGCGGGTGCCGGCTCAGGGTGCCGCGTGCCACTGGGGCAGCGAGCCAGCGCCGCTGAGCTGGCGGGCGCCTGTTCCGTCGACGTCGACCAGCCAGATCGAGCGCCCACCTTGAGTCGACTCGTAGGCGATTTGGGAACCATCTGGCGAAAAGGCGTATTCGATGCGGAAAGGGGCGTTCGTGACCAGCGGCGTCAGCTGTGACGGCTCCTGCGAAAGGTCCAGCAAGAAAAGGTTATAACCGTCGTCCTGCTCCGTGCGGAAGAGGAGGCGCTGCCCGTCGGGCGAGAGAGCACCGCTGCTGACGTCGGAGAGGCTGCGGTTGACGAGCACATCGCGCTGCGCGGTGGTCAGCTCGCCCGCTAGCTTCGTCGGCCCCTGGATTGTACTGCCCGCCTCGTAGAGAAAGACCTCGGCGCCGTCCGAAATCGCCCAGCGCACCATGTTGTTGGCATACGGTTCAAACATCCACTCTTCGCCCCCGAACTCGTCGCCCGGCGAGAGCGTCTCCTTCAGCTTGTAGAGGTCGGGGGGCAGGAAATATTGATCGAATGAGCGCTGCTCAATCTGCGTCCCATCCGGCCGGTAGATCGCCATCCGGCGCGTCTCTCCCTCCTGATAGGCGACGATAAAGTCGCCACTCGGCAGGAAAGAGAGGATGCCCGCGGTGGGGTTCCCCAAGGAGACGGGGCAGCTTTCGCTGGTCGAGCCGACCTCCGCCAGGCAGACCTCGGCATCCTGGTTCACGTAAAGCAGGCGGTTGCCGAAGGGACCGAAGGTGATGTCGAAGCCCGGGCGCGGCTGTTCGTATGCCTGCAAATTGCCCCCGGAGAGGTCGGTCGTGTAGAACATATTGTCCTGCACAATGGCCACGACGTTATTCGTCGGCGAAAAGCCAGTAACACCCTGCAGGTTACACGCGGCGAGCAGGACGGCCAGCGCCAGGAGGGCGAGGACGAGAAGCGGCGACCGCTGGCGACGCGCGGCGGCTGTAAACGTCGCGAGGTAACGTGAAAGCTGTGTCATCCTTTTCTCCTCTTATCCGCCTACGTCAGGTTGCCCGACAAGCGTGCCGGAGGCGTCGAAGTAGTAGTAGCGACTGTCGGCCTCGACCACCAGACGCTGCCCGTCTGGAGACCAGTCGGCGTCTTTGAGACTGCTCCAGCCGGGGTTGATGTCGGCGCCAATGATCTGGCCGTCGGCGCGCACCAGGTAGAGCAGGCTGCTGCCGCCCTGCCCGACGCGCACGGCGTACAGACCCCCGTTCTGCCGCGTATAGTCCAGGACCTGAATGCTTTCCTTGTTCGCGATCAGCGCTATGGGGTCGCCGTTGGCCCGCTGCAGGTAGAGCGTCTCTCCGGCCCCCGACCGTCTCTGAGCAACATAGGTGAGCAGCCCGCCGCTGTGCACCGGCGGCGTCAGCGGGAAGGCGTCGTCGCCGTCGGGGATGCCGTCGCCGTCGGTGTCGGGATCGTTAGGATCGGTCCCCCGCTCCAGCTCGACGGCGTAGATGAGGCCGTCGCCGTCGACATCGCTCTGGGCGGTGGCCGTGGCGTTGGCGGCAGCCTGGGCGGCCGCTGCCGCGGCCTCCGCTTCCGCCGTCGCCGTTTGTGCAGCAGCCAGTGCCTCTTCCGTTCCGGTAGCCTGCGCTTCCGCCGTCCCTGCCGCCTGCACGGTTGCCGTCTCCGCCGCGGCGATGGCAACCGCCGTGCCGGTGGCCAGGCCCCGCTCCGTCGCCTCCGCGGCGGCGGTGGCATTGACCATCGCCGTGGCGACGACCGCCGTCTCCGTGGCGTCCGCAGCGGCGGTGGCTGCCGCTGCCGCGACAGCCGTTTGCGTCGCCTCAGCCTGCGCCGTGGCGTCGAGCACGGCGAGCGCGTCGGCGGTCGCCTGCGCCACCGCGTTTTCGAACTCCACAGTCATCGCCAGTGCCGTCGCCTGCGCCCGCTCCTGGAAATTGCTGTAGGCAAAAGCGCCCACCGCCGAGAGCAGGATGCACAAGAGCGGAATCAGCGCCATCAGCCAGAGGGGAATGCGCGGCTTGACGACCAGCTCTCCCGGCGCCTCTTTCACCTGCGCGCCGTCTGCCGCCTGCAGCGTGAAGGGCAGTTGCTTCGTCGTCCCCATCAGCGGCCGCTCAGCTGTTAGCTCGACCTCCGCCTGCTCCTGCTCACCGGGGGGGACGGTCAGCGTTGCCGGCCCTACCATCTGGACGGCTCCCGCCGGGTCCTGCACGCGTAGAGAGGCCGTCAGCGGGCTGTTGCCGTCGTTCCGTACCTGCACGCGGGTGCGCTCGCCGCTGTCGACCTGTGTGGGGTGGGCGCGGAAGGCAAAGGCGGTAAAAGGCGCGATATTTATCGTGCCCGCCGCCGAAGCGACGACGCGGTCGGCGCGGTCAGATACGATCTCGATTCTGAAGCGGTGGCGACCGGCGGGCGCGCTGCTGTCGCGCGGGGGATGAATATCTAGCCGCAGGTTGGTGCTGTCGCCGGGTGGCAACGGGGTTGGCTTGGGCGGAGCGGTGACCCACGCCGCCGGTATCCCCTCCACGCGCACCGTCAGGCGGCCCACGTCCATGCCCCTGTTTTCCAGGGCAAGCTGGACCGTCGCCTCCCTTCCTGCCTCAAGATCAAGCCGGGTCGGCTCGGCGTGAAGCTGGATCTGCTCACGGCGCGTGGCGGCGGTCCGCGGGCGCCGCTCTGCCGCCGGGGCAGCCAACGCCGGCTGGTTTTCCCCCGGTTGCCAGGTGAGGTAGAAGGGGCCGATAGTCACCGTCTCGCCCGGCTCCCAGCGCTCGGGAACGTCCGGCAGTAGCTTGTTGTCCTCCAGCCGCGTGCCGTTAGTGCTGCCCAGATCGGTGATCGTCCAGCCGTCGGCGGTGTGCGTGAGCCGCGCGTGGCGTCGCGAGACCTGGCTGCTATCGAGGACAACCTCGTTGTCGTCAGAGCGGCCCAGTGTCAGCGACGGTTTGACCAGAGGATGGGTTCGTTGGGTCATGCCCTGGCGGGCGATGAGCAGCTGATCGCTGCCGGTTGCTACGCCCTCTGGCGGCTCCACCCGCTTCGGCGTCGGCGCCTGCTCTTCCACCGCTTCCAGCGCCGTCACCAGGCTCATCACCGTCTGCATCGGCGCGAACTGCGTCA
>JAWVYW010000020.1:0-35667 GCA_033722535.1 Promineifilaceae bacterium (SeqCode)
ACGGGCAGTGATCAGACTGGCGACGGCGACGAGGACGGCGGCCACCACAGTTGTTGCCAGACGCGTCGCCCGCCGCCGAACGGGCGCCTCTCGCGGGCGCGGAACGGCCGGAATGACGGTCGCTCCCGGCGGCGGCTGGGGCCGCAGGAGGACGAGGCGCAGTCGAGCACGGTAGAGCAGCCAGCGGGAGCGCGCCCCCCGCATGAGGCGCAGCCGACCGGCGCGGCTGGCTTGCCAGCGTGTGCGCAGGAAGCGCCACCAGATGCCGAGTCGGGCGGCAAGCCAGCGCAGGGCAAAGGTGATGCCTCCAGCAGCCCGCTTTACCAGCGCTACAAGACGAGGATAAAAAATGCGCCTGCCCAACAGGTACCAGGGCAGGGCCAGAAAGTGGAACGGGCGCCAGATGATCCACGTCAGGAGATTGCGCAGCGCGAGGCCCATCCGCCCCAGCAGACGCCATAAAGCCGCCAGCGCGGGACGCAGGCCGCTACCCAGGCGGCGCAGACCCCGCCACAACAGTCTCAATGGCCACAAGAGCAGGCGGACGGGGAGCAAAAAGAAACGCGACAACCTTTTACCCATCGCTGTCAGTGTAGCATGAGGGTACTATATGTCAACTAGCGAGAAAGTCCCCTTACACGTACAAGTTGTCGCAGCGGCGCCGCCCCGCTCCGGCACGCGGAACAAGAACAGCGCGCGGCGCGGACTAAAGGCGAGGTAGGCCACGTTGAATGAGAGAGCAACACGAATTGCGGAGGCAAATCATTGCGAAAACTGGAACGACTATTCCTGGAACCGTGGAGCGCGCTGACCCATCTGGGCGCGACAATCCTGGCCGCACTTGGCCTGGCGCTCCTCGTTGCGCTCACGCACGAACAGCCGCGCAAGATGCTCTCTGTGGCTATCTACGGGACTAGCCTTTGCGTCCTCTTTCTCTCCAGTACGCTGCTACACAGCCTCAAGGTGGAGCCACGCCTGCGCAACTGGCTGAACCGCTTCGATCATGGCGCCATCTTCCTGCTTATCGCCGGTACCTATACGCCCATCGTCTACAACCTGTTTCCGCGTCACTGGCGGCTCCCTCTCCTGGCGGCTATCTGGGCCGTCGCCGCTGTAGGCATCACGTACAAGCTGACCAGCATCCGTATTCACGGCTTTTTCAACGTCTCGATCTACGCGTTACTCGGCTGGGGCGGGATCGTGCCCCTTTCCCTGGCGCTGCCAGTGGAGCGTATTCTCTCCCAATCGGGATTGTTGCTACTGCTGCTGGGCGGCCTGATTTACTCGCTGGGCTTCGTGATTTACTACCGTGAGCGGCCAGACCCCTGGCCGGGTGTCTTTGGCCATCACGAGATCTGGCACCTCTTCGTGATCGGGGGCAGCCTCTGCCACTACTTCTTTATCCTCTTCTATGTGGTAAGACCCGGCGGTTAGCGGCGCCCAGCACGAGGTACACCCATTCCTAAAGGCGCCGTGTCCATGCCCGGTTGCCGTATTTCTCGGCCCGGATCGCACGCGCGCGCTCCCACTCTCGAACAGTCAGTTCATCCGGTGCGAGCTCCAGATTCAGCGCCCGTCGAAAGCCATCTGCGAGGAAGCGCGCCGCCTCAGCAAAGCTTATCTCACGCCCCAAAGAATTCTCCAGGGTGATCGCCTGCCGGGCAAGACCGCGGGCGATAGCCGTGCGGGCCTCTTCGCCCTCGACGGCAAGCGCACGTGAAATCCGCCCGATGTCGCCGGTGAGGGGGAGCGAGCCGTGCTGGAGGACCACGCCCAGGCGCCGCGCCTGGGCGCTGCCCACCAGCTTGCGCCCCGCGATCGTGATCTCATAGTTTGCCGGACCGTCAAAGCAAGCGGGGCCGCTTTCTCCGGCGCCATCCGCGCGGGCGCGCGCGGGCTTTAGCCCCATCAGCTCCAGGCCCTCGGCCAGCGCGTCGGAAAGGCGACGGTAGCTCTCTAGTACAGTCCCCGCCACACGCGGCTCCCCCTCCGGCGCGCAGACGCTATACGTCAGTTCGTCCACATGAAGGATGGCGCGCCCACCTGTGGGCCGCCGCACGACGTCCCAGCCGAAAGCGGCGCAGGCCTCCCAGTCCGCCACCGCCGCCTGCTGAGCGTAGCCGAGCGAGAGGCAAGCCGGCTTCCAGCCGTAGAACCGAAGCGTGGGCGGACTATCGCCGGCGGCGACCGCTTCCAGGATCGCCTCGTCGATCGCCATGTTGGTGGCTCCGTCCTGCATTGGCTGTGCGCCGCCGTCGAGCAGGCGCCAGCTCGTATGTGGATACGGCGCGCTGGCGCGCGCGCTGCTTTCACTGGTCATTCAAGTGGCGTGGGTGGCAGCCGACGTCCATCATCTAAGGCTACCAGCCGCTTACTTCAGTCGACTTCTTCTGGGATCTCCGGCGCCGGGCGCGGGCCGGGATCGGGCAGATCGACGGTGAGCATCGTCATCAGCACGTCGACGTCCATCTCGCCCTCACAGAGGATATGACATGAAAGACGAAAATCGCCGAGTGCATCTTCCCGCTCCAGCTTCTCTTTTTCCCGCCAGTGGTAGCCGTCTGGCTCGCCTTCGTTGAAAGTAACGCGGCAGGTTGTGCAGCGCGCTTTGCCCCCGCAGCGGTGCAGAATGGGAATACCCGCATCTTCAATCGCCAGAACCAGTCGCTTGCCGTCCGGCGCCTCGAATGTCTTGGTTTCAAATGCTTCCCCACGAGCGGTAATGGTTGCCATATCTTTTCTCCTTGGCTGTTGGAATATCAAGCAATTGTCGATGGCTCGATTATGCGGCAAGCGGCGGTAGCGTCAAACTTTACCCTCTCTATAATGTGGCCCATGAACCGAGCCGCTTTGTTGAAGATGGCAACTGTCGTCGTCGCCGCCTATGGCGTGATCTGGATCGCACTTGAAGGCGACCTGGCGCGCGTCTTGCTGTTGGGACTGGGAGTAACAATGGTCGCCGTGGGCCATCTTGCACGGCGGCTGCCGCCCCCCTACACCAGCGGCTTCCGGCGCCTGCTGGTTGGCGGCGCGTTGGGCCTGCTGGCGGGCGCGGGCGCAGCGCTGGCGACGCTGGCTCTGATGGCGCTAAAGACCGGCCTTCACGCCCACGGGCCGGAGTTTACCGTGGAGGAGATCAGATGGGTCGTCTCCCGCCTGCCGTGGTGGGCAGCCGGTGGGGCGCTGGCCGGGCTGGGGGGTGCACTGCTGATCACCGGAAGGGCGCGTTAGCCACTCTCTCCCAGGCGTTTCTCAAGCGCCTCAAGCGCCTGTTCCAGCTCCGTCTGGCGTAGGCTGGTTGTCACATCGCCGCGTGTGCGTTCGAGCACCGAGCGCAGGATGTCGGTCCGCCGACGGAGGCCGCCGGTAATGCTATCGCTGAAGTCGAAGGTTACGAGGATGCTGTAAATCTCGTCCATGCGGTCCAGGAGGCGCTCCACCTCAGGGCTGTAGCCGTGGCGAATGATATCCAAAATCCGCCGGCGGAGCTCCGTGCCCGCCTCGGCTAACCCATTAAGCCAGGTATTATCTTCGACTTCCAGGTCGGAGGGCGTCTGGATCGCTTCATCACGGATCAGCGCGCGGGTCAGGTGCGCCTCCACATACTCCTTGAGCGCATCCTGCGTATAACCGGCGTAGTAGAGGGCGGGATAGGGGCGGACGCCGTCGACCAGCGCCTCGGCAGCAGTGCGCGCTTCGTCTATCAGTCGATCTGCGTTCTCCCACTCCTCGCGGTGGACAGCGCGGATCGCGCGGGCGCAAAGGCGGGTTAGTTCGCGTGACCGCTGGTAGGCGAGGTCGCGCGCGGTATTAACCGCCTCCATATCATCACGAATACGGTCGGCGATTGCTTCCATATCGGCTGCTTTATTCCTCACCATCGCCCTCTTCGTCTCCCGGCTTGAAACGGAACAGTTCGTCGGCCAGCGAGGTCCGTTTCGGAACGCGGATCTCGCCAAACTGCTGTTCGTATTTCGCGATGTTCTGGGACAGCGCCGCGTGGAGCAACTTGGCGTGCATGGGGGACATAATGACGCGCGAGACGATCTGACCCTTGGGCATGCGCGGCAGGTACTGGGCGAAATCGAGGATGATCTCCGCCGGGGTGTGGGTAAGAAAAGCAAGATTGGCGTACGCTGCCTGTAAATCTTTGGGGACTTCGATGGCGATCTTTTTCTGCCGCGGTTGGGCTCCGTTGCTCATAGCGCCTCCTCATTGGTGGCCTCGGTTTTGTGCTTAAGCTACCGCAGATCTCGGGCAACTGCAACAGAGTCAAGCACGGACAGAACCGGTTCACAGGACGATCACAGACGGCGACTGAGCGCGGTCGTCAGGCGGCGCAGCTGCTGCCGGTAGCCCGGTGCAGCGAGATCGGCGCTCATCAAAATCGCGTCCTCACCGGTATCTTTATAGTAACCTTTACGCCGGCCTACCGCTTCAAAACCGTATTTCCGATACAGCTTCCGGGCGACCACATTGCCCTCCCGCACTTCCAGCAGCGCCGCTTCGGCGCCGCGGGCCACTGCCGTCACCAGCATGTGCAGGAGCAGCAGTTCGCCTAGTCCCCGGCCCCGCCAATCTGGGTGCACGGCGACGATGCTGATATGGGCTTCGCCGGCGACGAGCCAGTAACCACTGTAGCCGATCACGATGCTTTCGCCCTCCGCGACGTGACACAATACGTCATAGTGGGCGCGCTTGTTCTGGGTCAGCTCGTGGCGATAGCCGTCGGCAGGCCAGGGTGTGGGGAAGGAGACGGCCTCGATGGGCATGACGGCGTCGACGTCGTCCAGCATCATCGATCGAATGGCGAAAGGAGGGGGAAAGGCAATCATTGCCAACCTCCACTGCGAGGGGACGCGCTGTACACCTGGGTCAGCAGGCGACGTCGCGCTCAGGGCTCCTTGAAGTAAAGCGGCGTCAACGCCGCCGGATCGTCCACCTGACCACGCCGCAGGCGCCACCAGCTAATTTCGGCGAGCGTGGCTGCCCGCCGTACGCGGGCCGCCGGCGACATGGCGCGGTAGTCGCGGCCTGCGAGGCGGATGAGACGCAGCGCCGCCTGCGAGATCTCCCCGCTGAAGGTAACTGGCGGCTCGACTCGTTTAAGCAACGTCTCCCATGTTTCGTTGACCGGCTGCTCCAGGGCCGTCCATCCCTGGCGCCTCTTCCACTGATAGCGGGCGGCGCTGATCCGGCGTCGTCCGGCCTCGGCGACGACGACCAGCTCCCCCTCCATCTCCGGCTGTGCCGCCGCCACAATATCGAGTGTGGGTACGCCGATCAGCGAAAGGCTGTTCGCCAGCGCCAGCCCCTTGGCAAATCCAAGGCCGATGCGCAGGCCGGTGTAGGAGCCAGGACCGAGCGCCACCGCGAGCGCGTCCAGCGCGTCGACCTCCTGTCCCGCCCGCTTTAGCATCTCGGTCACCGCAGGCGCCAGTTCAATCGTCTGTCTGTTGTGCGCGCGCCACCCTTGTTCGGCGACGACGCCGTCCCCGTCGTAAAGGGCCAGGCCCGTCCAGCGTGTGGCAGTGTCGATGGCAAGTAACATGGTCTCGTCAGATCGCTAGCTCAATTCATTAACTGCGCCGTGGCGGGGCGCTCAGACGCCGAAAGCACTACGCTTGAACGCCTTGAGGAGGCGCTCCGATCGCCCTCCCCCGGCAGCCATGCGCACGCCGCGGCGCGTCTCGTTCACGTGGCGCAACTCGATCCACAGACAATCGGCAGGCAGCATCTCCTCAACCTTCTCCGGCCATTCGATCATCAAAGCGCGGCCACTCTCCACCAGATCTTCGAGTCCTGTCGTCACGATGTCGCCCTCTCCGGAGAGGCGATAGCAATCGACGTGGTAGAGAACAGCGTCGTCCCCCAGCCGCGGATACTCGTTCACGATCGTAAAGGTCGGGCTGGTCACACGGAGGGCCGTCCCCCACCCGCGGCCGATGCCCCGGGCAAGCGTCGTCTTGCCGGCGCCCAGCTCTCCCGAGAGGCAGATCACGTCGCCCGGTTCGATCAGTTCACCGAGACGCACGCCCAGACGCTCCGTCTGTTCAGCGCTGGTGCTTGGAAAGTCGAGTGTTTTTTCGTCCAGAATAGCCATGGTTATGCACAGTGAGTCGCGAACTCTTTTCTCTATTATACCCTCTCTGGTCGAACATGGTATTATTGGATCTGGAGGGATTTCATGGCCCGTTTGCTGATTATCTCGGACATCCACGCCAATTTGGCCGCATTTGAGGCTGTGCTGGAAGATGCCAGCGGCGAGTGGGATGAGATCTGGTGTCTGGGGGATATTGTCGGCTACGGACCGGATCCGAACGAGTGCGCGGCGCTCCTGCGCGAGCATGACCACATCAGCCTCTCCGGCAACCACGATTGGGCCGTACTCGGGCGGCTGGATATCAGCGCCTTTAATTCGGAAGCGCAGAACGCTATCCGTTGGACGCAACAGACGATCACCGCCGAGACGAGGGCCTATCTTGAACGCCTGCCCGCCACCCTCGTCGAAGCGCCGTTCACGCTGGCGCACGCCAGCCCTCGCCAGCCGGTGTGGGAGTATATCCTCGACCGCTCCACAGCGTCCCTCAACTTCGCCCACTTCGATACCCGCTTTTGCCTCGTCGGCCATACACATGCGCCGGTCATCTTCAAAGAAGTCGACGAGGGACACGTCAAGACCTATCAGCCTCAGTATAGCACTCCCACACCGCTCGGCGGCAACCGCCTGATCATCAACCCCGGCAGCGTCGGCCAGCCCCGCGACTCCGACCCCCGCGCCGCCTATGCTCTGCTCGATACGGAGCAAATGACGTGGGAACACCGGCGAGTCGCCTATCGCGTGGCAGCCACGCAGGAGCGAATGGCGTCCCTCGGCTTACCGCGACGCCTGGTCGCGCGGCTGGAGCACGGCTGGTAAAGGCCTACCCATTCGCCGCCGAAGGAACATTTTGGGCGCGTAGCACGTCTAAAGGTCAAAGACAGCGCCAACGCTTGGAGGTAAAAGAGATGAACAGAAAGAGTCTACTGCCGCTTATCGCCCTGATGCTGTTCCTGACTGTAGGCGCGATCGGCCTCGCCGGCTGCGGTGAAGCTTCCGACAGAACGGGATCCGTCTTCGAAGAAGAGATGGATTTCGCCGAAGGAGAAGCAGCAGAGCCGATGGCGCCGGCGAAAGATACCGCCGGTGCCGACTTTGACGCCGTCGACGACGCGGCGCAGGTCGACGTCCAGGAGCAGCTGATCATTCGTACGGCGGAGATGGTGGTCGTCGTCGAAGAAACGGAGACAGCGGTCGACGCCATCACGACGCTGGCCAATGACGCCGGCGGCTGGGTCGTCTCCAGCCGCGTCTTCCAGTCGGGCAACGGCCTATCGGGCAATATTACCATCCGCGTGCGCGCCGAAGCGTTCGACGAAACGATCAATGAGATCGAGGCGCTGGCGGTAGAGGTGGAGAGCTTCTCGCAGCAAAGCGAGGACGTGACAGAGGAATTTGTCGATCTGAGCGCCCGCCTGGAAAATCTGGAAGCGACGGCGGCGCGCGTACGTGAATTTCTCGACGACGCTCAGACGGTGGACGAGGCGCTGGCGGTCAATCGCGAGTTGAGCCGCCTGGAGAGCGAGATCGAAGTGCTCAAAGGGCGCATTCAGTTCCTTCAACAGTCGGCGGCCTTTTCGACCATCAGCATCCGCCTGATCCCCGACCAGCTGTCCCAACCGCTGGAAGTCGGCGGCTGGCAGCCGACAGGCGTGGCCCGCGACGCCCTGGAAGCGCTCGTTGAAGCCCTGCAGGGGCTGGCCTCAGTTGCCATCTACGTCGTCGTCCTGGTGCTGCCGTTAGCAGTCCTCATCCTGCTCCCCATCTTGCTGCTCTTCTACCTGCTCCGGCGGCGCCGCCGCCGGCGGACAGCGGCGACTGTGGAGGAATAGGCAGCCGAACCCGCTGCCCCTGTGCGGCGGGCGTGCCTTAGCGGTGCGCCCGCCGCGGCAGCTCTTCGCCGATCGCTTCGCGGATCGTCCGTGTATGGGCCAGAAAGGTGGAGGTCGCCTGCATCTCCAGGCGGCGCGGACGCGGTAGCTCGATCTCCACACGCCGCGTCAGCCGGCCCGGATAGCCACGCATGACCAGTACCTGGTCAGCCAGCAGCACGGCTTCGTGGATGCTGTGGGTGACCATAAATACGGTGACCGGCACCGCCCGCCAGATCCGCAGCAGCTCCTGCCCCATCCGCTCCCGCGTCAGGGCGTCGAGGGCCCCGAACGGTTCGTCCAGCAGCAGTAGATCCGGCTGGTGAACGAGCGCCCGCGCCAGCGCCACCCGCTGGGCCATCCCGCCAGAGAGCTGCGCGGGGTAAGCATGCTCGAAGCCCTCCAGGCCGACCAGCTTTAGCAACGCATCGACCCTATCGGCCACTGGAATGGACAGAAGCTCCAGCGGCAGACGGACATTTTCAAAGGCTGTGCGCCAGGGCATCAGGTTATCATGTTGAAAGACGATGCCGATCGGCTCCGGGCGGGTCGCAGGCGGCTGACCGTCCAGCAGCACCTCTCCCTCAGTCGGCTGTAGTAACCCGCCCAGAATGCGAAGCAGCGTCGACTTGCCCACGCCCGACGGACCGACGAGTACCGTGAAGGAGCCGGATGCCAGCGACAGCGAAATCTCTGTTAGCGGCTGTATACCGTCGGCAAAGGTGTGGCCAACGCCCCTGGCCTCCAGAAACGGGCGCTTCGACCCCTGACCGGATGCGCCGCCGGCTGTCGTTCTATTGCGCCCGGCGCCTTCCATACGCTTCATTCTGGTTGATTTTCGAGGACGAAGCGGTTGGTGTAAGCTGCTTCCAGCTCTTCGACGGGGGCATCGAGAAGCCTCATTTCTAGTAGCACTGCCTCTGTCTGCTCCCATGAAGCAGGATCGGTCACGCCGAGCGTCTCTGCCTCCCATAGGGGAAGGGAAGCGGCGAGCACATTCATCCGGCTGTCGTCAAGCCCCTCGACGTATAGCTTGCTGATCTCATACGCCTCTTCCGGATCCGCCAGGGTGTCGGCGAGGCCGCGGAGGGTGGCGCGCACGAAATGCCCGACAAGCTCCGGCTCGTCGGCGATCACTGTTTCGTTGGTAATGATGCCGTTGGCAACCAGATCGACGTAGTCGGCCACGTAGAGCACGTCCACATCCACCCCCTGCTCGAGCAGCTGTACCGGCTCGTTGTTGACATAACCGACGACGGCATCCACCTGCCCCGCAAGCAGGGCCTCGACCTGGGTAAAGCCGATCTCCTCGGCATTGACCGCCTCCAGCGGCAGTCCGGCGGCGGAAAGGAGGCCCGCATAGCCGGCGTAGGTTGCGCCGAAGAAGCCGGGTAAGCCCACCGTCTTCCCGGCGAGGTCGGACGGCGTCTCAATCCCCGCCTCGTCGCGACTGACGACGGCAATGGGGAACTCCTGGAACCACTCCAGCACATAGACCACAGGTAGCTCCTGGGCGCGCGCCAGAACGACCTGTTCGCCGCTCACGATGGCAAATGGGCGCTCATTAGCGCCCACAAGCGCCACGCCGTCCGTTTCGAAGCTATAGTCGAAAGCGATCTCCAGCCCCTCCTCGGCATAGTAGCCCTTCTCCACCGCAACGTAGAAAGGCGCGTACTGGGGATCGGGAATAAAGCCCATCGGCAGCTCGATCGTGCGCAGGTCGTCTTCCTGCTCGACTGTCGTCTGAACGGCGTCGACCGCGCCGGGATCAGCGCCAGCACAGCCCGCGGTCAAGAGGACGAGAAATAGGAATAGAGTACATAACAGTTTCATTGAACTTCTCCACGGTGTTGTAAACATAGCAACGTCACTATCTCCCACTGAACCGGCAGGTGGTAGCCCCTCTACCTGCTGCCCTCCCTTTGCCAGCGCAGCAGGTACCGCTCCAGCAAGGCCACCAGACCGTAAAGGGAGAGCGCAATAGCAGCCAGCGTCAGCAGGACGACGAAGACGAGGTCGGTCTTGAACTGATAGCGGGCGGTAATCAGCAAAAAGCCCAGGCCCTGGCTCTTCGGCTGCACAAATTCGCCGACCAGCGCGCCGATGACGCTCAACGTCGCGCCCACCTTCAACCCGGCGAGGAGGATCGGTAGCGCCCCCGGCAGCTCGAGCTTGCGAAAGATCTGCCACCTGCTGGCGCGAAAACCCGTCATTAGCTCGTACAGCTCCGGCGGCACGGAACGCAGTCCGGCAATGACGTTGATCAAGATCGGAAAAAAGACGACCAACACGGCGACCAGCACTCGGCTCCAGTAGGTGGAGCGGACCCAGATCGTCAATAGCGGGGCGATGGCGATGACCGGAATGGCCTGCGAGGCGATGAGATAGGGGCTCAACAGGCGCTCCGCGAGCGGCGACTTTGCCAGCAGGTAGCCGAGAGGGGTGGCGATAAAAAAGCCCAACAGTAACCCGGGAATGACCTCGGCGACCGTAATCACTGTATGCCGCAGCAGGCGTCCGTCGGCGGCGACGACCAGGAACTGGCGCGCGACGTCCAGCGGACCGGGCAGAATAAAGCGCTCGTAGCCGCCGAGGAGCGTGAGCGCCTGCCAGGCGACCACCAGCAGAACAGCGGAAATCGCCGTCGTAAGCCAGATGGGCAAGGTGTGGAAGTGTTTCATTGTATCAGAGGGGGCAGGGGCGGAGAGCGCGCAAGAGACGCAGCCCTGGCAACAAAAAACCCACCGTGAAGGTGGGGCATCAGCGGCTATCAGCCACAGGCAGTCGTCAGACGCCAAATAGCTGGTCGCGTCTCGTCAACCTTCTCCCATCCAGACTTTCACTGTCGGCTCTGGAGTTCCACCAGATCCGCCTCTGCGTTGCAGAGGGTAGCGGGCTTCGCCTGCGCAGACGTCACCGCCGATCGGGAATTTCACCCTGCCCCGAAGGTATTACTATTGAATTTTCGCACACCATTATATGCGAAGTGGGAGGGCGGGCAAATCGAACAGCGCCGCCGGTGCTCGACCGGCGGCGCCTTCTAATATTCGAAGGGAGGTTACTTACACAGCCGGCTCCGTCGGCGTCGGGCGCGGCTCGGCGGGCTCGGCGGGCTCGGCGGCGCCGTTGCCTGCCGCTTCCTCGCTCTGCTTCAGGCCGGGCAGGTTCTGTAGCGACTGGGTCAGGTCGACGCCGGTCAGGGCCTCGATAGTGCTCGGCACCTGCGCGATGATGCGTGTGACGTCGTCGGTTACGCGCGAAGCGCCGACACCCTGGCCATTGTCGCCGTTGCTGATGATCACGATCCGGTCGGTCTTGGAGAGCGGCTGGGCAATCGCCGTCGCCATCTCCGGTAGCTTGTCCAGAATCTGCTGCAGAACGGCGGCCTGCGTATACCGCTCCCAGGCATCTGCCTTGCGCGCCGTTGCCTCGGCTTCCGCCAGACCCTGCTGGCGCGTGACCTCCGCCTGGGCCAGACCGCGCGCCTTTTCGGCGTCGGCTTCCGCCTCGCCACGCTGGCGAATCGCCTCCGCCTCGCCGGTGGCTTCCGTCTGCAGCTGGTACTGGCGCGCGTTGGCCAGCGTGCGGATGCGGTACTCTTCCGCCTCGGCCGGCTTGCGCACCGTCGCCTGCAGTTCGCGCTCCATGCGCTCCGCTTCCTGCTCCTGAACCTGAATCTGCTTCTGCTTCTCGACAACCTCGATCTGAACCTCTTCTTCCTTGATCTTCTGGTTCTCGATGTTCTGCTGCAGCGTGTAGGCCAGCTCTGCCTCCGCCCGCTTGCGGTTCGTCTGCGCCTCGAAGGCAGCCTGCTCGATCTCGTAATCCTTGCGGCTCTCGGCGATCTTCGTCTCGGCGGCGAATTTGGCCGACTCTCCCTCCTGGCGCGCGCGTGCGCTTTCAATCGTTGCGTCGCGGGCCGCTTCCGCCTCGCCGATGGCGGCATCTCGCTTCACCTGCGCAATGCGCGGCCGCCCAAGCGCCTCCAGGTACCCCTCGTCATCCTTAATATCCTTAATGACAAAAGAGATAATATCCATGCCCATGCTAGCCATGTCCTCGCCGGACACCTCTTGCACCTTCTGAGCGAACGCCTCGCGATCGCGGTAAAGCTGCTCCACCGTCAGGGTACCGAGGATGGCGCGTAGGTGGCCGGCCAGCGTCTCGTGGGCCACGTACTCGATCTGATCCTGTGATCGCGAGAGGAACTGGATTGCCGCCGTGCGGATCGAGCTCTCATCGCTGCCGATCTTGACCTGCGCCACGCCGTCTACCGTCACCTTCACACCCTGGATCGTGGGTACGTCTGGCGTGGTGATGTCGATGGTCATCAGCTCCAGGGAGAGATCGTCCACCCGCTCCAGTATCGGCCAGACAAAGGCGCGACCGCCGGTGACGATGCGGAAGTTGCTACGCACCGTATCCAGCTCGTCGGTGCGCCCTTTCCCGCGCCCGGAGATGACGAGCACCTCGTTCGGCCCAACCTTGATGATGCGGCGCGAAAGGACGACGATCAGCGCCACGACGACAAACAGTAACAGGAATATGCCAATTACAATCAGGACGTCCATGACCTTCCCTCACAAAAAGCTAAACGACGACTCTTTACTCACTCGGCTGCACGATCGCCACCCGACCCACCATGCGATTCACCGTGACAATCGATCCATAGGGGATCGGCTCTCCCTGCGCCGAACGGGCGCCCAGTTTGACGCGCCCGCTGACGTTGTTAAAGGCGATCTCGCCCAGCCCATGGGCCGGTATAGAGGTGATGACCTCCGCTTCGCGTCCGATCACGCTGCTTTCGAGCCGATAGTGGCTAGAGGTGCTGGGCGACAATACGTAGAGAAAAAAGGCCTGCGCGGCAATGCCGGCGACGGCCCCCACGCCAACCGCCCACAAGATGCTGGGCAACGCGTCCATCTCAAACCAGATGCGGGTGATGAGGCCAGCCAGGCCGAAGGTGGCACCAAACATAGCCAGCGCAAAAGGGCTGACGCTGATGAAGTCCAGCCCGCCGTCAGCGTCGACGTCGACGTCGAAGTCAAAGATGTCGCCGATTTCGGAGCCGATCAGGGTCAACAAGGCAAAGAAGAAGCTCAGAACGAGCATCCCCAGATAGACCAGATTCAGGGTGCCGGAAGCCAAGATCTCTTCAAACATCGTCACACTCCACTAAACAGCAGGTACCAGGGAGGCCGCCGGAATCCCGGAGGTAATCGAATTATACCGGCTGGCGATCCGCGGGTGCAAGCCGCTCTCATTCTCTATACGCAAGCGGTGTCCCACCGGTTGCACTTTCCTTCTGGTCAATCTTGCCAGGTGCTTCGCCCCGCCTACCGCCTGACCTGGCGCTCGATCGGAACGCCGAATACCTGGCCCCCTACGAAATATTTCGCCGTTACGGCTTCCTTGATGAACTTCCGAAGTTGGCGGTGGGCAAACTCCTGCGCCGCGAACTGCTGCGAGTTGAGCGAGAGGGAGACGCGTAGACTCGCCGCGGCATCGCCAGCCGTAGAGTACGCTCCTCCTTGATACGAAGCTGGCATGCTGGCGGCTGCGATCTAGTTCTGGACAGCACACTCACGCGCCGATAGTCTTTCCTGAGCGCGAGGTCAAAAAACGCGGGCGGCGCGCCCGCCCCTTTAGCGAGCGGCAGCCGACTCTGTTATACTGGAGAGGCTGAATGTTTGAGCTGGAAGGAGTCAGAGAAGAATGGCAAGAAAACGTAAAAATAGACGGTCTTTTCGCGAGCGGAGCTTTTCCGAGAAGGTGATGATCGTTATGAGCATCCTCATTGCGCTCAGTATGATCCTCGCTCTCTTCGGTTCATTCGCGCCACTATAAGGGCAACAGCGCGGCGCGCGCTATCATCCGCACGAATTTATCATAAACCAGGCCCTACAAGGCCTGGTTTTTCGTTGCCGCCTGCGGTCTCCGCGAGCGCACACCGGCACGTGCATCCCTCTACCTCCTATCACCATCCCAGATCACCCATCGCTCAACAGGTGAAAGTGCAGATGCGGCACGTCTTGATAGGCGCCGCCGTTGGCGACGAGACGATAGCCTTGCTTCTCCAGCTCGAGTTCGGCCACTAGCCAGTTGACGGCGGCGAAGAGATCGCGCATAAAGTCGTCATCCGCCGGGCCCAACGCAGCCAGCCCGGAGAGCCGGCGCCGGGGGACAATGAGAATGTGCACTGCATGAGACGGCTGCGGATGGTGAAAGGCGAGCAGCGTCTCCGTCTCATAAAGGCGGCGGAGCGGCAGAGCAGTACTCATTCTGCTGAAGACAAGGCCGGCGACAGCCCCACCAGGGCGGGAGCGGGCCAGCCGCAAGAGAAGCGAGCGGAGCACACGCTATCCGAGTAGGCCGATCACGCCGTTTAGAAGGTTCCAGTAGGCACGATAGAGAAAGTCGGGCCAGTCGGGGGCAGGCAGCAACGGAGGGAAGTTGCCTTCGGCATCGGGCTCGTTAAAGCGATTACCTTCGCCGGAAGCATCCCACAAAATGTCACCGGTCGGTACGCCAAGCTCGGCGACAAAGGGATCGGGGTCGTAGCCGTTGTTCTCGTACGTGTTGTCGTAAACGAGGTTGCCTTCCGGGCGCGGCCCCACGTCGAGCTCGTCAAAGGCGCCGGTGCTGGTGAGACTGAAGACGGCAAGGCCGATGCTCTTATTGTCGCGAATGACGTTGTTATACACCTCGTTGTCGTCGGACCCCAGCAGCAAGACACCCACACCAGGGGGCATCAGCCGGGCAATCGCCCCTTCCGGCGCAAAATTCTCATGATTGTTGCCCTCGCTCACGTTGTCATAGACGACAGTGCGCCGCGAGACCTTCGACGTCAGGTTGGGTAGCACGACAATGAAAATGCCGAGCGAGTTGTTGTAGGTATGGTTGTTGTAGACCGCAGCGCCGGCGGTGTTCTCTATCTCGATCCCCAGCACGTTGCCGTAGGCGACGCTGTCGCGGACGACGACGTCCTCGCACTGCCCGGCATAGATGCCCGCGTCGTCCACGCCGGTCACTTCTACCCGCTCGACCAGTACATCCGTACTCTGCACCGGGTAAATACCATAGGTGCCGGTGTTGGCGGCGAAGAGATCGTGGAAGTGCATGCCTGTGACTCCTTCGACCAGTACGCCATTGTCGGTATAGTTGCGAAGCTCGAAGAAGCCAATCTCGAAGTTATTGCCCGAAGCGATTACGCCGTCTGCCAGCCGCCCCTCGCCGTCGAGCAGGGGCCAGGCACCAGCCGCGTCCGGCTCGCCAAGCAGAGTGATATCGCTGGTGTCGATGACGACCGTTTCGTGATAAACGCCGTAGGGCACGAGCACCGTGTCGCCGGGAAGCGCCCGATCGACGGCAGCCTGGATCGTCTCCTCCGGCTGCACACGGATCGTCTGCGGTGGGCGCGCTTCTGGCGCTTCCGCCCGCAACGCCGACTGCCCGGCGTGGACAGCCTCGCGGGCCGGGTTCTCCAACCGCGGGACGACGGGCAGCGCGGAAGGCACCGCTTCTGGAATCTCCGGCATACCGCTCTCGTCTGTCAGCGCCAGCAGAAAAGCAACCAGATCCGCCTGCTCCTGATCGGTCAGGGTGAAGCCGGTCACAAAGGGATCGACGTTATCCACCCCGTGGTCGCGCCCGCCGCCTTCTTCGTAAAAGTCGATCACCTCGTCCAGCGTCGCCAGCGATCCATCGTGCATGTAAGGTGCGGTCAGGGCCACATTGCGCAGCCCGGGCACACGGAAGGCGCCCTCAGGTGCATCATCGGCCACGCCGGCCCGCCCAGGATCGTCGTCGGGAGTGCCGACCACACGGAAGGTGTCCGTGGCAAATAGCGGCGCCGCGTGGCACTCAAAGCAGCGCGTGGCGCCCGAGCGGAAAAGGGCCAGCCCGCGCCGCTGCTGCGGCGTCAGAGCATTTACGTTGCCGGCGGCATAGTGATCAAAGGGGCTCTCGTCGCTGATCAATGTGCGCTCAAAGACTGCGAGCGCCTGTTGCACCCGCTCGACGGTGATCGTTTCATCGTCGAAGGCAGTTTCGAAGAGCAGCCGATACTCGGGGATGGCTGTCAGCTCGTCGGCAAGCGCCTCACCGTCCATTGCGCCCATCTCGTCGGCGTGAGTCAGCGGTACGAGCGCCTGCGCCTCCAGAAGCTCCTCGCGTCCGTCCCAGAAGAGATGATTCCGAAAGCCGACATTCCACAGGGAGGGTGTGTTTCGCGCCAGCACGACGCCACCCTCCCGCTGCGGGCCGGCCCCTTCAGCGCCACGCCCGATAGCGAGCGGTAGACCGTCGGCAAAGCCATAGTCGGGGTGGTGGCAGGTGGCGCAGGCGATGTCGTCATTTTCGGAAAGAACAGGATCGAAGAAGAGCAGCCGCCCCAGTTCGGCCTTTTCCTCGGTAGTTGGATTTCCCGCCGGCACGTTCATCGGCGGAAATTCCCGCTGAAGCCCCGAGAACGACGGCTCTACACTACTGGCCCCGACTCCCCACTCCTCCGGGGGCAGCTCCCGGTCGGCCGGCACGGGCCGGATAGCGGCGACAATGAAGAGAAGGAGGATGAGCAGGAAGAAAGCGCCCACAATCCGTAGGATCCACTTTAACCACGTCGCCATAGCTTCACGCCTCCTGTACCTGCTGGCTATCCCCCGCAGATGACGGTTGCCTACTATTGTACACGGGAGATTCGATTACCCGTACCCGTCATCGTTGTACGGCGCGCAGGGCGGTGGTTATGTAGACTACGCGCTCGGCTAACAGCCTGATAACCAGCCGGTGGAAAGCAGTAGCGACTTCTCTATCGTTCCATTCCATGTGCTCCATCGCGTCACGAGAAAGATGATGAACCACACACTCTGTGTCGGCGATGACGCTGGCGGTGCGCTCCGTGCCCAGGAAGAAGCCCAACTCGCCGAGAATATTGCCGCCTTCCATCGTCTGCAGGCGAATCTTCGACACATCTTCGGACTCGGTTTGTACCGTCACGCGACCGGCCTCAATCAGGTAGAGCGAATCGGGCTCATCCCCTTCGCGCATTAGATAGTCGCCCATCGCCAGTTCGCGACGGTCGAAGTAGCTCAGTAGCCGCTCGACCAGATCGGCGTCGTCAAGCACGCGCGCCAGCTCCTGGTGCAGCGGGTCTTGCTCGTCGCTCGTTCTCTCAGGGGCGAGCGCTGCGACAAGTTGCCGCTCACACCACTCGCAGCCCCGGTCCAGATCAGAAAAAACCTGGGCACCCACTTCATTCGCTGCGCTTTCCTCTAACTGGCGCCGAACGGCGGGCGGAAGACCAGTCAGGACAAGCGCCACACCTTCGAGTGCCACCAGCCGGTAGATGCGTTTAAAGCTGGACAAAGCAGTTGTATCCACCCCGGTAACTCTTCGGAAGTCGAGGATGAGATAAGCGGGCGGCGCCGCCTCCACTTTTCGCCGCACATGATCGTACAGTCGATCGGCAGTTCCAAAGAAGATATAGCCCTGGAGGCGTACAATCTGAATCTTCTCGCCGTATGCATGCAGCAGGTTCCGCTGCGCCGGGCGCCAGTTCACCCGACTCTGGAATTGTGCACCACTGAATTCGTCGCGCACGACGTCGATGCGGCTGTAGTTGACGACAAAAAAAGCAACAGCGACGAGAAGTCCGACGCCGACCGCTTCGAGAAAGCCGACGAAGGCGGTTATCAGGAGGATTAGCAACACGACGAAGTAGTCCCCACGGGGGAGGCTAAAAGCCGCCGCTACGGCCCATTCGACCAGGAACGAAAGTCCGAGAAAGAAGAGAAGACCACCCACGACAGCCTTGGGGAAAAGCGAAAGAAGGGTACCGCCCAGAAAGAGAACGGCCGCACAGACGCCCACGGCGATGAAGACGGAAGCTCTCCTGCCCCCGCTTAGCTTTTGATTCATCGCCGAAAGGCTGAGCTGGTGATAGCCGACGAGGCCACCAGACAACGAAGCGATGAAATTGGCAGCGCCCGCCACTTTAAGCTCCTGATTCAACTCCATCTCGCGATTCGCCGTCAGTTCCCAGCCGCTGACGTTGAGGAGCAGGGCCACCGTGCTCAGCAGCCAGAGCGTGAGTAGGTTGACAACCTGACCGGGTAGCGCGGGCCAGTGGACGCGTTCAAAATCGGACAGAGAGAGGGGCGGCCACAAGCTTCCCTGCGGAAACGGCCCGAGCAGCCAGCCGGCGGCGGAAAGATCGGTCACGGTGCGGTCAGTCGCCGCGGCGACGGCGTAAAAGAGTGCAATCCCACCGACGATCAGTCCGGGCAGCGCCAGTGGATGGGCGACGCGATCAAGAACAACGAGGATTACGATTGCCAGCATGGCGCCGGGCAGCCAGCGAACAAGCTGCTCGGGCAGGAGCAGCGAGGGTAGAGCCGAGAGGGTTGGCACGGTGTCGACCATCAGGCCCACCGCCCCCATCATGAGCAACCAGCCTGCGCCCGCCAGAAAACCGCCGATTACCGGATAGGGCAGGTAACGGACGAGGGCGCCGAGACGCAAGTGGCCCAGCGTGTAGAAGAAGAGGCCGGAGAGCGCCGTCATCAGCGCGACGGCGACGACGACGGTGACGAAGGCATCACGGGCGTCGGCAACCGCAGGCATCGCGGCAACAATCGCCGCGGCGGTAACGGCAATGATCGCTGCCGGTACGTCCTGATTACCGGCGACGGTGCCCGTTACGGAGCTCCCCGAGCCGACGATAAGCCCGACGAGGATGGCGCCGGCGAGGGCCATGCCGATGCCCGGGCCGACGAAAGGAGCGAGCGGTCCGGCGAAGATCAAAGCGCCAAAGGAGATGGCGAGAATAACCTCGAGCAGGCCGACGAGGAGCCCGCTCGTGAGCACAGTAACGATGCTGGAAAAGAGCGACCCTCCACCAGTTGATGTGGGCGGGCGCACCGAACGAAGCTCTGGCAGACCACTTTCGTTCATCTTCCCTCCGCTGCCTGTGTACCTTGCATGCGACAGCGCAATCTCTTTATATAATGCCTGCGACGTCGAAGCGCACCACGTATTGAGAAAGTGTACTGCTGTCTAGCGTCCTCAACCACTCGCGCCGAGCGTCATCAGATAGGCGACCAGCGCATCTATCTCATCGCCGGTCAGGCGCTTGCCAAAGTTTGAGGGCATCGTATCGTCGAATCCCTCCACGACGTGAGCGCCCGGCTGAACGATCGACTGGAGCAGATAGGCGTGGGCGTCGAAACCGGGAACCCGGTCCCCGGCCCGATCCGCCATCCCCGCGAGCGAAGGTCCGACGATAACAGTGCCCGGTTCGGTGGCGTGGCAACTGGCACAGTGCCGGCTGAAGAGCTCCCGTCCCTGGACGACGACTGGATCAGGCGTCGCCGTTGGCTCTGGCGCTGCTTCGGGCTGACAGGCGATCAATGCCAGCAAAAAGAGGAGCGCGGGAACGCCAAGATGGCGCATCCAGAGCGTCACGGGCCAAAGCGATCCAGTATGGGTGCGTAGTGACAGCGACAGCCGAGCGGATGGGAACAGCCTTCGTGGGGCAGGGCCGGTACGGCGTCGAACTCGTAGGCGCCTTCGTAGGCCTTGCAAACGGGGCAGCTATCATGGCTGGCGAGGATGCGAACACCCGTCGCCACGCCGCCCTCGATAATTCGCCCCAGCGCCTTTTTATGCGCTTCGGCCTGCTTTTCAAACTCGCCGTCGTGCTGCGTGCGCACCGATTGCTGGGTGACCTGACGCTTGCCCTGCAATTTATGGATCTCTTTATCGACCACGTTTCTGCTCCTTTTGCAGAGAGACTATGAAAGCAGATTCTAGTGGCAGGAGAGGGGATTGGCAAGCAGACAAAGGTCGTGGCTGTCCGCTTTTCGCCCCTTTGCTATAATGAGGGGCAGAAGCAGAAAACGGAGCGAACCTCGTGGCATTAGAGTTTCTCAGGCGCCTGTTTGGCCAGGGCGGTAAAGAGAGCAGAGACAGCGACTACCAGGATCCCCAGGGCCTCTACCTCTTCGTGGAGTGTGAGCGTTGTGGCGCTCAGCTTCGCCTGCGCGCCGATAAGAAGTACGATTTGAACCGGACGGCGGAGGGTTACACCTGGCATAAGACGATCATCGACAGCCAGTGCTTCCAGCCGATGCCGACGGTGGTGACCTTCGACAAGCAATTCAACGTTATCTCGAGTGACATTGAGGGCGGGCGCTACATCACGCGTGAGCAGTTTGAAGCCGAGGAACCGCCGCCCGAAATGACAGAAGCGTCGACAGCGCCAGAGCCGAGCGAGCAAGAAAAGGACAGAGAATGACAGAAAGCGGCGAGAAGATAATCCTCTACACTTCTAACTACTGCGGACAGGCACTGCTGGTAGAGCGCTTCTTCGAGAACCATGATATCCCGGTCGATCTGATCAACATCGACGGGAACACGGAAGCGCGGCAGCAACTGATCGAGCTGAACAATGGCTACGCCAGCGTTCCCACCCTCATCTTTCCCGACGGTACACAGATGACGGAGCCGCGGCTGCGCCAGATCCAGGCCAAGCTAGGGATGGAACCGGAAAGCCTTGGGGAGCGGCTTCGCAATCTCTTTGACTGACGCATTAGCACGCAGAGCGACAAATCAGGAGGGACAAATGAACGCCGACGATCTACAGACACGCTTCGAGCAGGCTGCCGAAGACGTTCAGCGGCTGCCAGCAAAGCCCGATAACAAAATACTTCTGCAGCTCTACGCTCTCTATAAGCAGGCCACGCAGGGCAGCGTCAGCGGCAACCGTCCCGGCTTTACGAATCCGGTCGGGCGGGCAAAGCATGACGCCTGGGCGCGTCTCCGCGGCAAGAGCCGTGCAGAGGCGATGGAGGAGTACATCGCTCTGGTCGAGCGACTCGAAGCCGGGCCATAGGTGGGGGCATAATGTGGCCTGATCGCTTTAGAGAGAGCCTGATCGCCATTCTCACGACCGCCCTGGCACTGAGCGGGGCGGCGCTTTTTCTTTCGCTACTCAGCGCCCAGGCAGCCACCGGCGGGCAGCCGGCGGCTGCACCGCAGGCGCCGGTGCTCACCGCTACCCGCCCCACGCCAGAGACGGTGTCGGCAATCTTTCTACCATACACTACGTGGCAGCCAACGCCCGTACCCACAGCAGTCCCGCCACCCGAGTGGCTGACTTACCTCAATAGGTTTCGTGCGGCGGCGGACCTCCATCCGCTGACGGAAAACTCCACCTGGTCCTATGGCTCCTGGCTGCACAGCCGCTACATGGTAAAGGAGGATGCAATCACCCACGGTGAGGACCCGAGCAGCGAGTGGTACACCGAGGAGGGCGATATAGCCGGGCGGAAGGGTAATATCGCCGTAAGCTGGTCGGTCTATGCCCGCAATGCCTTCGCTATCGACCTCTGGATGAGCGGCCCCTTCCACGCGATACGCATTCTCGATCCCCGGCTGTACGAAACAGGCTTTGGCAGCTATCGAGAAGAGATTGGCTACTGGAAGATGGCCGCCACGCTGGACGTGTCGCGGGGACGGGGCGAACTACCTGCCGACATCACGTACCCGATCTTCTTCCCTGCCGATGGCGGCGCCACGTGGTTGCCGGGCCATGTCTACGGCGAGTTCCCCGATCCGCTCGCCCACTGCGGCTATACGCGGCCCGCTGGAGCACCGCTGCTGATGCAGCTTGGAACCGGCTCCCTGTCTCCAGAGGTGATCACGCACAGCTTCCGCAGCACCGCTACCGAGCTGGAGCACTGTGTCTTCAGTGAATCCACCTACACGCACACCGTCACCTGGCAGCAGAACAGCGGGCGCCGGCTTCTCGACGGCCGAGATGCCATCGTCCTCATGCCGCGCGAAATGCTGGAAGTGGGCAAAAGCTATACGGCGAGCATTACCATCAGTGGAACGGCGCCGATCACCTATAGCTGGTCCTTTAGCGTGACGACGCCGCCCGCAGCCTACCGGCCGTCGCCTGCGATCGAGGCAATCATCGGGGAACAGAAGTAGCTTATCCTGCCCCACCCTCTTCATCGCGACCGGCAAGGTAGAGGAGCAGAGCAAAGAGAGCACCGAAAGCGGTGGCAACCGTCAACTGAAGCTGTAACAGGCGCCGCTCAATGCGCTCCAGGCGCCGCCGGGTCATGTTGTCTGGCACCGACTGCACCCGTATCCTGCCCATCTCCGCCGCCGAGAGCACCCGCTGCGCCTGTGCAGGGAGGCCGACCAGCGGGCGCAGCGAGTCCAGCAGCGCCTCCAGACCCGATTGCCGCACCTGCCGGCTCGCAACCACCTGCCGGCCGTACTTTTCTATCTGGTACCAGGGATTGATCTCCGGGTCGAGCGTCGACGTAAGGCCAGAGAGAATGCCGATGGCGCGACCCAGATAGAGGAAGTCGTGCGGGACCTGGAAGGGAAAATCAAAGAGAAGATCTTTGAACTCGCCCATGATCTCCTGGACCTCCTCCGGATCAGGTTGCGCCAGCTCCAGAAGATTCCGGCCCCACATCTTATCCAGCATCACTGCCTGTGCCTCGGTAATACGGTCCAGATCGGCGCCGGGGAGAAAGAAACCGAGCGCCTGATAGGCCTCTGTCAGCGCCCGCGCATCCTTCTGCGTGACGGCAACCAGCACCCGGTAGAGCTGCTGCCCCATCAACGATTCGATCCGACCCACCATGCCGAAGTCGACGAATACGAGCCGAAACGGACGCCCGCGCGGCTCTGTGGTGGTCGCTAGCGTATCCCGCGGCTGGATGAATAGATTGCCAGGATGTGGATCGGCATGAAAGAAGGCTTCCTCGAAGATCTGCTTAAAGTAGCTGTCCAAAAGCTGCGCCGCCACCGCTTCACGCCTGATACCCGCAGCTTCCAGCGCCGTGACGTCGTCCACCTTTATCCCGCGCACATACTCCAGCACCAGCACACAGGAGGTAGAGTGACGCTCATAGACGGCGGGGATACAAACGTGAGGATTGCCGGCAAACATCCGCGCAAAGCGCTGCGCGTTTTCCGCCTCCAATTCATAGTCCAGTTCCTCCCACAGTGTGCTCGCAAACTCCTCTAACAGCGTCGGGAGATCGGCGCGGCGGCGGAGAGGACCGTAGCGCATCGCCCAGCGTACGACAACACGCAACGCAGCCAGATCGGTGCGAACGGTCGACTCGATGTGGGGACGCTGCACCTTCACGGCAACCTGCTCGCCTAGGCCGGCGGGAACGGCATCCGGACGGAGCCACGCCCGATGCACCTGCCCCAGCGAGGCTGCCGCGAGGGGCGTCTCTTCGATCCGGGCGAAGTGGGCGTCGACAGGCCCCAGCTCCGCTTCGATTACGGCGAGGATGGCAGGCGTGGGAACCGGTGGCACTTCATCCTGCAACCCCTTCAGTTCGTCAGTGATCTCCGGCGGCAAAACGTCGACGCGAATGCTAAGGAACTGCCCCAGTTTGATCAGCACACCGCCCATCTGTACCGCGAGCTGCCGAAACTGGCGCGAGAGCGCGCGCCAGCGTTGGGGACGGCTGTTGAGAACGCGCACCGGAAAGAGGCGCCGGGCAACAACGTCCCACCAGAGAAGATGGATAATGACACCCGCGAAAAAGCGTGTTATCCGCCGGTAACGTTCCCTGTCAATCTGTGCTCCCCGAAGCTCATTGTCGGTGATCATAGGTGCTGTCCTGGCGGGCGGGACCTGCGCCCGGCGTCGATGCAAACGAAAAAGAGGTTCCGCCCTTTAGAAGCGAAACCTCTTTTATCTGTGCCCCATAGGGGACTCGAACCCCTGTTTCGGCCTTGAGAGGGCCGCGTCCTAGGCCGCTAGACGAATGGGGCCTAACAACAGAAACAGATTCTACCAGAGAGACAGTGGCTCGTCAACTTTCTGCGCCACTTTCCAGCCGCCCCTGAAGGCATTCCAACACGGTTTTAATGAAGCGCGCAGCCACATTCTGACCGATGGTCACCAACATTGGGTTGGAGGCCAGCGCCTCGGGAAACTCGACCTGCGCATGCCAGGAAATCTCTGTACTATGTTCGGCAACTGCCTGTAGCGCCACTGTCCCGTCCACCTGCACGGCAAACGTTTTGACTTCGAGTAAGGCATAGAGGCGACCGCGGTGCGGCGGCTCCTGCTCACGCCACTCGACGCGCGCCGGGACGCGAAGCTCGGTCGAGCCCAGTGGAAAGATGGCAGCACCACCAAAGGCGCCCTCCGGCTCAAAGATCTCCACCCGCTCCAGCCCAGGAATGCAGCCGCCGAGGGCGTAGGGATCGCTCAGAAAGGTCCACACGCGCTCGCGAGCGGCACCCACCTCTATAGTATCAGACAGTTCCACCGTGTAGCCTCTCCTCACTTACGCGGCGACCAGCCCGTTTCACAGTCGACGGCGCCGGCGCTAGCCGAATTCTGGTCCGGTGATTCATAACTGGCATACAGGGATTCGCTCGTATTATCCCTATCATCCGCACGCTGCTCTTCTATCCAGCCGGGGAAGGCGTCGATGGAACGATCGATAAACCCCTCCGCAATTTCGCGCATGCGTGTGCCGGCGACATTGCGCGTAATGCTGTTAAGGACCCGCGCCGGCACCAGGCGCATGCCCAGCGGGCGCGGCAACTGGGAACGGAGCTGAAACTCATACTCAATCCGCGTCTCATCTCCGTCGGGGAAGAAGAGACCGCGGCTGGAAAAGTGTCCACGGGCCGTCGCGGTGTTGAGACTGGCGCCAGAGCGAATTGGGGGCAGGTTATCTTCGGGCACAATACGAATCATGTGTAGACGGCTCACCACCAGCGCGCGCATGTCGCAGTAGATCTGCATCGTGTAACCGCCAAACTCTGTAGAACGGTAGAGCAGCCGAAAATGATCGTCGCCGTAAGCCTCGATCACTTCGATGTGGGGCAGGAAGTGCAGGACCGTATTGAGGTCGGTATAGTAGGCGTAGGCGAGAGCAAGGGACGCCGGGAAGTTGAAGGCGAGCTTGACCGCGCCGGAGATCTGAATCATCGAGGGGGGTGGTCAGCGAGCTTTATCTTCTTCGAGAATGCCATCCAGCTTCTGGATCAGCAGTTCGAGCTGCGCCTCCAGCTGTTCCACCTCCTCGCGGCGGGGAACGCCATGGTCGATCAGCGCCTGCTCCAGCTCTTCTTCCGTCACCCCACCCTGCCGCCCACGCCCTTCCGCCAGCAGAATGTCACGCAGCCGCATCCCTTCTTCCTCGGCCAACTCGCCCCGATGAATGAGCGCGCCCACGCGCCGCTCAATCTCCTCGTCGACCTGGCGAAAAAGGTCCAGCGGCATCGCCAGCGTGCGGCGCAGCGTGCTCAGCCGCTCGCCCCCCGCCTGTACCAGCCCGGTGAGCACCGACCGGGGCAAAAAGCCCCCCTGTTTCTTCTCCTGTTCGAAGATGATCTGAGTCAGTGTGACGGCGGTCAGATCCTCCCCCGTCGTATGATCGATGACCTGGACCTCATATCCATCACGGATGAGCTCAGCTATCCCATTCAGCGTCACGTACTGCTTGGCTTCTGTGTCGTACAGCTTGCGGTTCGGGTAACGTTTGACCAGCCGCATGACTTACTCCTCTGATGCAGTGCGTCAGTGGCGTGATTATATGCTTCTTCAAGAGACGGTGTCAAATAAGCCCACGACGTCCAGGTGGTTTGACGAGGGAAAGCAACAACTTATAATCGAATCATATCCTCTCGCTTTAACCGACCAGAGCAAGGAGACGGCGATGCCTCCCCACACAGTCGCAGTACTGCACTTTCGCGGGATCGAGCCTTACTCAGAAGCACTATCACTGTTGGGCAGGCAGATTACGGTGAACCATGTGGGGTGCAATGAAGATCTTAACACCGTCGCCCGCCACATCGAAGCGCTGGACGGCGAGGTCGACGCCATTGCGCTATCGGAGATGAGTGGCGTCCTCAAACTGGGGCGAGAGAAGGGGAAACATCCGGAGGGCGAGCGGCTGCTCGACTTAGCACAGGAAACGCCGGTGGTAGACGGGCAGGGTGTGCGCGATGCGATGGAGCGCTGGGCGGTTCGGCTGGCGGACGAAGCGGAGCCCGGCATCTGGGCGCGCAAGCGGGTGCTGATGGTGCCCGGTCTCAACCACCGGGGGCTGGCACAGGCCCTGTCTCAGTACACGGAGACGATCCGCTATGGCGATCCCGTCGTCTACTTCGGGCTGCCAGCCGCGACCACGCTGCGACCGCAGGTATTGGACGTGGCGGGCGGCGTGACGCTGGCCCAGTTACAGAGCGCGCCCTTCCAGCGTCTCTTTCCCGAGGCCGGCTCGCCGCGCCACCCGCGCCCGGCGCAGCCGTTCGAGTGGGCCGACGTGCTCGCGGGCGATATAGGCGCGATCCGGCGTTACGCGCCGGAAAAGCTGAAACACAAGATCGTCGTCGCAGAATGCGCCGACGATTCCGATGTGGCCGATCTGGCGGCGCGAGGCGCTTCAATTTTGGTGACAACAATGCCGTCACTGGGCGATTCAGTATCGCGGTTAAACGCAGCCACTTTTGAGGCCTGTCTGGCGGCGCTTCGTCCGGATGAGTCGGCGCCGCTCACCGAGAACACCTACCTCAATCTGATGGCCGACCTCGACTGGCAGCCGGGCATTCGCTATCTGCAGCCGGAAGAGGCGGCGGTCAACCGCTTTGCGTTTGTTATTCATCCCCTCAGCATCTCCTTTATCCATAACTATCCCCTCTTCCGCTGGACCCGCTTTCTGCCGGACGTATTGGTCGAACGAATCGCCGCCCACATTCCGCCGCTTACCGTCAGCCGGGTGGTCGGCATTGAGAGCCCGACGACGGGGCAGAAGGTAGAGGGGTTGTTGCTCGCCCTCGGCGGCACACCGCGGGAGTTGATGCGACGCGACCCAGGCTTCGTCTACCGTCGCCTCATCCGCGCTTCGCGGATGGCCGAACGCTGGGGGGCGCGCCTGATGGGTTTGGGTGCGTTCACCAGCGTCGTGGGAGACGCCGGGATCACGGTGGCCCAGAAAGCGGACATCGCCATCACCTCCGGCAATAGTCTTACGGTGGCGGCGACGCTGGAAACGGCGAAAGAAGCGGCGGTAAAGATGGGGCACAATCTGGCCGATGCCCGCGAAGCGACAGTCATGGTCATCGGAGCCACCGGTTCGATCGGCTCCGTCTGTTCACGCCTGCTCGCGCAGGCAGTGCCGAACATCATCCTCGTCGCCCCACGCCCTGAGAAGTTGATCGAGCTCAAACGAATAATTGAAGCGGAGACTCCCTCTGCGCAGGTAACGGTTAGCACCAGTGCCGACGACTACGTCAGCGGAGCGGACCTTATCGTGACGACTACCTCGGCCGTCGGCCAGCGAATCATCGACATTACGCGCTGCAAACCGGGGGCCGTGATCTGTGACATTGCTCGTCCTCCGGACGTCACCGAGGAGGAAGCGGCGATGCGGCCCGACGTGCTCGTCATTGAGTCGGGCGAAATTCTGCTGCCGGGCGCGCCGGACTATGGCTACGACATCGGCCTTCCGCCCGGCGTTGCCTACGCCTGCCTCGCAGAGACGGCGCTGCTGGCGATGGAAGGGCGATTCGAGGATTACACTCTGGGGCGCAACATCGAAGTGGAGCGTGTCAAGGAAATATACCGCCTCTTCAAGAAACACGGCCTCAACCTCTCCGGCCTGCGCAGCCACGGCAAGTTCCTGAGCGACGCCGATATTGCCGCCAAGCGAGCGCTGGCGGAGGAGCTGCGTCAGAATCCGGAGACGCTAGCGCGGATGCAGCAGCAGGTAGAGGCAGGGCGCATGGCGGCTGGCGCCGGTCAGGGCAGCCGAGAGGTCACCTTCCAGGCGCGGCCGTGGGTCGGAGCCGCCATCGGCATCGCCGCCGGGGCGCTCGGATGGCTCTTCCTGCGGCGGTCGGCCAACGGACAGACAGCGAGCGACGTTGAGGAGCAGCAGCGTCATGGGTGAGCAACAGGTGATCCTCGTCACCGGCGCGGCCGGCTACTGGGGCAGCAGGGTGGCGCGCGGGCTGTTGGTGGAACCCGAGGTCCACGTCATCGGCGTCGACCGCGCGGCGGCAGAGGAGGTCGAGATCGAGGGGCTGGATTATATCCAGGCCGATCCCGGCAACCCGCTTCTGGCCGAGCTGCTCAGGGTGGAACAGGTGAAGACAGTCTGTCACCTGGCCTTTGAGGAAACGGCGCGACCGAATGAGACGAGCTTCGAGTACAATGTCATGGGCGCCATCAAGCTGCTCGGCGCCTGCGCCGAGAGTGGCGTGCGGCGCGTCGTCCTCAAAAGCAGCACGATGGTCTATGGCGCGGCACCCAATAATTCGGCCTTCCTGATGGAGGATGCGCCGCTGCGTGGCGGCCGCCGCGCCGGTTACAACCGCTATCGCTGCGAGATCGAGTCGTTCATCAACGGCTTTCGCCGCCAGGCGCCAGAGTTGGATATCACCGTCCTACGCTTTGCCAACGTCGTCGGCCCGACGGCGGACACGCCCATGAACCGCTATCTGAGCAACCGCCTGCCGCCGACGCTGCTGGGCTTCGACCCCATGATGCAGGTCATCCACGAAGATGACGTGGTCGGTGCGCTGGTTCATGCCGCTCACAGCGAGGTCTCTGGCCCGTTTAACATCGCCGCTGACCCGCCGATGCCTCTCCTACGCATCCTGGCGCTCGCCGGGCGCCTGCCGCTCCCCCTGGCCCATCCGCTGGTGTACCGCGGCAGCGCGCTCCTGGGCGCGCGCCGCGTGGCGACCTATCTGCCTTTCGAAACAGATTATCTTCGCTATCGTTGGGTTGCCGATCTCACACGAATGCGGGAACTGCTTGGCTTCTTTCCGCAGCACATGGCCAACGAAGCGCTCGAAGCTCTGGCGCGTCATCTCCGCACCGCCCCCTTCACAGAGCGCCGGGATGGACACGGTGCCGATGCAGAAGCGTTGCAGGCCATCATCGACGAGCGCCGCGCCCGTCGCGAGGCGAGCGACAAGGCGACGGAACAGCCGCAGGTGGAGGGGAGCGAACATGAAGCAGAGGACGTAGAGAATGGTTGACGACCAAGAGAGAACGCGCTGCCTGGCGACCACCCGCGCCGGCGCCCAATGCAAGAATCTGGCCCTTTCCGATATGGAGTACTGCCACGTGCACGCCGTCGTCGCCGCCGATCCAGACGGCGCCGACCCAAGCGGCGCCGACAATGCGCCGGCCTCGTCCGCGCCGGATGAGGCGTCGACCGCTCCCTCCGAGCCGGAGCTGCGGCGGCAGATGGCGGCGGAGCTGAACCGGATGATTGAAGAGCTGGAGCAGGCCTCGCCCGATTTCACGCCCCCGCCTTTCTCGCCCACGGCGCTGATCGACCTGATCAAGCAAAATTTAGAGCAGCTCCCCGCGCCGATGCGTGTGGACGCCCTTTACCGCCTGCGCAGCGCCGTTCTCGACGATGACGGGCTGGACATGGAGAGCTGGCGTGACGTCTGGTATCTGATCCACTACTGGCGCAGCCACCACGACAGCTTCTTTGAGCGGCTGCAGGGCCAGCTCGGGTCGCTGCCGTTGCCCGCCGGGGTTGCACAACGCCTCGGCGCCATTTTTAACGAGGACCTGCTCGATCCTGAGACGTGGAAGGGACTGTGGTTCATGATGAGCTACTCCGCCCGCTACCAGGCCGACATGGTCCGCCGCCGCTTTACCGGCGAGTACGAGACCGATGAATGGGGCATGGATTGGGAGTTTCTGGATGCCGTGCGCCCCTTCTTTACCTTCCTCTACAAATACTACTGGCGGGTGCAGACGACGGGCGTCGAAAATATTCCCGACTACGAACGGGCGCTGATCGTTGCCAACCATTCGGGGCAGCTGCCCTTCGACGGCGCTATGATCGGCACGGCGGTTTTGCTTGAACACCCCGCGCAGCGGCTGGTACGCAATCTGTACGCCGATTGGTTCCCCACCTTGCCCTTCCTGGCTCCCCTGCTCGACAAGATGGGACAGTCGCTGGCCTCTGTCGAAAATGGTACGCGTCTGCTGGAGAATGAAGAGCTGGTCGCCGTTTACCCGGAAGGGTACAAAGGAGTCGGCAAACTCTTCAAAGAGCGCTACCGGCTGGCGCGCTTCGGGCGCGGTGGCTTTGTAAAGATGGCGCTGAAGACCCAGGCGCCGATCATCCCCACAGCCGTCGTCGGCGCCGAGGAGACTTATATTTCCCTCTATAAGTCGCGCACGCTGGCCCAACTGACGGGCTTCCCCTACTTTCCTATCTCGCTCACGTGGCCCTGGCTGGGAATCCTGGGCCTCGTCCCTCTGCCCACGCGCTGGTCTATAGATTTTGGCGAACCGCTGTCGATGGACGCCTACCCGGCTGATGCAGCCGAGAACCTGGTGCTCGTTTCGCAGCTCACCGACCAGGTGCGCAATATCATTCAGGAGATGATCTACGAACGGCTGGCGGAGCGGCGCTCTATCTTTCTCGGCTGATGCACATGCAGCGGCTGCCTAAAAACTGATTTGACACAGCGCGGCTGATCCCCGACACTTACCCTATGGCTGTCTACCAGAATACGGCCCAAATGGAAAACGCTGCTTACGCCCTTTTCACACGCCTGCAGCAGGAGAAGCAACAGGCGGTGGACAAGGTGCTGCGCTCGGGTCTGCTCGTCCTTCTCCACGTCACGCAGCCGGAGACTTTCATCTGGCTTGACGCCCGCCGCCCACCCCTGGAGATCGGCTTTGGCCCCGCTCGCCTGCGCCCTGACCTGGAAGTGATCGTCGACGCCGACACGTTGCACCGTGTGCTTCTGGGCCAGATCTCCCTCCGCCAGGCACACAGCAGCGGGCGCGTGCAGGTGCGGGGCCCCATCTGGCGGGTTTCCGCCCTGGGCGATTTCTTCAGCCAGGCACCCGCCCTTTACCCGGACGTACTGCGCGAACAGGGGCTTGCTGCCGGCTGACCAGGTCAGCCCGGTAGAGGACGGCGCAACGACTGTGAAACTCGAGTCAAGATGAGCGAGCGGACGACAGAACTCTACCTGGCGCTTCGCAAGACGGTACTCTTTGCTGCCGGTCTTCTTATCCTTCTCTGGTTTCTGTTCACTATCCGGGAAGTCCTGCTTCTCTTCCTCTTTGCTGCCAGTCTGGCAGTGGCCCTCAACAACCCGGTCACATGGCTCACACGAAGGGGTCTGGGGCGCTTTCCTGCGCTGGCGCTCGTTCTACTCGTACTCTTTGCCGTCCTCGCGCTGTTCGGCTACTTCGTTATTCCGCGCGTACTCGAAGACGTAGCCACGCTAGTCCAGAACCTGCCGGGCTACATTGACACGCTGCGCGACGAGTTCCTCGCCTGGCTGCAGCAGTACCCCGGGCTGGCGTCTAATCTCGGCCTCTCCACCGATGCCCCCGACGCCGGTTTACCCTCGGCGACCATTGTGCTGGAGCCTGCCGGTCGTTATTTTCTCGACCTGCTCGGTTGGCTAGCGGTCATCATCCTGCTGTTCAGTGTCATCATCTACATGGTCGCCTACCCCGAATCACTACTGGAAGCGTACCAGCGCCTGCTCCCGCCCCGTCTGCGGGAACCTGGACTACGCGCTTTCGTTCGCGCCTCGGAGATGATCGTCGGGTGGGTACGGGCGAATGTCATTGCCGGTCTATTGGAAGCGGCAGCCGCCGCCCTTTTCCTCTCCTTTATCGGGGTTCCTTCAGCGCTCGTCTGGGCAGCGCTGACCTTCTTTGCCGAGCTGGTGCCGCGCCTTGGCCTCTATCTCATGGCTCTGCCGCCGATCATCGTCGCCCTCGCCGTCGATCCGGTCAAGGCATTGTGGGTGGCGCTCTTCTACATCGTCATGGATCAGCTGATGGGCGACTTTATCCTGCCCCGCCTGCAGAAAGAGACGATGAATTTGCATCCCGTTCTGGTCCTCTTCGCCATCTTCGCCCTCGCCGCCGCGTTCGGGATCGCCGGCGCGCTCCTGGCCGTCCCTCTTGCCGCCGTGGTCAAAGCATTTTACCAAGTCTTCTACGTCGAAAGGCAGCCGGAAGATCCCGGTCTGGAACAGCGAACGGAACAGATGCTGCACATGGAGATCGCTATCTCAGCAGAGGAAGGATAGCCGGACACAGAGCGCCGGCTATTGCTCTGGAATCTGATAGCCGCGCCGTGAAAATGGGCCATCAGGACCGACAGTAGACTCAGGCTCATCTTCAGCCACAGATAACCGCTCCACGTTCTCTTCTTCCGGCAACGAAGCTGTGGCAACGAACTTGCGGTGGAGGTACTTGCCCACCACACGGACCGTTGCGATCACGGGAACGGCGACGAGCGCGCCCAGAAGCCCACCGATGGTGAGGCCGCCGACGAGCGCCACAAAGACAAGCGCCGGATGGAGATGAAGCTGCCGCCCAAGGACACGCGGGCGCAGCCAGAGGTTATCCAGTTGCTGTACCACCGTGTAGAGAGCCAGCAGCAGGAGGATGAAGCCCAATGGCGACCATTCGAGGAGGCCAGTACGAAACAGGCCCACGATGAGCAGGGTCCCGATTCCCATTAAGACCGAGAGTAGGGCGAACATCAAAATCTGAATGCGCAGGAAGCGGCCCCAGACGCGATCGACCTCGTCCAGAAGCTGGGCCACCTCCACCTGATAGATGGGCGGAAAGAGCCGAACCAGCCACGGCTTGATCAGATGACCATCACGCAGAAAGTAAAAAAGCATGACGAAGACGACGAGTCCCCAGAGCAAGTTGGTCGTTACGGAGGAAAGGATATTCAGAGAGCCCTCCGGTAGCGTTCGCACGGCGTCGAGCGCCATCGCCTCAAGCGAAGCGAGCGCATCCTCAGGGTGCAGGTCAAAACCAAGAAATTCGATCGGCTCCGCAAACCAGGCCCTGATTTCACGTCCGGCAGCAAGCAGGTCAGCGCCGAGATCGTTGAACATGCTGACGGCCACTGTCCCCACGATGGCGGGAATGCTCATCAAGACCAGCAACATCAGGATGAATACGACCAGCGACGCCCCTACCCTGCCGAGTGGCGTGCGCGCCTGCACAGCGCGCTGCACCGGGTTGAGCAGATAGGCCAGAAGGGCGGCAATGGCAATCGACTGCAGCAGCGGAGCCGCCACGATCATCAGCCAGATCGCTATCGCGCCCGCCAGCAACACCACGAAGAGCCGCGTAAGGTTAGCCCAGGGTCGGTCCATCTTTAAGTCCCCACCAATGTCATCTACTTTTTTCGTTCTTCTCTCTATTCTATAAAGTGTACACTATTTGGCACCGCTGCGAGTAAAACTCTCACCCGCTTTCAAATTCGACCGACTGGAACGGGGCAAACGGCTGATGGTACAATGGAGCAGAACATTGACAAGACGAGACAGACAACGAGGAGGGACAATGGCGATCCTGTTTCCCAGCGATGAGTGGGTGCAAGAGTTGATGGCGGTGGTCAATGCGAGCGAAGAATATGCGAAAGCGGCTGAGAACTGGGAGGGGGATCTCTTCTTTGTCGTCGAGCGAGGGGCAGGGCTACCCGAGGATCACTACCTCTACATGGATCTGTGGCACGGAGAGTGTCGCAGCGCGGGCGAGTTCAGCCCCGGCGAAAAGTCACCAGAGTTCGAGATCCGGGCCCCGCTTGCCACGTGGCGGCAGGTTCTGGAAGGCAAGCTGGACCCGATCCGTGGCCTGACGACGCGTCGCCTGAAGCTGAAAGGGAATCTGATGAAGGTGATGAAGTCGCCGCGGGCAGCGCTGGCTCTGGTGGAATGTGCGCGGGAGATCGATACGCGCTATCCACGTTAGTCTCGCTGCTCCAGAGCGCACCCTACGCATCATGCGCCCGAGTGCGTTCTGGAGCTTCGCAACGTGCCCACGCGCTCAGACGCCGCTTTTGGCGCGCTCTTCCTCGGCGGCGTCGCCGTTGGCCTCGGCGGCGTTAGCGTCAGCGGTGTTAGCGTCAGCGGCGGTAGCGCCGGCGGCGTTACCTCCGCGCTCTACTGCCTTGCCCTCTTCCCCACGCTCTCCAACCGGGAGGCGATTGGTCACCTCGATGTCGATCGCCCCGACGCCCATCGGCTGCCACTTCTCGGCCACCTCGCCGCTGCGCAGGCGGTGCTCGGCGCCACCACGAGCGTGGATCTCGTCGAACCCTTCGGGCTCGATGTACATCCGTTCGCCCTGCAACAGACCGTAAATACCTTCCTGCCCCGGCTCCGGGCGCGGCTCGATCTGCTCCTCAAGCGCTTCGACCTCGCGCGGATCGTACTCTTCCGGTTCGGTGTAGGTCGTGATAAAGCCTTCGAAGTTGCGCAGGACGACGCGGTTGGGTGACTGGGCCAGCATGTAGTTGGGACCCACCGGAATCTTGCCGCCGCCGCCGGGGGCGTCGACGACGTAGGTCGGCACCGCATAGCCGGAGGTGTGACCGCGCAGCCCCTCCATGATCTCGATGCCCTTGCTTACCGTCGTGCGGAAGTGACCGGAGCCAGCGACAAGGTCACACTGATAGAGATAGTAAGGGCGCACCCGGATCTTCACCAAATCATGAACGAGCTGGCGCTGAATGCGCACTGAGTCGTTGACCCCGGCGAGGAGCACGCTCTGGTTACCTAGCGGGACGCCGGCGCGGGAGAGACGGTCGGCAGCCGCAGCCAGTTCGGGTGTGATCTCCTTAGGATGGTTGACGTGAATGTTCATCCACAGCGGGTGGTACTGACTGATCATTTCGCAGAACTCTTCCGTCACCCGCATCGGTAGAAAGACCGGCACCCGTGAGCCGATACGAATGATCTCCAGGTGGGGAATGGCCCGCAGCCGCGCCAGAATCATGTCAAGCAGTTTCGGCGCCAGGACCATCGGATCGCCGCCGGAGAGAAGCACATCCCGGATCTGGGGCGTGCGCTCGATATAGTCGATCTGGGCATCAAACTCGGCGCGGCTGAATGTCTGTGTCGGATCGCCCACAATGCGACTCCGCGTGCAGTAGCGACAGTAGCTGGCGCACTGGGTTGTGACGAGCATCAGGACGCGGTCCGGGTAGCGGTGGACGAGGCCGGGCACCGGCGAGTGCTTATCTTCGGCCAGTGAATCGGCCATCATGGAGTGGAAGGGAACCATCTCCTGGGCCGTGGGTATCACCTGCTTGCGCACCGGGCACTCACGATTATCGGGATCGATGAGACTGGCAAAGTAGGGAGTGATGTCGACGCGGAAGAGGCCTGAAGCACCCAGTGCCTTTTTCTCTCCTTCGGTCAGCTTGATGACCTTACCCAGCTCCTCTAGGCTGTTCAGACGGTTGGACATCTGCCAGCGCCAGTCCATCCATTTCTCGTCGGGAACGTCATTCCAGTAAAGCGCCCGCGTGTGCAATTCTTACGTTATCGGCGTCGTTTTCGCTCGACTCATAGGGGAAACTCCTTCCATCGTTGTGGGACAACCGCTCCGCGAAGCGAAGAGCGGGATCTCTTTCACACGCATCGTGCCGGCAGGGGGATCGAAAATCTCCCACAAACACGGCCGCGGCGGTGATCAATGATTGTATGCACGATGGAGCGTTTCGACAATCTGTCGCCGGCTTGGCCGCCCATTCAGGGGCTACTGGCAGCGGGGATGACGCTAACGATGCGCCAGGCGCTAGCCGACGCGCTCTGCCCTTCGGCGATGGTCGCCGTGATATTAATCTCCTCATCGGCAGCATTTACCGGAAGCAT
>JAWVYW010000021.1:0-34725 GCA_033722535.1 Promineifilaceae bacterium (SeqCode)
AGCTGGCGCCAAAAGTGGCGGAGATGGGCTTTGACCTCATCGAGCTGCCGCTGGAAGATATCAGCCTTATCGACACAGACGAGGCGGCGCAGATCCTCCGTGACAATGGCCTTGCCGTCAGTACCTGCGTGGCCATGGGCCCCGACCGCGATCTGATCCATCCCGAACTTCCGATCCGCGACAACGGCGCCCAGTACATCCGGGACGCCGTCGACGCGACGAGCGCGCTCGGGGGCACGAACCTGGTGGGGCCGATATATGCCGCCGTCGGACGCACGTGGCGCACGACGCCGGAGGAGCGCCAGCGGGAGATCGACCTGCTGGTCGATCAGCTACGGAAGCTGGCTGCGTACGCCGACGCTCAGGGCGTCGTGCTCTGCCTGGAGCCCCTCAACCGCTTTGAGACAAGCTTTATGAATCTCGCCGAGCAGGCGGTAGAGGTCGTCGAGCGTGTGGACCATCCAAGCTGCAAGATTATGCTCGACACCTTTCACATGAACATCGAAGAAAAGTCGCCGGGAGATGCGATCCGCACGGCGGGCACCCATCTGAAGCACGTTCACAGCTGCGAGAACGATCGCGGCACGCCCGGTTCGGGCAACGTACTCTGGGACGACGTCGCCGCGGCGCTGAACGAGATCGGCTACGACGGCCCGGTCGTGATCGAGTCCTTCACCGATAAAGTGGAAAGTATTGCGCGGGCGGCCGCCATCTGGCGCACCCTCGCGCCCAGCCAGGACGGCCTGGCTCAGGACGGCCTCGCCTTCCTGAAGCATAAGCTGTCCTGACCCTATTATGCAAACGGCGAACGGGCGCGCCGGCCGTTCATGATCCACAGGTCGTGGCACGCCCGTTCACAGGAGGAGATCGTCATGCAACAGTTAGGCTCCGGGTACGTCGTCTACGGCGACGACGTCGATTCGCTCAAGTTCGATTGGGGCACGATCAAGATCCTCAGCGAGCCGGCAGTGACCGAGGCGGAGCGCTTCAGCTTTGGCATGGTCGTGCTGGAGCCGGGGAAGGGACATGAACGGCACAACCATCCGGGCTCTGAAGAGATTATCTTCGTCGTCTCCGGCGAAGGCGAGCAGACGGTGGATGACGAAGGCCCCGTCTCCATCCGCCCCGGCGCGTCGATCTACATCCCCGAAGGCGTCTACCACTCGACGGTGAACACCGGCTGGGAACCGCTGCGCCTGCTGGTCGTCTATTCGCCCGCGGGGCCAGAGCGCCTGCTGCGTGACGTCGAGGGTTGCGAAGTGGTCCCGGCTGCGCCGCCCGCGGAGGCATGATGAGCAGTGAACATCCCCGCATCCAGCACGTCAGCATTCCCCGCCCGCCCGGAAGCGGCGCAACCGCGCGCGCTTTCTATGGCGACTTTCTGGGGCTGGAGGAGCTTCCCGTCCCGGAGTCGATCCGGCACCGCGACCTTATCTGGTTCCGCATAGGGCAGCCGCCGCACAATCTGGAGCTGCACCTCTTTGCGGAGGAGCCGCTGGAGGATCGCTCAATCCGCCACTTCTGCCTGGAGGTCGAAGACCAGGCGCGCATGCGGGAGCGGCTGGAGCAGGCGGGGTACGAGCCGTGGGATGTGGAACCGATTCCCGGCCGGCCGCGCTTCTTCTGCCGCGACCCCTTTGGCAACATCATCGAGTTCACGACCATCGTCGGGAACTATCAGGAAGCGGAGCAGTAAGGGCCGCTATTAACGTTTTTCAGACCGCTAGGAATCTCCGGGGCGACCGATGCAAGCCCGCGGAGGGTAGATGAACAAAAGACAACGATAAGGAGGCTTAACAATGGCACGTCCGGTTACTCTATTCACCGGCCAGTGGGCCGATCTCCCGCTGGAAGAGCTGGCAAAAAAGGCGAGCGACTGGGGCTTTGACGGCCTGGAGCTCGCCTGCTGGGGTGATCACTTCGAGGTCGACAAAGCGCTCGAAGATGATTCCTACGTACAAAAGAAGCGCGACCTGCTCGAGGAGCACGGCCTCGGCTGCTGGGCCATCAGCACGCACCTCGTCGGCCAGGCTGTGGCCGACGCGATAATCGACGAGCGCCACAAGGGCATCCTCCCCGGTCGCGTCTGGGGCGACGGCGAGCCGGAAGGGGTGCGCCAACGGGCCGCCGAAGAGGTCAAGAACACGGCGCGCGCGGCGAAGAAGTTCGGCGTCAACGTCGTCAACGGCTTTACCGGCAGTCCCGTCTGGCACAAGCTCTACTTCTTCCCGCCGACCACCCTGGACGATATCGACGCGGGCTACGGCGAATTTGGCGAGCGCTGGAAGCCGATCATGGACGTCTTCCAGGAGCAGGGCGTTAAGTTCGGCCTCGAAGCCCACCCGAGCGAGATCGCCTACGACATCCACACGGGGCAGAAGGCGCTCGAAGCGCTCGATCACCATCCGAGCTTCGGCTTCAACTTCGATCCCAGCCACTTCATCCACCAGTTCGTCGATCCCGTGAAGTTCATCGAGGCCTTCCCCGAGCGCATCTTCCACGTGCACGTGAAGGATTCGCGCGTGCAGCTGGACGGGACGAGCAGCATCCTGGGTTCCCACTTCCAGTTCGGCGATCCTCGCCGCGGGTGGGACTTCGTCTCCCCCGGCCGGGGCGACGTCGAGTGGGATCCGATCATCCGCATCCTCAATCGCATCGGCTACGATGGGCCGCTCTCAATTGAGTGGGAGGACTCGGGGATGGATCGTGAATGGGGTGCGCCGGAAGCGCTGGCGATGGTCCGCGAGCAGGACTTCACGCCATCGCAGCAGGCATTTGACGCCGCTTTTGCCAGCGAAGAGTAAGCGCGCAGAGCAGCTTCAAGGAGGAAAGCAATGGCTGAGAAGACAGGATTTACGACCATGGCCGGCGCCAAAGCAGAGATGGAGGCGCCGGAAGTCGGGATCGGCATGTTGGGTTACGCCTTCATGGGCAAAGCCCACACCAACGCTTATAAGAAGATTCCCTACATGATGTACCCGCCCCCGGCTATTCCGCGCCTGGTGGCGATCGCCGGGCGCAGCGAAGAGGCGGTGGCCGAAGCGGCGCGCCGCTATGGCTATGAGGGGTACTACACGGACTGGCGGCAGATGCTGGAGGACGATCGTGTTGACCTCTTCGACAACGGCGGTCCGAATAACATTCACGCCGAGCCCTCAATTGCGGCTGCCGAAGCGGGAAAGCATGTCTTTTGCGAGAAGCCGCTGGCGCGGACCGCAGAAGAGGCGAAGGAGATGCTGGACGCCGTCGAAAAGGCGGACGTCAAGCACATGGTTGCCTTCAACTACCGCTTCATCCCCGCCATTCGCCAGGCAAAAGAGCTGATCGATAGCGGCGCCCTGGGCCAGATCTACCACTACCGCGCGGTCTACCTGCAGGAGTGGATCATGCCGCACTACGGCACGCCCAAGATCTGGCGCCTGGACAAGGAGGCCGCCGGTAGCGGCGCCCTCGGCGACCTCGGGGCGCACATCATCGACCTGGGGCGCTTCCTCGTCGGCGAGCCCAAGAGCGTCAGCGCCATGACCAGGACCTTCATCAAGGAGCGCCCGCTGCCCGACGGGGAAGGAACGGGCGAAGTAGACGTGGACGACGCCTTCGTCGCCGCGGTTGAGTTCGAGAACGGCGCCATCGGCACGCTGGAGGCGACGCGCTTCGCCGCCGGGCGCAAGAACTACGAGGTGTTCGAGATCAACGGCGAGAAAGGGACGATCCGCTTCAACCTGGAGCGGATGAACGAGCTGGAAGTCTTCTGGGTGGGCGAAGAGCCGCAAGAGACGCAGGGCTTCCACAACGCCCTGATCACCGAAGGCTACCACCCCTGGTGGGAGAACTGGTGGCCCCACGGGCACATCATCGGCTGGGAACACTCCTTCGTTCACGAGTTGACCCACTTCCTCGACTGTATCGTCAACAATAAGGATGTCGCCCCCTACGGCGCCACCTTCGAGGACGGCTACCGCGCGGCGGTCATCGCCGACGCGATCCTGGAATCGGCAGAGAAGAAGAAACAGGTAGACATCCAGTACTGACCTGACTGGTAAACGAACGGGCAGGGGGAGGGTGCCGCCCTCCCCTTGCCCCGGTAAAGGAGTCATTATGCTGAAGAAAATTCGCCCGCGCGTGCCCTGGGGCCTGCCCATTGCCGGCGTGATCCTGCTGGTCCTCGGCCTCGCCGCCGGACCGATCATCGCCGAGAGGGTGCCGGAGGAGGAGCTGGCGCGGAACGTGCTGCTGGCTGCTCTACCCTTTATCCTCGTCTTCCTCGCTATCATCATCTTCTACATCACCCTCATCTGGGCCGTCGCCAGCGTCCTTAACAACGAGGTGCCGCGGCGCATTTACCGCATCATCGAGCGCATCATCATCGCCGGGATCGTGCTGGGCGTGATCGGCCTCTTCCAGCCCTGGTCCTTCTTCGCCTACCGGTACAGCTTTCAGGTGCTGCTGATTTCCACGCTGCTCTTCATTCTCTGGAGTCACATCATCCCCAAGGGCCAGCACCGCATGCAGCATCTCATGACAACCTCAATCACCGAATTCGAACAGGAAGCAGCAGACGGAGGATAGCGATGGCAGATCCTTATGCCCCCAAACCTGAAGACAAATTTACCTTTGGCCTGTGGACCGTCGGCAACGTCGGGCGCGACCCCTTTGGGGGGCCGGTGCGCCGCGCACTCTCGCCGGTGGAGATCGTCCACCTGCTGGCCGAGGTCGGCGCCTACGGCGTCAACTTCCACGACAACGACCTCGTGCCCATCGACGCCACGCCGGCGGAGCGCGACCAGATCGTGAAGGCGTTCAAGCAGGCGCTGGACGAGACGGGGCTGGTGGTGCCGATGGCGACGACCAATCTCTTTACCCATCCCGCCTTTAAAGACGGCGCCTTTACCGCCAACGATGCGCGGGTACGGGCGTTTGCGCTGCAAAAGACGATGGATGCCATCGACCTTGGCGTGGAGCTCGGCGCGACGACTTACGTCTTCTGGGGCGGGCGCGAAGGGGTGGAAACCGACGCCGCCAAAGATCCTCTCGAAGCGCTCAAGCGCTACCGCGAGGGGCTGAATTACCTCTGTGAATACGTGGGCGACCAGGGCTACGATCTCGACTTCGCCCTCGAAGCCAAGCCCAACGAGCCGCGCGGCGACATGTACCTGGCGACCACCGGCGCAATGCTGGGCTTCATCGAGACGCTCGACCACCCGGAGATGGTCGGCGTGAACCCCGAGGTCGCCCACGAGCGGATGGCGGGGCTGAACTTCCTGCACAACGTCGCCCAGGCGTGGGATGCCGGCAAGCTGTTCCACATCGACCTCAACGACCAGGCCTTTGGACGCTATGATCAGGATTTCCGCTTTGGCTCCTACGATCCCAAGGCGGCGTTCTTCCTCGTCAAGTTCCTGGAGGATGTCGGCTACGCCGGGTCACGCCACTTCGACGCCCACGCCTACCGCACAGAGGACTACGAGGGGGTCAAGGAGTTTGCCCGCGGCTGCATGCGCACCTACCTGATTTTGAAGGAGAAGGCGCAGCAGTTCAACGAAGATCCCGAGATTCAGGCGCTGCTGGAGGAGATCAACGCCGATCCAGAAGACGCCGGGCGCCACCTCGGCCCCTACAGCGCGGAGAAGGCGGCGACACTGCGGGACGCTTCATTTGACCTGGAGCAGCTCGGCGCGCGGGGCATTCCCTACGAGCGGCTCGATCAGCTGACGGTCGAGCTGCTACTCGGCGTACGCTAAAGCGTCCAACTGACAACGGTTTTGCGAAAGATCACGTGCAACGACGAGGCAACGGATGAGTGAGCGGCAGCTCCTGTTGGGCATCGACATCTCCACGACCAGTGCAAAAGCGCTGCTAATGGACGCAGGGGGCGACGTGGTCGCCGTCGCCTCCACCCCGCTCACCCTCTCCAACCCGCAACCGCTGTGGTCGGAGCAGGAGCCGGTTGAGTGGTGGAAGGCGGTCTCGCAGAGCATTCGAGAGGCGCTAGACCACGCCGGCGTCGCCGGCGCGGCGATCGCCGCCATCGGCCTTACGGGACAGATGCACGGCCTCGTGCTGCTGGACGAGGCGGGTGAGGTGCTCCGCCCGGCGATCCTGTGGAACGATCAGCGGACGGGCGTAGAGTGCGACCTGATCCGGGAGCGCGTGGGCAAAGAGCGGCTGATTGAAGTGACCGGAAACGACGCCCTCACCGGCTTCACCGCACCGAAGATTTTGTGGGTTCAGCGCCACGAGCCGGATGTTTACGCCCGCGTCGCTCACATTTTGCTGCCCAAGGATTATATTCGCTACCGCCTCACCGGCGACTACGCCACCGACCGCGCCGGGGGTGCCGGTACGATACTCTTCGACCTCGGCGAGCGCACGTGGTCGCCGGAGATCTGCGACGCGCTGGAGATTCCCCTGGAGTGGCTGCCCCCCACCTTCGAAGGGCCGGCGATTACGGGGGCGGTGAGCGCCGCGGGGGCGGCGGCGACCGGGCTGGTAGAGGGGACGCCCGTCGTCGGCGGGGGCGGCGACCAGGCAGCGGGCGCCGTCGGGATGGGCATCGTCGAGCCGGGCCTCGTCGGCCTGACCGTCGGCACCTCCGGCGTCGTCTTTGCCACCACGCCGGCCCCCCTGGTAGAGCCGGAAGGGCGCCTCCACGCCTTTTGCCATGCCGTCCCCGGGCGCTGGCACTTCATGGGCGTCATGCTCAGCGCCGCCGGCAGCCTGCAGTGGTACCGCGATACCCTCGCGCCGGCGTCGGATTTTGCTGCGCTGGTGGAAGCGGCGGAAGCGGTAGAGGCGGGCAGCGAAGGGCTTCTCTTCCTCCCTTACCTCAGTGGCGAGCGGACTCCCTACCCCGATCCGCTGGCGCGCGGCGCGTTCGTCGGGCTGACGGTCCGCCACCGGCAACCGCACCTGACGCGCGCCGTTCTGGAGGGCGTGGCCTTCGGCCTTCGCGACAGCTTCGAACTGCTGCAGCGCTCTGGCCTGGGCGAGATAGAGCAGGTCCGGATCTCCGGCGGCGGCGCGCGCAGCCCGCTCTGGCGCCAGATCATGGCCGACGTACTGGGCACAGAGCTGCAGACAGTCAACACCACAGAAGGCGCCGCCTTCGGCGCGGCGCTGCTCGCCGCCGTGGGCGCCGACCTCTATCCAACCGTCCCCGACGCCTGCCAGAGCATGATCCGCGTCACCGGGCGGACAGCGCCCCGCCCTGGTGTTTCTTCACGATACGAGAACGTCTACGACCTCTATCGCGACCTGTACCCCGCGCTTTCGCCGACCTTTAACAAGCTACATGCGCTGGAAGAGAAGGAGACGTAACTGACGATGGAGAAGGACGGCTACCGCTTTTCCGGCGCTCCGGGGAACGTTCACGAAGGCGCCCATCCCTTCGGCGCGGCGCTGCGCCTCACGCTAACTTTCGACGAAAGGAGTTAACCTTCGCATGGCTATAACCAATGCGTTCCCCTTCGAAATGGTCCGCAGCGAGCTCGAGGAGATCGTCGGCGCGGATCATATAACGGTTGGAGAGACAGATAAGCTCGTCTATTCGACCGACTGGTCGTGGATGCCCCAGATGTGGCTTGACCGGGGCGAGCGACTGCCGACCCCCGACTACATTGTCCATCCGGCCTCCCCCGAAGAGATTGCCGAAGTGCTGGAGGTGGCGAACAAGTACCGCATCCCGGTCGTCCCCTGGGGCGGCGGCTCCGGCACCCAGGGCGGCGCGCTGCCGATGTTCGGCGGCATCATCCTGGACACGAAGCGGCTGAACAAGATTATCGAGATCGACGAGAAGTCGCTCACCGTGACCGCGGAGGCAGGTATCAATCTGGCCCAGCTGGAGTGGGCGCTGAATGAAAAAGAGTTAACCCTCCCGCACTACCCCGCTTCCGCCAACTGCGCCACGTTGGGCGGCGCCCTGGCCCCGCGCGGAACGGGGACGATCAGCACGAAGTATGGCAAGGCGGAGGACATGGTACTCAATATGGAGGTTGTCCTCCCCACGGGGCGCATCATCCGCACGCCCCCGGTGCCCCAACACGCCGCCGGCCCCGACTTCTTCCGTCTCTTTCTCGGGGCGGAAGGGACTTTCGGCGTCATCACCAAGGCGACGATGCAGGTCGACTACATTCCCGAAGCGCGCCTGTTGCGCGCGCTCCTCTTCGACGACCTCGGCAAGGCGCTGGAGGCGGGGCGGCTGATCATGACGCGCCGCCTCGATCCCTTCGTCATTCGCCTCTACGATCCCGCCTCCACGCGGTCGCGGGTCAAGAAGATTTTGGGCTACGAATATGACGGCGCCTACATGGTCATCGGCTTCGACGGCGACCCCGACATCGCCGCTCTGCAGGAAGAGAAGGCGATGGAGATTGCGCGCGAGCTCGGCGCCCGCGACCTGGGGCGTGAACCGGGCGAGCGGTGGTGGCGCCAGCGGTATGACTTTTACTATCCGCCACAGAACCTGAAACTGCCCTGGATGTATGGTACGACGGAAACGATCACGACCTACGACAAGATCGAACCGCTTTACTGGGCGATCAAAGAGGCGGTGGAAGGCAACTTCGCGGAGTGGGACATCCAGTGGATCGGCCACTTTTCCCACTGGTTCCACTGGGGCGTCATGCTCTACTCGCGCTTCATTATCGAAGCGCCGCCGGAGGACGCCGAAGAGGCGCTCCGCCTGCACAACCGCGTCTGGAACAGGGCGATGACGGCCGTGATCGAAAACGGAGGCATGATCAACGAGCACCACGGCGTCGGGCTGAAGCTGGCCCGCTACATGCGCCGCCAATACGGCGAGGCCTGGCCTTTCCTGCAGTCACTGAAGGACACCATCGACCCCAACGGCATTATGAATCCCGGCAAGGTCGGCTTCTGAGCCGGTCGGCTTTAAAGCCGGTCGGCTTTTCATCCGCCGGGAAATTGGAAGAAAGCTTATGCTTCAAGATGTAATCGCTACCACTGAGAACTGTCGCTACTGCCTCATGTGCCGGCACGTGGGGCCGGTCGAACTCGTCACCCACCGTGAGGCCCACTCTCCCCATGGCTGGGCGTTGCTGGTCGCCTCGGTCCGCCGTGGGCTCCTGGAGTGGAACGAGGAGACGGTGGGCAACCTCTATACCGCGCCCGACGGCGGCAATTCGCGGGCGTGGTGTGTCACCTCGCAACCGCTGCCGGAGGCGCTTGCCGCTGCGCGCGCGGAAGTGGCGCAGGCGGGACTCGCGCCACAGGCGGCGTATAAGATTCAGGAGCGGGTGAAGCAGTGGCGCAATCCGTACCGTGAGGAGGCGCCGCAGGCGGTGGAGGGCCAGGGGGAACACGCGCTCTTCGTCGGGGACGCCGCCGTCTATCTGCGCCCGCAGACGCTGGCTGCCGCACGACGCCTGCTGGCGGCGGCGGGGGTGGAGCCGGTGCTCGTGGGCGTCGGGCGCAACAACGCCTTCTTCCCCAGCTCGCTCGGCTTTCCGGAAACGGCGCTTGCCGTTGCCCGGGAAAATCTGGAGGAGCTGCAACAGAGCCGCGCCAGCCGCCTGTTCGTTCTCTCCCCGGGCGACTACTTCGCCTTCCGCCAGCTCTACGAAGAGCGGCTGGACCTGCCGTGGCCGGAGAAGATCCGCCTGCAGGAAGTAACCGTCTTCCTGGCGGGGGCGCTGGAGGCGGGGAAGCTGGCGTTTAACCGCTCGGAAGGGATGGAGCAGGTGGCATACGTCGACCCGACCCATGCGGTGCGGGTCCCCATCCGCCACGAGGCGCCGCGCCGGCTGCTGCAGGCGGTGCTGCCGGCGGACGCGGAGCTGGTGGAGCTGTTCTGGCGGCGCGAGCGGGCGCACCCCGCCGGCAACACGGCGCTGCAGTTTACCCGGCCGGAGATCGCCGAGAAGCTGACCCGCGCCCGCCTCAACGATGCACAGGACGCCGGCGCGGAGGTCGTCGTCTGTGACGACCCCGAGACGCTCGTCCATCTGGAGCGCTACGCCGGGGAGTACGGCCTGGAAGTACAGGGGCTGTATGAGTTGTTGGTAGAGTGCCTGCAGTGAGCGGGCGCAATAATATGTGATGTTGTAAAGGTAACTGTCGATAGACGAGGAGGATACATCAGATGCACCTTTCTATGCACAACTGGATGCGGGCGGAGCCGATCGAGACGACGATTCGTCGCCTGGCCAAGTACGGGTATGACAGCATTGAGATCAGCGGTGCACCCGACGAATATGACACTAATGAGGTCCGCCGCCTGCTCAAGGAGAACAATCTGCGCTGTTGGGGCTCGGTCAGCCTGATGTTCGAAGGGCGGGATCTGATCAGCAACGAGGAGGCGGTGCGCGCCGAGACGATCCAGTACCTCAAAGATTGCGTCGACATGATCAAAGAGCTGGACGGCTACGAGTTCACCATCGTCCCCGGCGAGGTGGGCAAGGTCACGCCGACGGCCTCCCCGGAAGAGGAGTGGCAGTGGGCGGTCGAAGGGCTGCGCGAAGTCTACGGCCATTCCGAGAAGGCGGGCGTGCGCCTGGCGCTGGAGCCGCTGAATCGCTTCGAGACCTACTTCCTCAACCGGCACGATCAGGCGGTATTGCTGGCGGAAGAGGTCGGCCCGAACTGCGGCGTCTGCCTTGACGCCTTCCATATCAACATTGAAGAGGCCGATCCGATGCAGGCGATCCTCAACACCGGCGATAAGCTGGTGGACTTCCACGTCGCCGACAACAACCGGATGGCCTGTGGGATGGGCACCTACGACTGGGCAAAGGTCGTGGACACCCTGCGTCAGGCAGGATACGACGGCGCCCTCACCGTCGAGTTCGTGGCCCCCATCGACCGCACACCAGCCAACCCGTACAAGAATGCAATGGCCGAGGCGGAAGAGGAGCTGACGCCAGAGCAGTTAAAGTTCATCGAGGATCATGGTAGCGGCGTGCTGTCGGACGAGTTCTATAGCTGGCTCGTCGAAGAGACGGCAAACAACCTTCTGCCGCTGATTAAAGAGTAGCGCTTACGACCAACCTCCGGGAGGCGCGGCGAGTGGCTCTCTAGCGCGCATGTCCGATGCAAGCCTCCCGGCGGATCACGCGAAACAGCCTCCGGGAGGCGCGACCAGCCGCTACAGCATGGGCGCGCTCGGCGCAAAGCCTCCCGGAGGGCATCACGGAGCAGAATGAGCAAAAAAGTCGTCGTCATTGGAACACTGGACACCAAAGGGGAAGAGATCGCCTACCTCCGGGATCGCCTGCAGGAGATGGATCTGGAGACGATCGTCGTCGATTCGGGCATTCTCGACGAGCCGATCGGAATCACGCTCGACCCAGAGCGGGACATCAGCCGGGCGCAGGTGGCGCGCTATGGAGATACAACTATCGACGCCCTGCGCAACGCCGGCAGCCGCGGGCGCGCCGTCCACGGGATGAGCGAGGCCCTGAAGAAGCTGGTGCGGGAGCTGTGGGCAGAGGGCAAGATAGACGCCGTGATTGCCTTGGGCGGCGCCGAGGGGGCCGTCATGGGCGCCACAGCCATGATGCAGCTGCCGGTCGGCGTGCCCAAGGTGCTTGTCTCCCCGATCGCCTCCGGCAAACATTATTTCGACCCCCTGGTGGGAACGAAGGACATCATGGTCGTGCACTCTATCGTCGACATTTTGGGCCTCAACCCGATCGCGACCACCGTCTTTACGAACGCGGCCGCCGCGATAAAAGGGATGGTCGAACACGGCCAGACGCTGCCGGCGCCGCCGGCGGGGGAACGCTACGTGGCGGTGACGATGCTGGGCAACACGACGCGGGCGGTGATGGCCCTGAAGGACCGGCTGGCGGAAGCGGGCTACGAAGCGGTCATCTTCCATTCCAACGGCGTCGGCGGGACGGCGATGGAGGAGCTGGCCGAGGCGGACCAATTTGTCGGCGTCATCGACTACACGACAAACGAGACCTACGATCCAATGGTCGGCGGCATCCACGACGCCGGCCCGAACCGCCTGAAGCGTGTCGGTCTGCTGGGGCTGCCGCAGGTGGTGGTCCCCGGATGCATCGACTTCGCCGTCTTCCACTCGCACGAGATTCCGGAGGAGCTCGCCGACCGGCCGGTGTACGACCACAACCCGGAGTACACGCTGGTGCGAGCGAGCCACGAAGAGATGGTCCAGCTCGGCCACCTCTTCGCCGACCGGCTCAATCTCGCCCAGGGGCCGCTGGTGATTGCGCTACCGACAGAGGGCCTTTCCATTCCCAACGTGCCCGACGGCCCGTTCTGGGACCCGGAGGCGGACAGAGCATTCAGAGAGACATTACGCCGGGAGATCGACGACGATGTTCCGGTTCTGACATTCGACCATCACGTTAACGATCCCGGGTTCGGCACAAAGGTCGCCGAACTCTTCATCGAAATGATGGCCCAGAAGGAGGAAAGATGATAGCAGGAAATGGCAGAGACTATAGCACGCTCCCCCGGCTCACAGAGGGCGACGAGGCGTTCCGGGAGCAGTTTATCTCCTGGGATCTGGGAGACCTGACCTTTGTCGACATCAACGCCTATCTCGAGGAAAAGGATCTGATCCTGGTTCCGGTGGCGAGCCTGGAGCAGCATGGGCCGCACCTGCCCCTCTACACCGACACGATTACCGCAGTGGAGGTCTCCCGGCGCGTGGCGCACATGATCGGCGTGCTCCACACGCCCCCGATCTGGATGGGCTACTCGCCACAGCACATGCACGAGCCGGGCAAGGGACGGGGCACGATCACCGTCCGCAGCTCGACACTGCTGGCCGTGATGTACGACGTGGCGCGCAGCCTCATCCACCACGGCTTCAACCGCATCATCTTTATCAACGGTCACGGCTCCAACGTCAAGGTCGTCGACCCGGTTCTGAGGCGCATCCGCTACGAGACCGGCGCCCTCGTCGGCTTCGTCAAGCCGTATATGGAGCGCTATTACGGTCTGCTGGAGGACGTGGTGGAGAACCCGCCCGAGGAGACGCCTGGCTGGCACGCCAGCGAGCTAGAGACGTCGCAGGACCTGGCGTGGAACGAAGACAAGGTGCGCATGGAGCGCGCCGAGCACACCCGCGCCCACATTCCCGAGTTCCTGCCCCGCACCTTCTCCAAAGAGGACGGGATGCCCGACGTGGAGTTCGAGGGCTACACTTACTTCACCTTCCCCATGGACCACCACGAGTTCATCGAAAGCGGCACCATCGGCAACCCGCTCCGAGCGACGAAAGAGAAAGGGGAGGAAGCGTTCCGCCGCCTCTCCGAGCACGTCGCCCGCGGCGTGCTGGAGCTGATGAAGGAGCCGGTAGAGGTTCACGACCGCGAGTTTGTGGATCGGACGATGTAACCGGCGGTTCTTTCACACTTCCCGCTCGAAAAGCTGAGACGCCCGCCACGCGCTGGCGGGGGGTGAGCCGTATTCGATGACGCTCTTCCGGCTGCGTGTCCCTTACAACACAGCGCGCTTAGCGACTGTGAACGGTGACCTTGCCTCGCCCGGCAATAAGACTCAATCTCGAATCTAGCCTGAGCCCAGCAGGCTGTCCCGCTTAAGCGTCCATCGCCTGGCGCATCACATCGCTCAGGTAGATCTCGCCATTCAGCACCTGTCCCACCGCCTCGACGACGACCGGCGGATCGCCCTTGGCCACGTAGCCGCGGGCGCCGTTGTCCAGCGCCTGGCGCACGTACTTGGGATCGCTGTGGGCAGAGAGCATCAGGCAGGGCAGCTCGGGATAGCGCCGGGCCAGCTCGGCGACGAGGTCGATGCCGCTCATCTCGGGCAGGGAAGCGTCGATCAGGATCAGATCAGGGGGCCCACCGTTCGCCGGGCGGGCGGCCAACCGCTCCAGCGCCGCTTCCGCCGTTTCCACCAGAGCCCAGATCGCCATGTTGCCGCGCTCACGCAGGAAGCGGGCCAGTATCCGGCCGAGGGTGGCGTGGTCTTCTATCAGGAGGATGGAAGGTGTGCGCTCTCTCAAAGTTTACTCATCTTGATCGGGCGCCGGCGTATGGCTATCGACCGCCTCTCCATGCAAGTGGACCACAATCGTCATCCGCGTCCCGTCGTCCGGCACCGACTCCACCTCCAGCCGCCCGCCGATCATCTCCAGCCGCTGCCGGATATGCAGCAAACCGCGCCCATTGGGCTTGGCCTCCGGCCCCAGCACCACTTCCGGATCAAAACCGACGCCCTGGTCGACGACGTCGATGCGATACACCCGCTCCTGTTCCGGCTCGTCGACAACCTGCAGCCGCACCGTCGCCTCCGGCGTGCGCGCATGTTTGACCACGTTGAACAGCAGCTCGCGTACCGCCTGAAATAGCAGCACGCGCCGGTCGACGTCGGGTATGACGAAGGAATCCGCCGCCTCCACCTCGACCTGTAAGCGGTGCCGCTCCTCCATCAGGTTGGCCAGCCAGCCAATCCCCTCCGTCAAACCCTCTCCCTCCAGGATCGGCGGGCTCAGATCCACACTCAGCTGGCGGGCTGTCTGGATCGCTGTCTGCAATGCTTCCTCCATCTCCGCAATCTCCGCTTCCGCCGCAGGTGTCGTCTCCGCCCGTAAGAAGGTCAATTGCATCTGCAGCGCGTAAAGCTGCTGTTGCAGATCGTCGTGCAGGACCTGGGCGATACGCCCCCGCTCCTCGTGTTCGGCCATCGTCAGCTCTCGGGCCAACTTCTCCACCTGGGAGGTGCGGCGCGCTACCCGCTGCTCCAGCGTCTCGTTGAGGGCGGCGAGTTCGCGCTGCCGCGCCCGCAGTTCGGCTTCGTACTGCTCCTTCTCTGTGACGTCTTCGATGGCCAGTAGAATCTTGTCGATGTGGTCGAGGCGGCGAGCGTTGAGGAGCATCACCCGGTAGCCGACCTGTTCAAAGGTGTGGACCACCCGGTAGCCGTTGAATACCTTGCGTTCTGGCAGAATCTCCTCCAGCAGCGTCCGCAGCTCCGGTATGTCCCACTGGCCGTTGCCCAGGTTGTAGATGTAGCTGCCGACCGTCTCTACCTCCCGCACCTCGAACATCTCGTAAAACGACTCGTTTGCAAACTCCACCGTCAGATCCGGCTCCAGGACCAGCAGTCCTTCCCGCACGGTGTCTACGATCTTTATGCTAAACTCTTTCTCAGCCCGTAAGGCACTTTCTGTCTCTTTGAGGTCGCCGATATCGACGAAAGTGAGCACAACCCCGTCGATGCGGTCGTTGAGCGTGCGGTAGGGGCGCAGCTGGGCCATAAACCAGCGCCCCTCGACGTCCTGCACTTCGCGCTCCACCGGGACCAGTGTCTCCAGCACCTGGCGCGCATCTTCGGTCAGGCCACCGTACTGCAGCCGGTTGGTCAGGTGGCCGAGGGGCCGGCCCCGGTCGCCGGGCATGACGTTGAACAGCTCGGCGGTGCTGGCGGTGTAGCGCTGGATACGCAGCTCCCGATCGAGGAAGAGGGTGGCGATCTCCGTCGCCGCCATCAGGTTCTCTAGGTCGCCGTGGGCGCGGCTGACCTCCTCCAGCTTGTTCTTGAGCTCGGTATTGACCGTCTGCAGCTCCTCGTTTAATGAGCGCAGCTCTTCCTTGCTCGTCTCCAGCTCCTCGGTCGCCGAGCGGTACTCTTCGTTGATGCTCTGCAGCTCTGCGTTGGCCACTTTGAGCTCTTCGTTCGCGCTTTCATACCGCTCGCTGATAGTCTGCAGCCGCGCTCGCAACCGCTGTACCTCCTCGTCCGTTTCGGTCTGTCCGATAGCGACCTCACCCTCTTCCCGACCCCCTTCGCCCTCACTGGATGCTGCTGGCGCAGAGAACTCCTCTGGAGCCGTTACCTGGTCCTCCAGAAAAAAGATAAGCGCCAGTCGAGGAGCAGCCGGGCTATCGACCTCGCCGGTGTCCGTTTCAACGGCTGCAGCCATCTGGTCGGGGTCGGGCTGATGGGGACGCACAGCGACGATCAAGCGGTGGGACGGTACCCGGCCTCCCTCCAACTGCACAGATAGAGGGCTGCTGAAGACGGGCTTGTTCTGCTCAAAGACCTGGAACAGTGCGGCCCGCAGCTCGACCTCCAGCTCGGGGCGCACCACCGCCAGCAGGTCGTTGGTGACCGCGCCGCCAGGATACTGCAGGTAACGCCCGGCGGTCGGCGAATAATGGACGATTTGAAACGCCTCGTCCACCACAATGCTCGGCGGCGCGGTTTTTTCCAACAGCTCCAGGTGAACGCCCGTTGTCGCCCGTACCGTTGCACCACGCGCGAGCTGCCGCCGATCCGACCACTGGGGCACTGGTTGTTCGGAGCGCCGGCTGAACACGGATAGTGGTAGAGTAGGCACCGGTGGCTGCTCCCCTTGCCAGGGGAGCGCCCGGTAGAGACCATACCGCTTATCTACAGTCTGGAACAGCCGGGGCACCATTTCGGCGGACTCGGCGTTGCCCAAAAAGAGATAGCCTTCGGGCAGCAACGCGTAGTGGAAAATCTGGAAGACGTCTTTCTGCAACCCGCGCCGCAGGTAGATAAGCAGGTTGCGGCTGCTGATGAGATCCATGCGCGAGAAGGGCGGGTCGCGCAGGACGCTGTGGTTTGAGAAGAGGACGATGTCCCGCAGCTCCTCTTTGACCCGATAGTGGTCTCCCTCCTTGACGAAGAAGCGCTCCAGCCGCTCCTGGCTGACGTCGACTTCGATTGCCGCCGGGTAAACGCCTTGCCGCCCTTTCTCCAGCGCGCCATCGTCCAGATCGCTGGCAAAGACTTGCAGGCTAGGGGCGGTAGAGAGAGGGGCCTCCAGCGTCGCGGTATGTTCTAACAGGAGGATGGCCAGCGAATACGCCTCCTCGCCCGTGCTGCAGCCGATGCTCCAGACGCGCACGCTGTCGCCCTGCCCCTTACCTTCAAACAGGGCGGGGATGACCTGTTCGGCCAGTTCTTCCCAAGCGACCTTGTCGCGGAAGAAGTTGGTGACGCCGATGAGCAGATCGTTGAACAGCGCGCGCGCCTCGTCGGCATGGTGCCGTAGATAGCCCAGGTAGGGTTCGAGGCTGACGTAACCGTGGAGCTGCATGCGCCGGTGAATGCGGCGCAGCAGGGTGGAGCGCTTGTACTGGCTGAAGTCGTGACCGGTCTCTACCTGCACCTGGCTCAGGATGCGGTAGAGGCTTTCCACCTCGCTGTCGGTTAGCGCTTCCGGATCCCACGGGACACGAGCGCCATTCCTTTGATAGGCTACCAGCTTCTGGGCCAGCTCGGCGACCGGCAGCACCACGTCTGCCACGCCGGTGGCGATGGCCGCCCGCGGCATGCTGTCGTGCGCCGCCTCGGCCGGGTCCTGGACTAGCAAGACGCCGCCTTCTTCTTTTATGGCCTTGACGCCCACGGCGCCGTCGGTGCCTCCGCCGCTGAGAATAACGGCCACCGCCCCATCCCGATGGACGTCGGCCAGACTGCGGAAGAAGTCGTCGACGGGCGTGCGGCGTCCACGTGGTTCCTCAAATTCCTCGGTATCCAGATGCGTGTCGGTGACGAGGATGCGCCGGCCAGGCGGGATGACGTAAACGCGGTCCGCTTCGATGGCCGTCAGGTCCCGCACCTGGCGTACGGGCATCGCCGTGTGCTTTTGCAGGATTGCCGGCAATTGGCTTTCCTTATCCGGCGCCATGTGGGTGACGACGACGAAAGCCATGCCGGTGTCGCGGGGAAGAGCATCGAAAAAGCCCTGCAGCGCCTGCAGCCCGCCGGCCGAAGCGCCGATGCCCACGACCATCAAGCGCTTATTGAAACCCTCTTTGGCATTCGCCGCACGCGTTTGCTGAGATGCGGGCACCTCGGGTGGGAATCGTTCGTTCGTTGTTTCTTCGCTCATACGCAAGTCTCTTCCTCTCCGGCCTTGTCTCTCCTACCCGAGCCGCCGTCCAGCCAATGGTCTAGCCAGGCGCGGACGTCTTTCTCCCGCATAAACCAGTCGCGAGAGGGCTTGATCGCCGGAATGTGGCCGCTCTTGCACAATTGCCGAACGTACTCCTGGGTGACCGGCCGGCCCCCGTCGGCTGCGGCCTCCGCTACATCCCGGGTTGTCCACATCTCTCTCAACACGTCCATCTTCCTTTTGTTTATCCCAACAAGTCGAGTATACCATAAAGTTCCCTATGTTGCGCCGAAGCAAGTTCGAGCAGGCATTCAGGTGTCAGCCATTACACCAGACATGTCCTCGTTCAGGTAGCGATAGACGCTGGACCGGGCGAGAGCGTATCGCTCTCCTACATCTCCAGTCACGACCCGCACCGTGGGTACCGGACGAACCCTTTTGTGGGGGTTTTGATCCTGAGCTGATAAACGGGCGGCGGTGCAACGGCGCGAGGAAGTGCTACGCGCTGCCCGTGCCGCGCCTGCACGCGGCGGCGTCGACGCTGACCGACACCTTTCTCCGCAAAACGGTGGCTTCTTAGCCCATGCGAACAAACGTACGCGCAGGAGACGTAAAAATAACGTTAGCGCCGCAGAGGGTGGTTGGGTCTCTCCCCGCCAGCCTCTATAATGAACGCGCACCACTCATCGGCCACTGAAAGTTTTAGCGCAGCGGGTCTTGGCTGGCTCCTCCTGCTTAAAAGCGACGCGCTGAAGTCTGGCAAAGGATACAAAATGGATATTTTTACTGCAGCACCACACCATGACATTCTGGTCCTTCTCTTTCAGGTCGCCCTGCTCCTCTTTGCGGCGCGCGCGCTGGGGGAAGTGGCCCAGCGACTCGGCCAGCCGGCTGTGGTGGGCGAGATTCTCGCCGGCATTCTTCTCGGGCCGTCCTTTTTGAGCAGCCTCATACCCGTCCTGGGCGAGTGGATCATACCGCAGAGTGCCGTGCAGGGTTATCTCCTGGAAGTGGTCAGTCTGATCGGCGCCATCTTTCTGCTGCTGATCACTGGGCTGGAGACGGACCTGGCGCTGATCCGCCGCCACGCACGCACAGCTCTGGGCGTCTCCTATGGGGGTATCATCACGACCTTTACCAGCGGCTTTCTGCTGGGCCTCTTTCTGCCTGATTTTCTGCTTGCCGATCCCGATCAGCGTCTGGTCTTCGCCCTCTTTGTCGCCACGGCGATGTCCATCTCGGCCATCCCGGTCATCGCCAAGGTCCTGATGGATCTCAATCTCATGCGCCGCGATATCGGCCAGACGATTATCGCCGCCGGGATGAGCGACGACACGACGGGGTGGATCCTGCTCTCGATTGTCGCCGGTCTGGCAGGTGGTCAGGCGGTGACCGCGGGGTCGATCTTTGCCACCGTCGGCAGCGTGCTGGCCTTCATGGTGCTGAGCTTCACCGTCGGCCGCTGGCTCGTCCGCCGCGTTCTCGCCTTCGTCCAGGATGAGGTGATCAGTCAGGACCGCCTGCTGACCCTGGTGGTCGTGCTAACCTTCGCCTGGGGTGCGATAACGCAGGCCCTGCATCTGGAAGCGGTTCTGGGCGCCTTTGTGATGGGCATTCTCTTTGCTCAGATGCCCCGCCTGCCGGCGAAGGTCCACCACCAGCTCGAAAGCGTCGCCCTGGGCATCTTCGCGCCGATCTTCTTCGCCACGGCCGGCCTGAAGGTCAACGTGCTCAATCTGCTCGAGCCGACCCTGATCCTCATCGCGCTGCTGGTCATCTTCATCGCCACGATGGGCAAGGTGGTGGGGACGTATGTCGGCGCGCGGCTCATCGGTGGGCGCGACCATTGGACGGCCCTCAGCTTTGGCGCCGGCCTCAACGCGCGCGGCGCAATGGAGATCATCATCGCCACCATCGGCCTCCAACTTGGCATCCTGGGGCAGGATATGTTCTCGATTATCGTCATTATGGCGATGGCGACTTCGCTCATGGCGCCGGCGGCGCTGCGCTGGGTGCTGCGCCATGTGGAGCCAGAAGAGCAGGAGCTTGCGCGGCTGCGGCAGGAGGAAATGGCCGCCGAAAGCGTCGTCGCGCGCATTCATCGCGTGCTCTTGCCGATGCGGCGACGGGAGGGCTTTGGCACCGGCGTCCAGACGGTGGAGGCGCGACTGCTGGAGCGGATGGGCGCGCACACCGACCTTTCGCTGACGCTGTTTAACGTGGCCGAGCCAGGAGAAGCAGCAGAAGGCGCAGCCTTCCTCGCCGACGTGGCGACGATTTTTGAGGGCAACGAAGTGGTGCGTAAGGTCGTCGAAAGCGCCGACCGCACCGATACGATTCTGAATGAAGTGTCCAAGGATTACGACCTGCTTGTGCTTGGCGCTTCGGAGCGGCATCGCGGGCGCAACATCCTCTTCAGCCCGCTGGTCGACGCGCTGGTACGCATTGCGCCCGTGCCCACGATGGTCGTCCAGGGCCCGCGCGAACTGGAAGCGTGGGAGCCGGAGCGAATCCTGATCCCGACAACGGGGACGGTGGCCGCGCGCCACGCAGCGGAGGTCGGCTTTTCACTGGCCCGGCCCGGCGCACAATGCGTACTTATCATGCACGTCGTCGAGCCGGAGACGGGCCGCTATGAGTATCGAGAGGCGGCGAGTGCGGATTACCGCGTCCGGCAACACGAACAGGCGCAACAGATCGTGGAGGAGCTGGCCGAGCTCGCCCTGCTCTACGACGTCCAGGCCGAGACGCTGGTGGTCGAAGGGGAGCAGCCAGAGGAGAAGATCATGGAGGTCGCCCGCGCCGAGGATATCGACCTCATCGTCCTGGGGACCGATCTGCGCCCCGGCGCAGCCCGACTCTACATGGGCCCGCGCGTGGAGTACGTGCTGGCAGAATCGCGCTGCCCCGTCGTCGTCGTGAACATCGAATGAGGGACGCAGGCGGACGCTAAGCATCCCGCGCTACTCGCTCAGCTCCCCGTAACAGTCTCGTAAGATCTGCGGTTCATACTGATCGCAGAACGAAAAGCAGGTGAGACGACGGAGGCCGAGGATGAGGAAAGCGAACGTGGCGCTGGGGGCGCTGGTGGGCGGGATGGTGACGGCGGCGCTGATAGGGCTGTCCTTCCTCGGCCGCGAGGCGCTGGGCCTGCCCTTCGTGCCCTACGACCTCTTTAACTGGGTGGCGCGGGAGCTGCCGGGCAGCATCATCACCTTCGGCATCGACGCCATGATCGATACGCTGCGCCTCCTGGGCATCAGCGTCGTCGACGCGGCGAAAACGGCGGAGCGGATTATCGCTGTGATCCAGTTTCTGCTGGGCGGCGTCGTCGCCGGCGCGCTCTTCTTTTCCGTGCTGGAAGCACGCGCTCGCCGGATGCATGTCTCCCCCGGCACCGGCCTGCTGCTGGGCGTCCTCTTTGGTCTGCCGCTGGTCGCGATTAGTCTGGCGATCAGCCAGGCTGCGGTCAGCCCTATCGTCCACCTTCTATATCTCGCCGCCCTCTTTCTCGGCTGGGGCGCAGCGCTGGCGCTGGCCTACAACCGCCTGACGACGCCCGCGGAGGCGCCCGCACCGCCCCCTGCTCCTCCGGAGGCAGCCGCGCTGGAGGCCGCGCCCACAGTGGAGGGCGCGGCCGCAGTGGAGAAGATCGATCGCCGCAGCTTCCTCATTCGCCTCGGCGCGGCGACCGCCACGATTACCGTCGTCGGCGGCGGCGTGGGCGCCGTGCTGGCGACGGCGGAGCGGCGGCGGGAAGCAGCACTCGCCGCCGCCGATACCACTTCCGGCGTCGGCCCGCGGGGGACGCCCTTCCCCAATACCGGCGCTTCCGTCGTCCCCGTCCCCGGCACGCGGCCCGAGTACACGCCGGTCGAGGATCATTACCAGGTCTTCCTGCGCACCGAGCCGACCGTCATCGACGGCGCGAGCTGGGTGCTGCCGATTGCCGGGATGGTGGATAATCCCCTGCTGCTCGACCTCGACGCCCTGCGCAACAACTATGAGCCGCGCGACCAGTACGTGACCCTCACCTGCATCTCGGGGCGCGTGGGCACGGAGCTGATCAGCACCACCCTGTGGACCGGTGCCAGCGTGCAGGAGGTCCTCGCCGACGCCGGCGTCCAGGATGGGGCGCGCTACCTGTTCATCGAGTCGGGCGACGGCTTCTACGAGACGGTCGACCTCGACCTTATCGCCGCCGACGAGCGAATTATGTTCTGCTACGCCTGGGACGGACGGCCCCTGCCGGTGGACCACGGCTTCCCCCTGCGCATCTGGATCCCCGACCGGTACGGCATGAAGCAGCCGAAGTGGATTACGTCGATTGAAGTAACCGACGAGTACCGCGACGGCTACTGGGTCGAGCGCAACTGGGACCGGGTGGCGCGGGTCAAGGCGACGTCGGTCGTAGATACGGTCGCAGTCGACCGCGTCCTCGAACGGGGCGGGCAGCGCTTCGTGCCTGTCGGCGGCATTGCCTACGCCGGGGCGCGCGGCATCTCGCGCGTGGAGGTGCGCGTCGACGGCGGCGCGTGGCAGCCGGCCCAGCTGCGGACGCCGCTCTCAGAGACGACGTGGGTCATCTGGCGCTACGAATGGCCCTTTGCCGAAGGGCGGCACACCTTCGAAGTCCGCTGCGCCGAGGGAGACGGCACACCACAGATAGAAGAGCGTAGCGGCGCCCGCCCCGACGGGAGTACCGGCATTCACAGCCGCGACGCGCGCCTGTAGCGCTTCCCCCGGCAGAAACAGGCAGGATGTCTTTTGCCTCTCCGACAAGATCTGCGAGCGCTGTAACCTGCGCTGCGCGCGGGCGCTGCCAATCAAACCGTTGTGCTTGAAGCTGCGCGGCCTGCTGGTGGAAGAGAAGGGCCAGATAAGCTTCGCGCCGTTGGCAGTGATGGCTGCCGCGCCGGACGTCGAAGGGCACATCGCGGCGGCTATCGCCGCGACCGCGACGCCCGATCTACAGCGCCTGACCGCTGCGATTTGCTGCCCTGCTACCCCTTCTTGTTGATCCGGGGAATACGCGCAATCAGCACGACGTACGCGGTAGCCAGCATGGCAATCAGGTGATAGTCGAATCCGAGCGCCATCCCAATCGCCGCCGAGAACCAGATGCTGGCAGCCGTCGTCAGGTTGGTCACGCGGCTCTCTCCGACCTCAGCTTCAAAGCGGAGAATGACGCCAGCCCCCAGAAAACCAACGCCGGTCACAATCTGCGCGGCAACGCGCGTCGGATCTTCCGGACTGACCGCCCGCGAGAGGAATGAAAAGAGCATTGAAGCGCCAATGATCAGCGTGTGCGTGCTGATCCCCGCAGGCTTCCCCCGCAATTCGCGCTCCACGCCAATCGCGAGCCCGCTAACAAAGGCCAGTCCCAGGTCCACCAGAAAGCCACTCCAACTCACATCCACGCTACCGGTACTCCTTCACACACCTTCACGCCACCAGAGGTCGCCCCGCCGGCTGAATATACTGCAGACGACCCATAAAAGGAAATCAGCACCGGCTCATCCAGCACCTCACATTGGTCAGGGCGGCGGCTCGTGCGCTATACTCCAGAAAACGTCAACTCTAGGAGCCATGACTGCCACGCCATGGACACCATCAACGCATCCGAAGCCGCCCTCTTCTACCGTTTTGGCGTCGCCCTCTTCATCGGGATTCTGGTCGGACTGCAACGGGAGCACGCCTCCGAGCAGATCGCACTGCCGGACCGGCGGACGGAGAGCTTTGCCGGCGTGCGCACCTTCGCCCTCTTCAGCCTCGTCGGCGCGGCGGCGGCGCTCGTCGCCGACCTGCTCGACTCGCCCTGGGCCTTTGTCGGCATCATCCTCCCCCTGGGCGTGCTCATCGCCGTCGGCTACTTCATCACCTCCTGGGGCAGCGATGCGGGGATGACCACCGAGGTCGCCGCCCTCGTCACCATCCTTGCCGGCGCGCTCGCCTACTGGGATTATCTGGCCCTTGCCGTGGCGCTGGGGGTCGCGACGACGGCGCTGCTCTCGCTCAAGCTGGAGCTGCACGGCTTTGCCGCCCGCATTACGCGCGAGGATCTCTTTGCCGTGCTCAAATTTGCGGTGATCACCGCCATCGTCCTGCCGTTGCTGCCCGACGAGACGTTCGGCCCGCCGCCGTTCGACGTCTTCAACCCGTACGAGATCTGGCTGCTCGTCGTCCTCATCTCCGGCATCAGCTTTCTGGGCTACCTCTTGATGAAGCTGGTCAAGCCGCGCGAGGGGATCACCCTGACCGGCCTACTGGGGGGCCTCGCCTCCAGCACGGCGACGACGCTGAGCTTCGCCCAGCGCAGCCAGCGCAACAGCGCCCTCTCGCGCTCCTTCGCCCTGGCGATCATGCTCGCCTGGATCGTCATGTTCGGGCGCGCCCTCGTCGAGGTGGCGACGGTCAACCCGGCGCTGCTGGACGCTGTCTGGTTACCGCTGGTCGTCCCGGCCATCGCCGGGCTGGCGTACGCTGCCTACCTCTACTTTTTCGCCCCCCGCGTCACAGATGAGGAAGAGGTCACGCTCACCAATCCGTTCGAGCTGGGAATGGCGGTCCAGTTCGGCCTCATCTTTGCCGTCGTCCTCTTCATCTCCCGCGCGGGGCAGGTCTACCTGGGGGAAACGGGCGTCTACATCTCCAGTTTCGTCGCCGGCCTTGCCGACGTCGACGCCGTCGTCCTGTCGCTTGCCGAGCTCGCGCGGCAGAGCGGGGGGCCAGATGTGGTGACCGCCGCGCGCGGGGTGGTCATCGCCGCCCTGGCCAATACGATCGCCAAAGGAGCCATCGTGTTCATCACCGGCACGCCCGGGCTGCGCCGGGCGCTCTTGCCGGGCTTTTTGCTGATCGTCGTCGCCGGGGGAGCGGCGCTGTTCGTCATTTAGGACATTGCTTTTAGAGGGAGAAATAACTATGACCGCACCACTGGCCATTCAACTGTACACCGTCCGCGAGCGACTGGCGCACGACTTTGAGGGCACAATGCGCGCGCTCGCCGACATCGGCTATCTGGGCGTCGAAACTGCCGCCTTTCCCGAAGGGGTGTCGGCGCGACAGGCAGCGGAGCTGTTTCAGGAACTGGATCTCACCGTCACCAGCGCGCACGTTCCCCTGCCGCTGGAAGAGCAACAGCAGCCGGCGCTGGACACCGCAGCTGCGCTGGGATGCGAGCGGCTGGTCGTCAACTATCTACCGCCGGAGCAGTTCGCCAGCCTGGAGCAGATTCGCCGCACCGCCGGGCGTTTGAACGAAGCGGCGGCCGCCGTCGGCGCAGCCGGTTACCGCCTCGGCTACCATAACCACCAGTGGGAGTTCTGGGAAGTTGGCGACACCGGTCGCGTCGCCTTCGACGTCCTGCAAGAGCAGCTTGATCCTGATCTCTTTTTCGAGATCGACATCTACTGGGTGCGGGTCGGCGGGCAGGCGCCAACCTACGTTCTCAAAGAGGTAGGCGCGCGCGCCCCACTGCTACACATCAAGGACGGGCCGATCAACGAAGTGGACGCGATGACCGCCGTCGGCGCCGGCGCTATCGACGTCCCGGGCGCGATCGGCGCGGCGGGCGACCATCCGGAGTGGCTGATCGTCGAGCTGGATCGCTGTGCAACCGACATGATGGAGGCGGTGGCCCAGAGTTACCGCTATCTGACGGCGGAGGGGCTGGGCCGTGGACGCGAGGCTTAACGTCGGCCTGATCGGCTGTGGTAATATCAGTCCGCGTTACGTCGAGGGTTGTCGGCGCTTTCCAATATTAGAGGTCGTCGCCTGCGCCGATCGCGAGACGGGCGCGGCACAAGCGTTGGCGGCTCGTTTTCCAGGGCTAGAGGCACGCAGCGCGGACGATCTACTGGCGGAGGGCAACGTCGACATTATCATCAACCTGACGCCGCCGACCGCGCACGCCGACGTCACCCTGGCGGCAATTGCCGCCGGCAAGCACGTCTACTCCGAAAAGCCGCTGGCGATCAGCCGCGCCGCCGGGCGACAGATCCTCCAGGCGGCGGCAGAGGCGGGCGTTCGCGTGGGCTGCGCGCCGGACACCTTTCTCGGCGGCGCTCTGCAAACGGCGCGCAAGGTGATCGACGATGGCTGGATCGGCGAGCCGGTCGGTGCGACGCTATGTATGATGAGTGCCGGGCCAGAGCGCTGGCATCCGAACCCGAGCTTCTTTTACCAGGAGGGCGCAGGCCCGCTCTTCGATATGGGACCCTACTATCTGACGGCGCTCATTCATTTGCTGGGTCCGGTTGCGCGTGTGACCGCCATCGCCCGTAAAACGTATGCGGAGCGCACGGCGACCAGCGAAGCTCGCTTTGGCCAGCGCTTCGCCGTCGACGTGCCAACCTACGTCGCCGGCGTGCTCCAGCTGGAGAGGGGTCCCGTGGCCACGCTCGTCACCACCTTTGACGGTTGGTACAGCCGCACGCCGCACGTCGAGATCTACGGCTCCCAGGGAACGCTAGTCGCGCCCGATCCCAACCGCTTCGGCGGCGAGGTGCAGCTGCGGCGCGCGGGGGATGAGGGCTGGCGCGCGCTCCCGCTCTCCCACTCCCCCGACGTTATGCGCGGCATCGGCGTCGCCGATATGGCCTACGCTATCGTCCACGATCGGCCCCACCGCGCCGAGGAGCAGATGGCCTTTCACGTTCTCGATCTGATGCACGCGCTGCTCGATGCTTCAGAAGGAGGCCAGCAGCAGATCGAGAGCCGCTGCGCGCAGCCGACCCCCCTGCCCCTCGGCCTTCTCCCCGGCCGGCTCGATACAGCATTTTCGCAGGAGAGGGCAGCAGGGGCCGAATCAGATGCGAAGCCGCGTGCCGGCAAGTGAGGAGGTTGAGAGGGAAATGATACCCTCTCTGCAACCAGAGGATGGATCACGTCAGGCGTAAGAGGCTGGAGCAATGGACCTGAAAGAGAAGGTAACGCAGGCGTTCGTGGCGCGGTGGGAAACAGCGCCCGGTATGGTCGTTCGTGCGCCGGGGCGGGTCAACCTCATCGGCGAACACACCGACTATAACGACGGCTTTGTCATGCCGATGGCTATCGACCGCGCGGTGTGGATCGCCCTCCGTGCCACAGGAGGGCGGCAGGTGACGCTGACGTCGCTGGACATGGGCGAGACGGCGTCTTTCGATCTGGATTCCCTGCAGAACGACCAGGAGCGGTGGATCGAGTATGTGAAGGGCGTGGCCTGGGCGCTCCAGGAGCGCGGCTACCTTCTTTCTGGATGGGAAGGAGTTATGGCGGGCGACGTCCCCATCGGCGCCGGTCTCTCTTCCTCAGCGGCGCTGGAGATGGCTGCCGCGCGGGCGTTTATGGCCGTCGGCGGCGCCGGGTGGGAAGCGGTGGTGATGGCGCGCGCGGGGCAGCAGGCGGAGAACGAGTGGCTGGGCGTGCAGACGGGCATCATGGACCAGATGATCTCCGCCGCCGGGCAGGCGGGACACGCCCTGCTCGTGGACTGCCGTACGTTGGAAACGGAAGCCGTACCCCTCCCGGCCGAGACGGTCGTGGTCGTGCTCGACACGACAACGCGCCGCGGCCTGGTCGACTCGGCCTACAACGAGCGCCGCCGGCAATGCGAAGCGGCGGCTGCCGCCTTGGGCGTGGCGGCGCTCCGCGACGTCGATCAGGAGCTGTTCGACGGGCGCGCGCACCTGCTGGAAGAGACGGTGCGCCGCCGGGCGCGCCACGTCGTCACAGAAAACGCGCGCGTCCTGCAGGCGCGGGATGCGATGCAGCAGGGAGAGCCGGGGGCGTTGGGGCGGCTGATGAACGCCAGCCATCGCAGCCTGCGCGACGACTTTGAGGTTTCCAGCGCCGAACTGGACGCGATGGTAGCGATTGCCCGGCAGCAGCCCGGATGCTATGGGGCGCGCATGACCGGCGCCGGCTTTGGCGGCTGTGCCGTGGCGTTGGTCGCCGTGCCCGAGGTCGCCCCCTTTGTGGCGCGTACCGCAGCCGCGTACGAGGCTGCAACCAAGTTGACGCCCAAGGTCTATGTGTGCCAGGCAGCTGCCGGAGCGGAGTTATACGCTCCATGACCGGCGCAATGGGTAGAGGAGAAGCGCCTATGGATGTACAGAACACAGTCTTTGTGGTTACCGGGGGCGGCAACGGCATCCCAGGCGACCAATGGTAGCGAACAGCGGTCGATTAAGCCGCTGCCGCCCGCAGAAGCGGCGAAGGTTATGGTCAAGGGGAGCGAAAAAGGACGCTACCGCGTCCTCGTCGGCCGGGACGCAAAGATGATGGGCCTCTTGTACCGCCTGAGCCCAAGACGCGCGGCGGGGCTCATCCTCAACCAGATTAAGTCCCTGCTGCCCGACTGAGCGCTGGCGAGCCGACGGCTGCACCGCCGGGCCCATTCGGTATGGTTAGAACGCCACAGCGCCTGCGGTAGTCAGAGTGTGGCTGAATAGAGGCAGCGCGGCGAGCGGCTGAGACGGCTTGCCATCATGCCGTTATCCCCTACAATATCCCAGTTATTCAGAGCGTGAATAGTTATAACGTGTATAACAGGTAATGAGCCAATCTTCGCTGTCTATCGAACTCGCCCTCTTGGGGTTTCTACGACAGGAACCGAAACATGGTTATGCCATCCACCAGGAGCTGGCGGATCCCGCCGGGCTGGGCCCTGTCTGGCACATCAAACGCAGCCGGCTGTACGCTCTGCTGAACAAGCTGGAGGAGGCAGGCTACATCACAGCCACGACAGAAGAACAGGAAAGCAGGCCGCCGCGCAAGGTATTCCACCTCACCGAAGCGGGCAAGCGCGCCTTCTCGGCGTGGGTTCAGAGCCCGGTCAGCCACGGCCGCGCACTGCGCCTGGAGTTCCTGCTCAAGCTCTACTTTGCTCGCCTTGAAGGAAAGGATGTAACTGCCCGTCTGCTGGCGACCCAGCGCGAGCAGTGCCACCAGTGGCTGGCAACGGAGCAGGAGGTGATCGAGGAGGAGCGTACCAGCGGCCACCGCTATGGCCGGCTGGTACACGAGTTCCGTGCCGGACAGCTGCGGGCGATGCTGGGATGGCTCGAGCGGTGCCAGGTGGAGTGAGACGATGAAAGCGCCGCTCTACCTGTTGCTTGTGCTCGCGCTCATCGGCTGTAGCGCCCATCAGGCCGGAGACGAGGCTAGCAGCGAGGAATTGACGATCTTTGCCGCCGCCTCCCTTACAGATGCCTTCGACGAGCTGGCGGAGCGCTTTGAGGCGCGTAATGAAGGGGTCGAAGTTGTCATTAACTATGCCGGCTCCTCGCAGCTGGCGGCACAACTGGTCGAAGGGGCTACGGCCGATCTCTTCGCTCCGGCGAGCCCGGCACAGATGCAGAAGATAATTGCCAGCCGCCGCGTCGAGCCGGGCGCCGAGGTGCTGTTTGTCTCCAACCGCCTCACCGTCGTCGTTCCCGCCGACAATCCCGCCGGCATTTCCAGATTCGAAGATCTGGCGCAGCCAGGCGTTCAGCTGATTCTTGCCGCCGAAGGCGTCCCAGTTCGGGAGTATACGGACAGGGTTGTGGCGACGATGCCCGCCGCGTTCCAGGAGCAGTTCTACGACAACCTGGTGTCGGCAGAGGACAATGTGCGCCAGGTGGCAGCAAAAGTGGCGCTCGGCGAGGCCGACGCGGGCATCGTCTACCGTTCGGACCTCAATCCCGACGTCGCCGGCAGGGTGCGGCAGATCCCGATTCCAGACGGCCAGAATGTGCTTGCCACCTATCCCATTGCCCCTCTCGCCGACGCGCCCCATCCGGAGCTGGCGCAGCGTTTCGTCGCTTTTGTGCGCAGCGCTGAAGGGCAGCGCATCCTGGCAGAGTGGGGCTTTGAGCCGCCGCGGAGCGGGCCGGATGGACAACTCCGTTAGCACATGATCTGGCGACAGCTACGAACCGCTGCAGTGGAAAGCCGCGTTTCATCCCCGAGAGAGCGCCTCCCGGGGATGGTCGCCGCTACCCTCGCCGTGGCGATGATCGCCTTCTTCGTCGTTCCCTTCGTCGCCCTCGTCTGGCGGGCCGGGACGCTGGAGGGAGAGGCAGCGGCTGCCGAGCCCTCTATCGCCTCCGCCGTGATTCTGAGCCTGGGCACCACTGCCGTAACCGTGGTGCTTATCGTTCTCTTTGGGACCCCCCTGGCCTACTTTCTGGCCCGCTACCACTTTCCCCTGAAGCGGCTCCTGACGGTGATGATCGAACTCCCGATCGTTATGCCGCCGGTGGTCGCCGGGCTGGCCCTACTCTCCGCCTTTGGCCGGCGCGGCCTCGTCGGCATGCCCCTGGCGAATCTCGGCATTACGATTCCCTTTACCGCCACCGCCGTCGTCCTGGCGCAGCTATTCGTCTCCTCGCCCTTCTACATCCGCGCCGCGCAGAGCCGCGTTGAGTCTCTGCCGCGGGAGTACGAAGATGCCGCCGCCGTAGACGGCGCGAATCGCTGGCGAATTTTCTGGCATGTTATCCTGCCGCAAAGCAGGGCGGCGCTGCTGACTGGCCTCATTCTCAGTTGGGCGCGGGCGCTCGGTGAATTCGGGGCGACGATTCTCTTCGCCGGGAACCTGCAGGGACGAACGCAGACGATGCCGCTCCTCGTCTACGGGGCTCTGGAGCGCGACTTGCGGGTTACTTTTATCACCGCCCTGATCCTGCTCGCGCTGGCGGCGCTGGCCTTTACCCTCACCCGCTGGCTGGCCGGTGTGGAAGAGGAAGCGGGTGATGCGGCGACCTTTATAGGTTAAGATGGCGACCAGGTAACGATGATTTTGCAAATTTTGGCTGCCGTTATCGGGCTTCTGTTGGTGTTCTTTGCGCTGTGGGATGGCTTTCGCAGCGTCATTTTGCCGCGCCGCGTGACGGCTCACGTACACGTGCTCCGCCTTTTCCTGCGCATCCTCTGGCCGCGCTACGCTCAGCTGGCGGGCCGTCTGGGCGGTGGAAGGCGCGAGCGGCTTCTAAGCGTCTACACGCCGCTGGCGTTGCTGCTCCAGCTGGCGCTCTGGGCGGCAGCGCTCGTCGTCGGCTTCGGCTTTCTTCAGTGGGCGCTGGGTCCCTCCCTTTCCGATCCGCTCCGTCGGGCTGACCTGGGCACCGCCCTTTACTTCAGCGGTGTTACCTTTCTCACGTTGGGCTACGGCGACGTCGCCCCGGCGAGCACGGCGGCGCGCCTGCTAGCGGTGCTAGAATCCGGTATCGGATTCGGCTTTCTGGCCCTCGTCATCAGCTACCTGCCGATGTACTACACCGCTTTTTCGGAACGCGAGGAGATTATCGCCATCCTCGATGCCCGCGCCGGTTCGCCGCCCACGGCGGTCGAATTTCTCCGCCGCTGCCTGGGCAGCCACAAAATGGATGACTTTCTGGCCGACGGCGAGCGATGGGCGGCGACTCTGCTGGAGAGGCAGATCTCCTACCCAGCGCTGGGCCTCTTTCGCTCCCAGCACGAGCGGCAATCGTGGGTGGCGGCGCTGACGGCGCTTCTGGACAGCAGCGCGCTTGTCATCGTCGGCGTCGGCGACATTCCCGCCTACCAGGCGCGCCTCACCTTCGCCATGGCCCGCCACGCGGCCGTGGATCTACTCCAGATCTACGGCCTTGAACCGCAGCCGGCGCCCGACCGGCTGCCTCCTGCCACCTTTGCCCGGCTGCAGGCAACGCTTGCCGAAGCGGAGATCCCCTTTGTCGCCGCTCAGGAAGCGGAAGCGCGGCTGCGCGAACTGCGCGAGCTGTACGAGCCGTACGTCAACGCCCTGGGCACGTTTCTACACATGGCGGTGCCGGGCTGGCTGCCCACCTCCGACGAGCCAGATGCCTGGGAAGCGAGCCCCTACGAGGACGCCCACTGGCAGATGCTGACCGACGGCGAGCGAAGCTGAGGCGCAGCCCTCCCACCTCCAGCGGTGCCCACCGCTACGCCAGCGGGGATGCTCCGGAACAAATTCGTGCCTCAGTACGTCTACAGGATGAAAGAAGATACCCGTGACGACTGCCGTCCTCTATTGCCAGGCCGGCAAAAGGAGAAAATCGCCTTGTTCAGCCCCAACATGAAAGCCAGCACCAGGCGAATCGAGAAAGTGATAACGAGCAGCTTTGTCCTCGCGCTGGCGGCGTTGCTCGTCGCCTGCGCCGGTGGAGACGCCGTGGAGCCGGCGGCCGATGCGGTGACAGAGAGAGATGCCGGCGCGAGTGGCCTGCCTATCGTCTGCACCGTCGCCTACCGCGCCAGTGTGACAGAGCCGATCGAGCGCGAGGAGACACTGACCTTTGCCGGCGACCAGGAGGAGCAGACGCTCTCCTTCGCCGACCTTGACTTTCAGGCCGCCTACCGGCCGGGCGAGGCCGACATGGAGCGCAGCCTGCACGTGGCGGTGACGCCGGCCGGGGCAACAGAGAGGCTGACCGCCCAGCTCTACCAGCTCCCTCTAGAGGGCGGACCTGAGAACCAGTTCCGCGGCGGCCACGGCTTCACCGGGTTGACGTACGTCTACCATCCGGAGTCGGGGGCAGAGCTGCAGTTCTGGTGTACGGCAGGGGAGTAGCGGCACCTACTCGACGCCATAGCGCGCCAGCAGATCGCGCCAGCCCCGGCCGTTGATGCGCGCCAGGAGCGCGCGGTTGAGTGACTCCATGCGCAGATCGCCCGGCGGGAGGGCGAAGGCGAAACGCTGGCGGCGCAGATGGGCGTCGGCAACCGCTAACTCTCCCTCCATCACCGTCTCGTTGAGGTGGCGCAGGATCACCCCACTGCCGACGAAGAAGTCCAGCTCATCTCCCGCCACGGCACGAAGACCAGCTTCTGCGGTCTCAAACCGGTCGAAGGCGATCCCCTGCTCCTCCAGGTAAGTGGGCGCCGCGCCTTCGTCCTCCGCCCCCACCGCCGCCTCGCGCAGATCGCCGGGGAAGTTGACCTCCGCCTGCGCACCTACCGTCAGCAGTGAGGCGAGCGTCGCCGTCAGCGTCGCCAGAACGCCGATGCCGACCAGCATCCACAGCAGCGCCAGCACACGGCCGCCGGTGGTCTTGGGCGTCTTGTCGCCATAGCCAACTGTCGTGAAGGTTACCGCCGCGTACCAGAAACCGGACCAGAGGCCTGAACCAGCTCCTTCGGGGAACATCTCGTTATCGGCCCGCCGCTCCACCGCCCAGATGAGGGCGCCGACGACGAGGAGAAGAACCGACAGGGTTCCCGCAGTGCGCCAGAAGCGCGGCGTGAGAAAGGCGCCGGCGATCTCCCTGATGCCGCGCTCTGCTCCGCGGGCGTAGGCGATGCTGGTCGTCAGATAGCTGTGCGAGAGATCGGCTACGGCCTCCGCCTCCGCCGTCGCAGAGGCCGTGATGAGGACGTCGACCTCCCCTTCGAGCAAGGGGGCCAGGCCGGCGTCGGCCGATACTTCCACCCACTCGTAGCGCAGATCCATATCGCCGGCGACGTCCTGCCACAGGGAGACGGCGATGCCGTCCCACCCTTCCTCGTGCGGGATCGCCAGCGGCGGCAGGGGGGCGACGCCGACACGCAGCGGGCCGACCTGGTCCTGGGCAGCGCGGCCGACCTGCTGGCCAATAAGCAGGGCCAGGAGCAGCGCCGCCAGCCGCCATACCCGAATGTTCAGTTTGCTCATCTATCCTCTCCACTCATCTATATCGACAGACAGGTTGTATCACATCAAAGACAATTGCACCGCAGAGAAGGCGGGCAGAGGAGCGAGACCCCTTTGGACAGTGCGGAAAGATACGGCGGCGGCGTAAGCTCCGCAGGTGGCGCATCCTGCTTGCCGTCTGAACAGTCACTGAGCATCCTCTTGAATCACTGGCTTCCCCAGGCAGCCAGCGTATGATGAGATTGCTACTTCCGGCTGCGCATGATTCGACCATAGAGTCGGGATTGTGCGCCATTCAGTCGTCCTGCGCCTGTCAACACAGATGACAGGAGCAGAGGGAGATGCTGCGATGAATGCATTCGATTCCCACTGGATCTGGCAACAAGCTGGTCTTGAGGGTCAACTTGCCTGGTATCGAGACGTGTCCGCCAACCGCATGCCAGCCAAGTTTCGCATCGCCCGGCAGATTCCGGTCGAGCTGTCCCTGACCGAAGCCTCTGAGGCAGCGCTCTGGGAACTGCTCGCGGCGAACACCGCGCTTTTCCTGGAGCAGTGGCACGGTACCCGGCAAGGCAGCTACCCTCTGGCCCCCGCTTCCTCCAGCACTCCCAACCTGCTCGACCTCTGCCGCGAGTTAAGCCAACGAATGCTGCGGCACTGCAACTTTTGCCGCTGGGATTGCGGCATTGATCGCCGTGAGGGTGTCAAATATGGCACCTGCAAACTGGCAGCCGAGTCGCGCGTTTCCAGCTACTTTCACCACCCGGGCGAAGAGCTCGTCTACCGCGGACAGAAGGGGTCCGGTACAATCTTTTTTACCTCCTGCAACATGCGGTGTGCCTTCTGCCAGAATGGCGACATCAGCACCGACAAAGATAACGGAGAGGCCGTCTCTGCCCGGACGCTGGCGACCATGGCCTGGCTGCTCCGCCAGGAGGGATGTCACAATATCAATTGGGTCGGGGGAGAAGTCACGATCCACCTGCACACCATCGTCGAGGCGATCACCCTGCTGGCCGATCTGGCGCCGACAAGAGAGGATTTGCGCCTAGCCCGGCGGGTGAAGAGCGACTACTTTTTCGACCGCTTTTCCCGTAACGCCGGTAACGCATCCTATCAGGGCCTGTTTAACGCCCCTTTGCTCTGGAACAGCAACTTCTTTATGTCCGCCGAGAGCATGAAAATTCTTCGCCTGCTCACTGACGTCTGGCTCCCGGATTTCAAGTTTGGTCCCGGCAGATGCGCGGTGAAGCTATCCAGGACGCCCTGGTACTGGGAGACGGTGACGGAGAACTTGTTGAAA
>JAWVYW010000022.1:0-34370 GCA_033722535.1 Promineifilaceae bacterium (SeqCode)
GCCCGGCAGGCGGACACAGAGTGGCAGGTGGTGGGCGAGGGGCTCCCCGGGCAGGAAACGAAAAGCATCATCGCCCGCGAGGGCGTGATTCTGGCAGGCACCCGCGCAGGCGTGTACCGCTCTGACGATGGCGGCGAGAGCTGGCGCACTGCCAGCGAGGGGCTTACCATTACGCATGTCCGCTGGCTGGCCTACCACCCCCAGCAGTCGAGCTTTGCGCTGGCGGGGACGGAGCCGGCGGCGATTTTCGTCTCTCGCGACGGCGCCGAGAGCTGGCGCGAATGTCCGGAAGTGACTGAAATGCGCGAAGAGTACAACTGGTATCTGCCCTATTCCCCCCGCGCCGGCTGCATACGCGGCTTTGCCATTCACGGCAGCCGCGCCTATGCCGCAGCGGAAGATGGGGCCGTTCTTCGTTCTGACGACGGTGGCAGTAGCTGGCGTCTGGCGCCGGGTAGCGTGGGCCCGCCATCGCACCGTCCTCCCGAAGGCTGTGTCCATTCAGATGCCCACTCTGTTGCCGTCCATCCGTCATCCGCCGAGCTCGTCATGGTGCCCACGGGCGGCGGGCTTTATCGCTCTGACGATGGCGGCGAAACGTGGGCGAACCTTTACCGCTGTTACACGCGCGCCGTGTGGTGGGATCCAGCAGACCCACAGCACATCGTCTTTGGTCCTGCCGATGGCGTGGACCGGAACGGCCGGATCGAGGAGAGCCGGGACGGAGGGCAGAGCTGGCAGACCACAGGCAGCGGAAGCGACGCGCCGTGGCCCCAGCACATGGTAGAGCGGCTGCACCAGGTTAAGAGCAGCCTCTTTGCCATTATCTCAAACGGCGATCTGCTCGTCGGCGAGATCCCTGACCTGGTATGGGCGCCGGTGCTCCCGCAGCTGGGGCGGATTAACGATCTGGCGCCGATGGCGTCCTGAGCGGAGCCTCTTTCTATCTCTTTTTTATATCCAGCATCTGTATCCGGTCACAGGACAGCGCCGTCCCGGCGGCTACAATCAATATTGAGGCAGCCGGTTCTGCCCACAACTGTGCGCTCGCCGGCACTCAAGGTAGATTCAGTAAAGGCAAGAGGAGGCTCATAATGGCTGACGACATCTTGAAAGGAAATTGGAAAGAGATGAAGGGACGCATCCAGGAAGAGTGGGGCGAACTAACCGACGACGAGGTAGATCAGATCCAGGGTGAGCGCAATCAGCTGGTCGGCAAGATCCAGCAGAAGTACGGTCGGGCGCGCGCCGAGGTGGAGCAAGAGGTGGACGACTGGCTGGATCGGATCAGCAGCGAAGACTATGACGACGACGTGTACGACGTCTGATACGCACGCCTGACAAGCTCGAAAAGATTGGAGGGACAATCTAAGTGATTGTCCCTCTTTTGTTTTGGGCTAGAGCTCGAGCGCGGCGATGACTGTATCCAGATCTTTATCTCCCCGGCCGCTGAGATTAATCAGGATAACTTGCTCCCGGTGCATCTGCGGCGCGAGGCGGATCGCCTCGGCGACGGCGTGGGCGGACTCCAGCGCCGGGATGATACCCTCTGTCCGCGATAGTTCCTCAAAGGCGGCGAGCGCCTGCTCGTCGGTGGCATAAGTGTAGCCGGCCCGCTCCTGGTCACGCAGCCATGCATGCTCCGGTCCGACGCTGGGATAGTCGAGGCCGGCGCTGATGCTGTGCGTTTCCATGATCTGCCCGTCCTCCGTCTGCATGACGTAGCTGCGGGTCCCATGGAGGACGCCGGGCCGGCTGATGGCGGAATCGGCAAAGCGTGCCGCGTGACGCCCGCTGGCGATGCCGGCTCCGCCCGCCTCCACACCCAGAAGATCGACGCTTTCGTCATCGCGAAAGGCGTGGAAGATGCCCATGGCGTTGCTCCCGCCGCCGACACAGGCGACGACGAGATCGGGCAGGCGGCCGACCTGCTCCAGCACCTGCGCGCGCGCTTCCTGGCCGATCACACTCTGAAAATCGCGGACGATGCTCGGGTAGGGGTGGGGGCCTAGCACAGAGCCGAGGAGATAGTGGGTTGTCTCCACGTTCGTCACCCAGTCGCGGATCGCTTCGTTGATTGCATCTTTGAGCGTCTGGCTGCCGCTCTCAACAGGCCGGACTTCGGCGCCCAGGAGCTTCATGCGATAGACGTTCGGCGCCTGGCGGGCAATGTCTACCGCTCCCATATAGACGATACATTCCAGCCCAAGCAGGGCGCAGGCGGTGGCGGTGCCCACGCCATGCTGTCCCGCCCCCGTTTCGGCGACAATGCGGTGCTTGCCCATGCGCTGCGCCAGCAACGCCTGCCCCAGAGCATTGTTTATCTTATGCGCGCCCGTGTGGTTGAGGTCCTCCCGCTTGAGGTAGATCCGAGCGCCCCCCAACCGCTCGCTCAGCCGCTTTGCATGGGTAAGCGGCGATGGGCGACCGACGTAGCTTTTCAGCAGGTTGTCTAGCTGAGCGATAAAGCCAGGATCATTACGGGCTGCGTCATACGCTTCGACAAGCGCTTCGAGGGCAGGCATCAACGTCTCGGGAACGAACTGTCCGCCGTAGGGACCAAATTTGCCCCGGCTGTCTGTCTGAAAAGAGTTACTCATCACTCTCCTTGATGCTCTGGTGGGCGTTTACAATGAACGCCCGAACCTTTTCATGATCTTTACGGCCGGGGAGTGTTTCGACGCCGCTGGCGACGTCGACGGCGAAGGGCTGTACCCGGCGCACTGCTTCTGCCACATTCTCCGGTGTGAGGCCGCCGGCGAGGACAAAACCGGAAATGGTACGGGCCAGAGAGGCAGCCACAGACCAGTCGGCTTGCTGCCCGGTGCCGCCATACAGCCGGGGGTGGTGCGCGTCGAGCAGCAGTGTGGGCGCGTCAGATGGAGGTTCTGGGGGCAGATACCATTCGGCTTCCGCCTCCGCTTCAGCCAATGAGAGGGGGCGGAGCGCCTTGTAGCTGCGCCCGTAAAGCGGCGACTGTGGGTCGCCGACGAGCGCCGGTGGTTCGTCGCCACTTAGCTGAGCCATGTCCAGCCCGCAGCGGTCAAGGAGCTCGGCCATCGTCGCGGCGCTCTCGTTGACAAAGACGCCGACGAAGCGGAGTGCGCCGTCGCCGGCAACTCCCTCTTCCCGTAGGGCCGCGACAATCGCTCTTGTCGTCGCGGCGTCGACGGTTCTCTTGCTGGGTGGATAGAGGATGAAGCCGAGATAGTCCGCACCAGCTTCCACCGCTGCTCGCGCATCTTCGAGGTCGGTAATCCCGCATATCTTGATCTTTACGTCCTTCATGGGCGTAGTCTACCATGAAAGGCGGCTGGAGCCTTCTTCTGCTTGCTGCTATAATCCTATTTCTAGGCGCACCGGATGATGAGAGCCAATCCAGCTGGGAGTGGGGCAGATGAACCTGATGATTGTCGAACGCTGCCGAAAATGAGGCGTGCTATGGAGGCGACAGAATGGCCGTAGAGATTGTCCTGGGCGCGCAGTGGGGGGATGAAGGTAAGGGACGAGTGACCGATCTTCTCGCCGCCGACGCTCACGTCGTCGCCCGTTACAGTGGCGGCGATAACGCCGGGCACACGGTCACGATCGGCGACAGCATTTTCCGGCTTCACCTCATTCCGTCAGGCATCGTGCACGAGGATGTCGTGTGCCTGATCGGCAACGGCGTCGTCGTCAATCCGGCGGTGCTGCTGCGTGAAATCGAGGGGCTTTCCGCGCGTGGCATAGCGGTCGGCCCAGAGCGGTTGCGGCTCAGTCGCGCCGCGCATCTCATTACCCCAGCCCATATCGCGCTCGATCAGGCCTATGAGGCACAGCGTGGCCCGGAGGCACTGGGAACCACGCATCGTGGTATCGGCCCTGCGTATACCGACAAAGTGGCGCGAAGTGGGCTGCGCGCGCATCTGCTGGCTGAGCCGGAGGCGCTGAGCGATGCAGTGCACCACCACGTGACGCACAAAAATAGGGAGCTGCAACTCTACGGGCAGGGCCCGCTCGACGCGCAGGCGATTGCCGCCGAGTACCAGAGCTACGCGCGCCGCCTCGCACCCTACCTGGTGGAAAGTACCACCTTCCTGCACGAGGCGTTGGCAGGAGCACAGACGGTGCTCGCCGAGGGGGCACAGGGAACATTACTGGACATCGACCACGGCACCTATCCGTTTGTGACCAGCTCGTCGCCGACCGTGGGCGGTGTTCTCACCGGCCTGGGTGTGGGGCCAAAGGCGGTGGGGCGGATTATCGGCGTGGCTAAGGCCTTCACCAGCCGTGTGGGGAGCGGTCCCTTTCCCACAGAGTTGGATGGGGACCTGGCCCGACGCCTACGCGGCACAGGGGAGAATCCGTGGGACGAGTATGGGACGACGACCGGGCGCCCGCGACGCGTCGGCTGGCTCGACGCCGTGATCCTGCGTCATGCACAGCGGGTCAATAGCCTGACCGAGCTGGCGCTGACCAAACTGGATATTCTCAGTGGCTTCGATTCCATCCAGATCTGCGTGGCTTACGAGTTGGACGGTGAGGGCGGCGAGCGCATCAGCTCTCTGCCGGCAAACATGGCTGTGCTCGAGCGGGTGCGGCCTATCTTTGAAACGATGCCTGGCTGGGAGGAAGATGTTACAGAAGCGCGCTCCTTCGACGCGCTGCCTGTGAACGCCCGGCGCTACGTAGAGCGCGTTGCGGAGTTGGTCGGCGTTCCTGTAACGCTGATCTCAGTCGGCCCGGGGCGGAAAGAGGTCATTCGTGTGTAGAGCTGCTTTCAGTAACAAAGCTGGCCCGCACCTGATAACGTTCAGGCGCAGCGCGATACGCGCTGCCGGAAGCTCCCGCTAAATCTCCCAGCGAACGTGGACGAGGAAGGAGACGACATAACCGCGGGTTCCTGCTGACTTTCGCTGCAGGCCGACGACCCACGTCCCCCAGTCCAGCTCAAAACCATCCTCCGGCGCCGGTCGGTAGAGCGAGTAAAAGTTCGCGCCCTCGCGCGTCTCAGGCAGCCGCACGAGGCCGGCGGTTGAGCCGTGGAGAATTTCGTTGCATCCAACCTCAGTCGCGGGCAGGAGATCTGCTTCGAGCAGGGGTAGAATCACGTTGCTGAACGAGCCCTGTATCAGGTTTCCACTGCCATCCTCTCGCCCCCACTCATAAACTGTCTCACTCTCGGTGAAAAGCCGCTCGACTTCGGTTGGCGGCAACCGTACTTCTGGATTCCACCAGCTGGTGTAGATCGCTAGACCCTGCTCAGCGTCGATAAGCTCGCGGAGCGCGACAGCGTCCTGTTCGGCCAGCGCCTCACGCAGGCGGGCGACGACCTCCCGCGCCTGCGGATCCTCGCAAAACGGAACCGGCGTAGCCTCGGCCTCCGGCTGGCTCACATCGCCGGCAACGGTAGCCGTCGGCGGGATCGGCGTTGTGGTGGGGGACGCCGGCGCCGGGGTGGCCGTGACAGACGGCGTCGGCGAGGGTTGCGCCGTGGGTGATGCCTCCACCGCGGAAAGGGCGAGTGGTGTGGCGGAGGGAGGTGGAGCGCCTGGTAAGCTTTGGCAGCCGAGGGAGAGGACAAGTAGCGTGAGCGCGAGCAGGGGCAGCCAGCTCGCGCGCCGTAGCCGCTCCAATTGCAGGCGCAATAGCGACCGTGCAGGTACATGATTATTCATGCTACTTTTTCTCCTTCGACCCCGCGCCATCTGTACGCGTGGACGTCGCTCTCTGTTCCCGATTTCGTATGTACCGGATTTGTTACCGTTATCTGTATCGGGGGCATATGTAACGCCGGTTTGTTTTGTGTGATCATACTACTGGACGTAAAAGGGACAAATCTGGTTCCATCGTATCTGGGCATGTCTCAGGTAGCGGTGGAGCTAACGGAAAAAGGAAGTGACTTTGATGGCAGAAATAGAGCAAACCACGAGCAACGTAAAAGCGAAAGCAGAAGAGGCCGCCCAGGACGTAAAGGAGACGGCCCAGGACGTTGCCGAACAGGCGAAAGCGAAGGCGCAGGAGCTTGTCGACCGGGCGCCGGTCGACTCAGATTCCGTTGCCCAGACGGCCGAAGACGTAGAGGCACAGGCGCGGGAGTTGGCCGATCAGGCGCAGGCGCAGGCGAAGTCGGCACTGACCGAGCGGAAGAGTATGGCAGCCGGAGAGCTCGATAGCATCGCAGCCGCCTTCCGGCAGACGAGCCAGGAGCTACGCGCGCAGGACCAGGGTGCGCTGGCTCAGTATAGCCGGAGCGCTGCCGATCAGGTCGATCAGCTGGCCACATACATGCAATCGCGCACGATTGACGACATGCTTGTCGACGCTGAAGACTTTGCCCGCCAGCAGCCGGAATTGTTTCTGGGCGGCGCCTTTGCCCTGGGCCTTCTCGTGGCGCGCTTTTTCAAGAGCAGCAGCGCCCGGCGCCAGAGCGGCAGTACGTGGGGTCGTCTCGGGGAGGGCGGCGCGCGTGTGCGTAGCTACGGCACCGGCTATGGTGCGGAATCCCGCACCGGCGATTACGGCACAGATGAGTATGAGCTGGCCCCGCGGCCACGGCCGCTTCCCCAGCGCGACGTGACCGACGAAGCTCGTCTCTCTCCACGTACAACAGGCGAGACCGAGTGGGAGTAGGGAGAGAGTAAGGAGACAGAATGGCACAAGTACACGACGATCGTTCCCTGGGCGAACTGTTTAGCGAGCTTTCGCGCGAAACGAGCACCCTCGTCCGCCAGGAGGTTCACCTCGCCAAAGTAGAGATGTCAGAGACGGCCACGAAGGTCGGTAAAAATATCGCCTTTATCGCGGCCGGCGGCGCCGTGCTCTACGCTGGCTTTCTGGTCATCCTGCTGGTCTTTATCGATGGGCTCATCGACGCGGCCAATATTGAAGCGTGGCTCGCGGCGCTCATTGTCGGGCTGGTGGTGCTGGCAATCGGCGGATTCCTCGTCTACCGAGGATACAACCAACTGAAACAAGTAGATATGGTACCCGAACGAACAATTGAGACTCTGAAGGAGGATGCGGAATGGGCCAAACGGCAGGTGGATTAGAGCGGAAGGACTGGGATGATGAAGATCGGATCGAGGTGACCGAAACGTATTCGGAGACGCCAGCGACACGGTCGGACAACCCCGAAGTGATTGAGGCGCAAATCGAACAGACGCGCCGTGAAATGAGCGAAACAATTGACGAAATTCAGGAGCGGCTGGATCCCGAAAGGCTGAAGCATAAGGCCGAGCAGCGCGTTGAACACGCTGTCGAGGAGGCGCAGGAGCGGGTTCGAGAAGCGACGGTAGGTAGGGTAGAACAGATGGCAGATGATGCAGAGCGGAAAGTACGAAACTGGCGTACCAATCTAATGGAGACTGTAAAGGAGAATCCGGTTCCCGCCGCGATGGTGGGCATCGGCCTGGGCTGGCTCGTCGCGCAGAGCTCGGCGCGAGAGGAGCCGGCCTACCGACGCTATCGCGACCGTGACTACGACTACGGTTACAACGTCGATACTTACGACGTCGACTACGACTATGAACCCGAAGTGATCGAGGTTGAAATAGAGGGCCGCCCGCGCCGCTATGTCTCTGAGGCGCGCTATCGCGCCCGACGCGGGATGCGCGAGGCCCGGGACCAGGCTGCTCGTGCCGCCGACGAGGTGCAACAGCGCGCCGACGAGCTAAGCGCTGACGTGGAACAGCGCGCGAGCCAGATCGCTTCTGACGTGGAACGGCAGGCGCAAGAAATTGCCGATCGTGCGGAACACCAGGCGCGTCAGGCACGGCGTGTCGCCCGGCGGGAGGTTCGCGAAGTCAAAGGCGGCCTCCAACAGATGATGGAAGAAAACCCGCTTGCCGTGGGTGCTCTTGCCGCCGCCCTCGGCGTCGCCGTGGGGCTTGCCGCGCCCAGCACGCCGGTCGAAGATGACCTGATGGGCGAATACCGTGACCAGATGGTAGGCGAGATGCAGGCACGCGCCCAAGAGACGATGGAACAGGTACAGCAGGTGGCCGAAGAAGCACAGGCCACGGCCCAGGACGCCTTCCAGGATGTAAAGCAGGAAGCCAAACAGGCGGCCAAGCAGGTCGCGGAGGAAGTGAAGCAAGAAGGTAAGAAGGTGGCCCAGACGGCCCGCGAGGAAGCCGACAAAGTCCAGCAGGGCGACGAGACCGTCAGCCAGGCCTTCCAAAGCGTGAAGCAGGAGACGAAGGCGGCGGCCAAAGAAGTGGGGCAGGAAGCAGAGGCGGCCGCAGAAGACGTGAGCCAGGAAGCGAAAGAGGAAGGCAAAAAGCTGGAGCAGGAAGCCAAAGAACAGAGCGAAACACTCCGCCAGGAAGCGCGAGAACAGCAACAAAAGCTGAGCGGAAACAGATAGCCCGATACGAACGGGATGATATGCGCACGACCGGCACGTGCTGGTCGTGCGTCTAAACGGAAACTGATGTAACACGGAGGATGCAAATGAACTTCAATCGACTACAGGATCTGCTGGTACACGAATTAGAGGACCTGCTCAGTGCAGAGCAGATGCTGGTAGATGCGCTGCAAAAGATGTCCATGGCGGCGACCGATCCGGAGCTGAAACAGGCGTTTACGAAGCACATGGAGCGGACGCGCGACGAGCACGTCGGCCGCCTGCACGAGGCGTTTCAGAAAATGAATCACGCGCCGCAGACCACGAAGTGCAAGGGCATGGAGGGCATCATCAAGGAAGGCGAAGAGATCACCCGTGCGACCGGCGATCCAGCTACACGCGACGCCGCCCTCATCGGCGCTGCTCAGCGTGCCGAGCATTATGAGATGGCCGCCTACGGCACCGCCCGTGCCCACGCTAACGAGTTGGGGCACGACGAGGTGGCCGACCTGCTTCAGGAAACGCTGGACAATGAAGGCAAGACGAACCAGATGCTGACCAAGCTGGCCGAAGGTGGCCTGCTGTCGAAGGGCATCAATCCGAAGGCGGAAGCGGACTAGCGCCAAGACTGGCTCGGCGACCATTGCGACTGCCGGTCAGACAACAGAGCCGGCCCGCAGCATGCGGGCCGGCTCTTTCTCTTTATGGCGGAGTTGTCGTGGAGAGCTAGAGGTTAAACTTGATGTGGACGATTTCGCCGTCCTGCACCCGGTACTGCTTCCCCTCCAGCCGTAGCCGGCCCGCGTTGCGCGCGGCGGCCACCGTGCCGAGGGTGATCATGTCGTCGTAGCCGACGACCTCCGCCCGAATGAAACCGCGCGCCAGGTCGCTATGGATCGCCCCGGCAGCGTCGACGGCTGTTGCCGCACGCGCCACTGCCCAGGCGCGCACTTCATCCTCGCCTACCGTAAAGAAGGCCTGGAGGCCAAGGAGATCGTAGCTCAGACGAATGACGCGCCCGAAGCTCAGCTCCGTCACGCCATACTCTTCCATGAACAGTTCGAGATCATCGCCCCTGAGCTGGGCCAGTTCTCCCTCAAGCTTGCCGCGCAGATTGACGGTATGGCTCAGCGCGGAGGGATAATCAACCTGCAGCTCCTCCTGATCATCGCCGATATTAAAGACGACCAGCACCGGTTTGAGCGTCAGGAGGCCGTAGCCGCGCAGCGCCTTCACCTCGTCCCCGGTCAGGGGCACATCGCGGAGCGGCTGCTCTGCGGCTAGCACGTCGCGCAGGCGTTCAAAAAGCGCCTGCTCGGCCAGCGCCTCGGCCCGATTCTTCAACGCTCCTTTCCGCAGCCCCTCCGCAATTCGCTCCAGCTTACCTTCGACGGTCAACATGTCGTTGAGCAGTAACTCGGCGTCGAGCGCTTCCAAGTCGCGCAGTGGATCAACGGAGCCGTCAGGGTGGGGAAAGAGGTCGCTCTCGAAGGCGCGCACGACGTGGACAAAGCCATCCAGCCCGGCGAGATGGTTGAGAAGTGGGCCGGTGAGCCCTCCATTTTCACCCATTCCTTTCTGCAAGCCCGCGATATCGGTGTAGGTCACGCGGGCATAGGTCGTCTTGCGGGGCTGAAAGAGCGCAGCCAGCGCGTCCACGCGCGGATCGGGGACGTCGACGACGGCCGTCAGCACGTCGAAGCGCCCACCCACGCTGCGGTTCGTCGGTGCATCGCCGCCGGTGAGCGCATTAAAGATTGTCGTCCTGCCTGCACCCGGCAGGCCAATAATGCCCAGTTTCATCCGCTTATCCTTTTACCTTGAGACCGATTTTTCCTGCCACGTGGCAGGTTGCCCATAGCAGGCAAGCAGTATATCAGCGCTGCATAATTTTTCGGTAGATCTCGCCTCCCGACAGGCGCCAAACTTATACTTTCTAATACGTTTCATAACGGCGGCTGCTACGCTGAACTTGGTCACTTCCTGGGCTCGTGATCACGGCCCATATCAACCACATCAATAGCAACGAAAGGTGGAAAATGGAACGTTTTGAAACTGCGTTCAACCGTCTCGATCAGAAGATCACCGCTTTTATGGCCCGGTATGGCATCGTCTTGCTACGCGTCAGCCTGGGGATCGTCTTTTTCTGGTTCGGTGTCCTCAAATTCTTCCCCGGCCTCAGCCCCGCCCAGGACCTCGCCATCCGCACGATCGGCCTGCTGACCTTTGATCTTGTCCCGGCCCGCACGGCGATTATCGTGCTGGCAATCTGGGAGTGCCTCATCGGTCTGGGGCTGATCTTTGGCCTTTTCATGCGCGTGACGCTTCTGCTGCTTTTCGTGCAGATGCTGGGCACTGTCACCCCCGTTTTCCTCTTTCCGGGGGAGGTATTCCTGGTACCGCCCTACGCCCCTACGCTCGAGGGGCAGTACATCATCAAGAACCTGGTGCTGATCAGCGCCGGCCTCGTCATTGGGGCGACTGTGCGCGGCGGCTTCATTATCTCCGAGCCAGGTGGGATTTGGGCCGGGCGGGTGGGGCAGCCAGGCACCGACTGAGTGTCCCACAGTCTCACCTTCTTCTTGCCAGGTAGCCTGGATGCTTCCTGACAGTTGACATTTCCTTCGTCGCTCCTATACTTTAGATGTGTCTAAATTGAATTTGCTGCGAATGAGGAATGGTCTTGATGTTCACACGAAAGTTACTTCTCTCACTGCTCATCTTGGTGCTGGTCGGCTGTGCCAGTGGCGAAACTCAGGAGGCAGACGACGGCGCGCTGGACGTGGTCGCGACAACCGGGATGATCGGCGATGTAGCCGCGAACATCGGCGGCGAACATGTATCGGTGACGACGTTGATGGGGCCGGGCGTCGACCCCCACCTCTATCAGGCCAGCGCCGGCGATGTCTCCCGTCTGCGGGAGGCGGACATCATCTTCTATAACGGGCTCCATCTCGAAGCGCAGATGGGCGAGGTGTTGGAGCGCATGGACGAGAGCGACCGGGTGACAGTGGCAGTAACCGAAACGATCAACCGCGCCGTCCTGATGACGCCGGCGGAGTATGAGGGTAACTACGACCCGCATGTCTGGTTCGATGTGCTCCTGTGGATGGAGGCAGTGGAAGTGGTGCGTGATACGCTGATAGATTTCGATCCAGAGCACGCCGCCGACTATCGGGAGAATGCGGCGGCATACCTGGCGGAGCTGGAAGCGCTCCACGACTACGTTCTTGAGCGGGCACAGGAGGTGCCGGCTCAGCAGCGGGCGCTGGTGACCGCCCACGACGCCTTCAACTACTTCGGCGAGGCATATGGCTTCGAAGTGTTGGGGCTGCAGGGCATCAGCACCGAGGCGGAAGCAAGCACAGCCGATGTGCAGGCGCTGGCGCGCTTCATTGCCGAGCGGGAAATCCCCGCCATCTTCGTCGAGTCCTCAGTGCCGCAGCGCAACGTGGAGGCGGTACAGGCAGCTGTGCAGGCCCAGGGATTTGACGTAGAGATCGGGGGCGAGCTCTTTTCCGATGCCCTCGGCGCAGGCGGCACGCCCGAAGGAACATATATTGGCATGGTACGCCATAATATTGATACGATAGTAGATGCATTGGTATCCGAGTAGACGCAGGCGCTGGTAGGAGACGACGATGGCGACAACGGAGCAGGCAGTAACCTTTAAAGTTCGCGGTATGGACTGTGCCAGCTGTGCCCAGACGGTGGAGACGGGCGTGGAGAAGCTGACAGGCGTCGAGCGCTGCCAGGTTAACTTCACCACGGAGACGTTGTCGGTGCACGGCGCCGTCAGTCCTGAGGCCGTTGCCCGCCGGGTAAGGGAGCTTGGTTATGAACCACTCGAGCCGGAGGCAGCAGAGGCGGGCGCGGCGACCGCAGCGGGCGACCATCCGTCGTTGTTGCGCTACATGCTGGGCCGGCGTGATGGCCTGCTCACACTAATCGCGCTGCTGTTGATCCTCCCCGGTCTGGTCTTTAATGAACTACTGCCGATGCTGGGGCTGGAGAGCGTGCTCCTGCACGTTCTCTCGCTGGCGGCGCTGGTCGTCGCCGGGATTCCGGTGGCGCGGAGCGCCGGGCGCGCGTTGGCGATCAATCGCGAGATCAACATCAACGTGCTGATGACGATCGCCAGCATCGGCGCCGTGATCATCGGCGCGTACACTGAAGCGGGGCTGGTAATGGTTCTCTTCGCTTTGGGCGAGACGCTGGAAGGGTACACCGCCGATCGCGCCCGCCGCTCGATCCGCAGTTTGATGAGCGTCGCGCCGCAGGAGGCGACCGTTCTCCGTCCCTGCATCGACTGCGCCTCTCATCTGGGCCGCGACGGGTACAGTGGCGGGCCGTGCCCCTTCTGCGGCCTGGAAGAGAAGCGGGTGCCGGTCGGCGAGCTCCAGCCGGGGGAGACGATTATCGTCCGTCCAGGAGAGAGAATTCCCATGGACGGCGAGGTGATTGCCGGTGTCTCGGCCGTTAACCAGGCGCCGATTACCGGCGAGAGTCTGCCGGTGGTGCGGGCGGAGGGAAATCAAGTCTTTGCCAGCAGCATTAATGGCGAAGGCGTGCTGCACATTCGCATCACCCATCGGGTGGAGGACAACACCATCAGCCGTGTGATCCAGATGGTGGAAGAGGCGCAGGCGCAGCGCGCGCCAACGCAACGTTTCATCGACCGCTTTGCGCGCATCTACACGCCCGCCGTCGTCGTTCTCGCAGCGCTCATCGCCGTTTTACCGCCGCTCCTTTTTGGGGCACCCTTTATGCCGACCGAAACGGAGCAGGGTTGGCTTTACCGGGCGTTGGCGTTGCTGGTTGTGGCCTGCCCATGCGCGCTGGTCATCAGTACCCCTGTAAGCCTGATTAGCGCCATCAGTAACGCGGCGCATCGGGGAGTGCTTTTTAAGGGTGGTGCTTCTATGGAGGCGCTGGCGCGGGTGCAGGCGATGGCCTTCGACAAGACCGGCACGCTGACGCGCGGCGAGCCGGTGGTTGTCGCCGTGCAGGCCGCCGACTGTACGCTCCCGACCAACAGCGGTTGCGCCTCCTGTGATGAGGTGCTGGCGCTGGCGAGCGCGGTGGAGCGGCACAGCGAGCACCCGCTGGCGCGCGCTGTGCTGGAGGCGTCGGCAGAGAGAGGCGTCGCCCGCCGCTACGGGCCTGCGGAGGCGGTGACGGCGCTCTCCGGACGGGGCGTGACGGGGCGCGTCGAGGAGCGCGAGATCCTCGTCGGCAGCCACCGCTACTTCGATCAGCACGTTCTACATACATCTACCCAATGCCGCGAAATTTCTGAGGCCACCACAGAGGGGCACAGCACGATTCTCGTCGCCGGCGACGGGGAGTATCTGGGCTACCTTACGGTGGCCGACACGGCACGCGCCAGCAGCCGCCGGGCGCTGGAACACCTGCGCCGCGAGGGGCTGTCGCCGCTGGTGATGCTGACCGGCGATGACGCGGCGAGCGCCGAGGCGATCGCCCGCGAGGTCGGCCTCACGGACGTGCGCGCCGGCCTGCTGCCAGAGGAGAAGGTGGCAGCGGTGCGCGCGCTGCGCGAGCGCCATGGAGGTGTCGCGATGGTGGGGGACGGGATCAACGATGCGCCGGCGCTGGCGACCGCTAACGTGGGCATTGCGATGGGTGCGGCGGGCACAGCCCAGGCGTTGGAGACAGCCGATATCGCGCTGATGAGCGACGATCTGGGCCAGCTTCCTTTTGCCCGCGGCCTCGCGCAGGCGGCAATGCGGACGATAAAGACCAACATCGTGCTCAGCCTGGCCATCAAGGCCGCATTCCTGCTCCTCGTCTTGTGGGGTATGGGGACGATCTGGATGGCGGTGGTGGCCGATATGGGCGCTTCTCTCCTGGTGACGGTAAACGGGACGCGGCTCCTGCGGTGGAGAGAGCGGAGGGAATGGGCGGAGACTGAGAGGCCTGAACAGCTTGACAACATAGGGAGCAAGCGATGACAAAGACAAAAGCGATTGAGGTCGCCGATCTGACGGTGGCCTACCGCGATGAACCAGTGCTGTGGGACGTCGACCTGGAGGTGCCGGAGGGGGTTCTGATGGCCATCGTCGGCCCGAACGGCGCCGGTAAAACGACGATGATCAAGGCAATTCTGGGCCTGGTGGAGCCGGCGGCAGGCCAGGTGCTGATCTACGGCGAGCCATACCACGAACAGCGCAAGCTGGTGGGATACGTGCCGCAGCGCGGCAGCGTCGACTGGGACTTTCCGACGAGCGTGCTCGACGTGGTGATGATGGGGCGCTATGGCCACCTGGGCTGGTTGAGGCGGCCCGGGAAAGAGGAAGAGCGGCTGGCGATGGAGGCGCTGGAGAAGGTGGGGATGGCGGCCTACGCAAACAGGCAGATCAGCCAGCTTTCCGGCGGCCAGCAACAACGCGTCTTTCTGGCGCGGGCGTTGGTGCAGGATGCGCGCGTCTACTTCATGGATGAGCCGTTTCAGGGGGTGGACGCAACGACGGAGCGCGCGATTATCGAACTATTGAAAGCGCTGAGCGCAGCCAACAAGACTGTGGTGGCCGTTCACCACGATTTACAGACGGTGCCGGAGTACTTTGGTTGGGCGATGTTGCTCAACGTGCGCTGTATCGCCTTCGGCCCGGTGGAGGAGGTCTTCACCGAAGAGAATCTGCGTCGCACCTACGGCGGGCGGATCAGCTTTCTGGCGCCGGCGGTGCAGGGCAATGGCCATGACGTTGTGGCGACGCCGACCGAGCCGGATGTCGTTCAGGAGCAGGAAATTTGATCGAGCTTTTGCAGGCTCTCCTCTTCGACTACACACTGCGCACCGTCGCCCTCGGCGCGGCAACACTGGGCATTGTCAGCGGCGCACTCGGCGCTTTTGCCGTGCTGCGCAAGCAGAGCCTCCTGGGCGATGCGATGTCCCACGCCGCGCTGCCGGGCATCGTCATCGCCTTCTTTCTAACGCGCAGCAAGGTGCCGATCGTGCTCCTGCTGGGGGCGGTGATTGTTGGCTGGCTGGCGACGCTGGTCATGATGGCCATCATTCGCTACACGCGCATCAAGCAGGATAGCGCGCTGGGCTTTGTGCTCTCGGTTTTCTTTGGCTTCGGTCTAATGCTGCTGACCTTTGTTCAGCGGCTGCCGGAGGCGACCCAGGCGGGGCTGAACACCTTTCTCTTCGGGCAGGCGGCGGCACTACTGGAGCGGGACGTGGCGACCATGGCCATCCTCGGCGGAACTGCCCTCGTTCTGATGGCCGTCTTCTGGAAAGAGTTTAAGCTGTTGAGCTTCGATCCTGACTTTGGCGCCGCCGTTGGCTTCCCGATGCGCGCCCTGGACGTCTTGCTGACGACGCTGATTGTAATTGCCATCGTCGTCGGTCTGCAGGCGGTGGGCGTGGTCCTGATGAGCGCGATGGTCGTCGCGCCGGCGGCCAGTGCGCGCCAATGGACCGATCGGCTGGGCGTAATGGTGGCGCTCTCCGCCTTCTTCGGAGCGCTCGCCGGGGTGCTGGGGGCGCTGATCAGCAGCACCGGGCGCGGCTTTTCGACCGGGCCGACAATCGTCCTGGCGATCAGCGTCATCGTCGTCTTCTCTCTGCTCCTGGCGCCGAACCGGGGCCTCCTCTGGGAATGGGTGCGGCGCCGCCGCAATCGGCGCCAGCTACGCGTGCAGGCGGTTCTGGATGATCTCTACACGCTGGCCGCGCAGCACGCCGACAAGACCCACGCCCACGACATCGCCGTGCTGCGGACGATGAATGCCGGCGCACACGGCGTTCGAAGCTCCCTCGAGCGGCTCGCCGCGGAAGGGCTGGTGCGGCAGGTCAACGGCAGCCGTTGGGCGCTGACACCGGCAGGCGTGGCGCGCGCCCGTGAGGCGACGGGGCGCGAGCAAGAGGAGTAGCCGCCGATGACGATCACGCAGATCGAAATTCAGTTGATTGTAGTCGTCGTGGCCGCCGCGTGTGCGCTGCCCGGCGTCTTCCTGGTGCTGCGGCGGATGGCGATGATGAGCGACGCCATCAGCCACACGGTGCTCCTGGGGATTGTCCTCGGTTTTTTCATATTTCAGGACATCAATTCGCCTTTTCTCGTCGTCGGCGCGGCCGTGATGGGTGTCCTGACGGTGAGCCTGGTAGAGCTCCTGAACCGCACCGGTCTCGTGCGCGAAGATGCGGCGATCGGCCTTGTCTTTCCCGCCCTTTTTAGTCTGGCTGTGATCCTTATCTCGCGTTATGCAGCCAACGTGCACCTGGATGCCGACGCGGTACTGCTGGGTGAGGTTGCGTTTGCGCCCTTCGAGCGTTTTGAACCCTGGGGCGTCGACCTGGGGCCGGTTTCATTGTACGTCATGGGAGCCATTCTGCTCCTGAACCTGCTCTTCATCGTCATGTTTTACAAGGAGCTGAAGCTGGCGACTTTTGACCCGGCGCTGGCGGCTGCACTCGGCTTCACACCGGGCCTGATCCACTATGGGCTGATGACTATCGTCTCCATCACCGCCGTCGGCGCGTTCGACACCGTCGGCTCTATCCTCGTGGTGGCGCTGATGATCGCGCCGCCGATGAGCGCCTATCTCCTGACCGATCGCCTCGACGGAATGCTCGGGTTGAGTGTCCTCTTCGGCATGCTCGGCGCCGTTGGCGGGTACTGGCTGGCTCACTGGCTGGATGCCAACATCGCCGGTTCCATCGCCACGATGCTCGGCCTGATCTTCGGCGTCGTCTTTTTGCTGGCGCCAGAGCGTGGGCTGGTGGCGATCGCACGCCGTCGAGTTCAGCAGCGGTGGATCTTTGCCCAGGCGGCGCTGGCTGTCCACCTGTTGAACCACGAGGGGACGCCGGAAGAGATGGAGGAGAACCGGCTCGATCATCTGAGCCAGCATCTGGGTTGGGAGCCATCCTTTGCTGCCGAGGTAGTGGCGCGCGCCCGCGACCGCGGCCTCGTGGAGCAGGCCAATGGTCATCTTGAGCTGACGTCGGTAGGGCGCACGGTGGCGCAGGAGGCCCTGTTCTAACGGCGGCTAGAAGTCGCGAAGCAGCGCCATGTGACCACGTAGGCTCTCCGCCATCATCTCGATCGAGATGCTCTCCCCGGCGGTATGCGCCTGCGCCTCTTCGGCTGGCGAGTAGCCGACCATCGGGATGTCATAGTCGACGAAGTGGCGTCCGTCGGTGGCGAAGCGGTAACTGGTCAGTTCAGGTGTTCGCCCCATCCCGCGCGCAAGCGCCGCCTGCACGCGCTGCACGATGTCGCTTTCAGGCGCCGTGTAGAAGCCGAAAATCGACTCGTCGGACTGGTGCAGATTTGCACCTGGCTCGCCCCAGGCCGGTGAAAGCGTGTGCGGCAGATCGCCGGCTACGGCGCGGACGAAGGCCGCCAGGCTGTCGGTGCTTTCGGACGCGGTGCGGAAGTCGAGCAGTACGCGCGTCCACGCCGGCGTGACGTTCATGCTCGTCGTGTCAACTTCGACAATGGTCGGCGCCACCGTCGTCTTTCCCAGCAGCTCGTGCGCCGACAGCTTCCCCTGCATCTCCTCGAGCCGCTGCAGAAAGGCGGCCAGGGCGTAATTGGGATTCTCGCCGGCACGGGGTACGCTGGCGTGAACGGAGCGTCCGGGAAAGGTGACCCACATCTGCAGGATGCCCCGATGCCCGAGCGCGAGTTCGTTACTCGACGGCTCGCCCAGCACGAGCAGCCCCACCTCATAGTCGAGATGCTCTATCCAATAGACGGCGCCGGCCCCACCGACTTCTTCCTCGACCACGCCGGTGAAAACGACGTCCCGCCGCGGCCGCCCCCCTTCACGCAAGAGACCAGCCATGCTATAAACCTGCACTGCCAGCGGCCCTTTAATGTCAGCCGCGCCGCGGCCCACGATGCGCCCGTCGATAATGGTGCCCGAATAAGGGGGCGCGGGCCACAGCGCCGGATCGCCGGGGTCGACGTGGTCCAGGTGAGTGTTGAGCACCAGCGCCGGCAGGTCGCGCGCTTCTCCGTGAATCCGCCCGTTAACGTTGCCGGCGCCGTCGATCCACACGTCGTCAAAGCCCAACAGTTCCAGCTCGTCGTCGATCAGGCGGGCGATCGCCGCCTCCTCGCCAGGCATGCTCGGCGTCTGAATGAGCCGCTGTGTAAAGCGGATGCAGTCGTCGAGAAGAGAATGATCAGGCGCCATCAACGTCTCCTTTAGCGGCCGGCGGTCGCTTCTCTAGCCTCCGGCGGCCGCTGCCTTGCCCGCTCGGGCTGTTCACCGACGAGATTGTAAATACGGGTCGGCTCCTGCTTACCCTTGAGCGACACCGTGCCTTGGAAGACACAATTGAAGCGCTCCGCGAGCGCATCGGCCACAGAGCCGCTGATCAGGATCTCGTTTGCCTGGGCGCGATTCATCAGCCGCGCGGCGATGTTCACCGTATCGCCGAGGACATTGTATTCGCGCCGCCCGCGCGGCTCGCCGATCTCGCCGACAAAGGTAAAGCCACTGTTGATGCCGATTTTACAGCTGAGGGTCAGCGGTTTCCCGCCGAGGAGGGGAGGATGAATGTGCTGCACCACGTCGCGAATGGCGAGGGCGGCGCTAGCGGCCCGCAGTGGTTCGTCTGTGTGGGCGTTGGGGACGCCGAAGTAGATGACGATGTCGGAGCCTGAGAGATGATACGTCACCTTTTTCAGCACCGCTCCCCGCGCCTCGACGACGGCATTAATCAGAGCGAAGGTGCGCGAAAATGTGGCCACGATACGCTCCGTCTCTTCCGGGGTCGCCGCGTCCACCGCTTCCGGAAGGCCGAGAAGACTGACAAACATCACCAGAGGCGTGGGAAAATCCGGTGGGATGCGGCGCATCGTCGCGTTTTCCACGAGCAGGTTGAGCACAGGCGGGGGGAGATAGCTGGCCAGCGGCTCCACGAGATCGAGCGTATCGGCGATTACCTCCATCAGCCCGTCCTCGCTACGGTCCAGGAGGAGGGGCGTCGCGCGCCGGCGGCGGATGCCGATGATCTCGTAGTCGCCCAGATCCCGCTCGCTGAGATCGTCGAGCACCAGCATATGGCCGTCCTGTCCCGGCTCAAAGCGAAATTCGTCGACCACCGCTTCATAAGCATCCGGGGTGAGATTAACCCGGTCGACCCTGCCCGCGCTCTCCGCGAGTTTCGCCTGATAGACCTGCTGTCCCAGAAGCACGTGTTCCATGCGGCGCGGTGTGCCGATGTCGGCCATGACGAAGCGGCCGGTGTGCAGGCCGACGCGCATCTTGAGCGCGAAAGTGCCGGCGCGTGTCTCGATCTGCGCAAACTGGCTCATCGCCCGTTGCATGCGCAGGCCGGCGCGCACCCCGCGCTCGACGGCGTTCCCCTGCCGCGCTTCGGGAAAGAGGGCGAGCAGCGCATCGCCAGTAAACTCTAGCAGGGTGCCGCCGGATTTAGTGATAATTTCAATCATGCTGGCGAAGTAGCTATTGAGCAGATCGAGAAGGCGCAGCGCTCCTTCCTGGCTGTCGGGGGCGTTGGCGTCGAGGAGTGTGGTAAAGCCTGCTAGATCGGTAAACATCAGCGCCCCTTCGGCCCAGCGGTAACTAACTTCTCCGGGCGTCGGCCGCTGCTCCAACACCTGTTGCGGGACGTAGTCGTGGAGTATGTACTGCAGGGTGCGCAGGTGGCTAAAGACTGCAGTCAGATTGTCGACGCTGGGATTGACCCAGGCGCGCGCATAGAGCCGCGCCGGCAGCAGCAGTCGAAGGCGGCGTTCCAGCAAGGCGAGCGGTGATTCCCTCATTCCGTCAACACCCTCCAAGCCTCCCGATATTTCTGCAGCCGGACCAGATCGTCTTCCTCCACCTGCTCCGCCCGGCGGATATCCATATTGTGCTCTAGATCGGCAAGCTTGATCTTACGCGCGAGATCATTGTGGCGCAGCCGACGGACGTACTGCTCGTAAGAGAGCGTTGACTTATCGTGGGTCAGCAAGCGCACGGCTTCAGTGACCTCTTCAGGAAAGCCGGCTGCCTGAAGGTCGGAGATGGTGGTTTCTGTATCTTCGACGACGTCATGAAGAACAGCCGCCATGCGCTCGACGGGTGTGTCCATCCGGTCCATCAGGTGGAGCGGGTGGAGAACGTATGGATTCCCGGAGCGGTCAGTCTGCCCTTCGTGGGCGCGGAGGGCGATGGCGATCGCTTTTTCCAGAAGGGCTGCCAGCGAATCACTATCTCGCGACAATTGGCATTTCCTCTCATTACAATATAATAAAAATAAGTCTATCTGTTTCATCTCGTCTCTGCCAGCGGCTGCTCGCTGGCAGCCGTTCTGTTTCCCGACCATGAGCCCGAGTTGTATCCAACTGAAAGGAGTAACAAAGCGATGATTGCCAATTCTGTAGATGGCTTACTAAATCACCTGGAGGACGCGGTCCGGGTGGACGGCGACAGGATTACCGTACTTGACGAAAGCGATCTGAAGGACAAGGTGGGCGATCTCGTTTCCACCGCCGTCTTTGCCGATGGATTGACTCGCGATACCGCTCGCTGGTCGCTATGGGAGCTGGGGCAGGAGATGGGCATCTACCCTTCGTCGATTCACCAGCTTTACCGCTCGATCGGCCGTGGGGAGGTACCCCACAACTTTACCGTGCCGGCGATCAATGTTCGCGGCATGAACTACGAAATGTCGCGCGCTATCTTCCGCGCCGCCAATAAGCTGCAGGTGGGGGCGCTCATCTTTGAGATCGCGCGCTCGGAGATTGGCTATACTGCGCAGCGACCGGCGGAGTACGTATCGTCGGTGATCGGCGCGGCGATCAAAGAAGGTTTTCGCGGGCCGCTCTTCATCCAGGGCGACCACTTCCAGGTGTCAGCTAGCGGATATCACACGGACCCTGAGAAAGAGGTTCAGGCGGTGAAGGATCTGATCGCCGAGGCGGTCGACGCCGGATTTTACAACATCGACATCGACACCTCGACCCTGGTCGATCTGGAGAAGGGGACCCTGGACGAGCAGCAGCGCGTCAACTACCAGCTTTCGGCAGATCTGACGGAGTTTGTACGCGAGCTAGAGCCGGAGGGGGTAACCGTTTCACTGGGCGGCGAAATCGGCGAGGTGGGCGAGAAAAACTCGACCGTGCCCGAGCTACGCGCCTATATGGACGGTTACCTGGATGTGCTGGATTCCAGGTATGAGGGCATCTCCAAGATTTCTGTGCAGACCGGCACCAGCCACGGCGGCGTCGTCTTACCCGATGGTACCCTTGCCGCGGTGAGTGTCGACTTTGACACGCTGAAAGAGCTGAGCGCCGTCGCCCGTGACGAATACAATCTGGGCGGTGCCGTGCAGCACGGGGCGTCGACGCTGCCGGAAGCGTTCTTTGACAAGTTCCCCGAGATCGGCACGCTGGAGATCCATCTGGCGACCGGCTTCCAGAATATCATCTACGACACCGTCCCTGAAGAGATGGCCAATCGCGCCTACGAACACATCCGTGCCGAGCGCGCCGGCGAATGGAAAGAGGGGCAGACGGAAGAGCAGTTTCTCTATAAGACGCGCAAGAAAGCGTTCGGACCACTTAAGCAAGAGTGGTGGGAGCAGGGCGAAGAGGTCAACCGCATGGTCGGACAGGCCCTTGAGGAGCAGTTCGAGTTTCTGTTCGAGAAGCTCAACGTGGGCGACACGCGCCAGGTTGCCAGCGACGTCACGACAACGCCGAAACGTCACCGCCCGCGCCCGACTCGGGCCGTCGAAGAGGCGGAGTTGGAGATCGCATCCGATCTTTCTGACTGACGTTGCTGTCCCGGTTACCGGGCCTATGCCGGCCTGTTCCGCAGTATAGGCTCTGTCAATCGAGTAAAAATTAAGCCCCCGGCGCTACTGGCGCCCGGGGCTTTTTCGATCGCTAAAAAGATGGAGCGAGAGGCTCATTCCTGATCGCTTAGTAGTGGACGTTGACCACCGTCCCATATGACGACCAGTGAAAGAGCCACTCGGCTGCCGGCGTCGGCAGGTTAACGCAGCCGTGGCTCATCGGCGTGCCGAAGTTGTTGTGCCAGTAGGTACCGTGCAGCGCATAGTCGCGGTAGAAGTACATCACGTAGGGCACGTTGGGCAGGTAGTAGTCGTAGCCCAACCGGCGCCCGTCCATCGTCTGCGCTTCGTAGCGCAGCCAGACCGCAAATTGGCCGGTAACAGTGGGGTGCGAGGCAGTTCCGCTGGAGATGGCGGACTCATACACAGGAATGTCGCCTTCGTAGGCCACCAGCCGCTGCGTCGTCAGGTTCACGTCGATCCAGCGCTCGTTGGGGCCGACGCCGGGGGGACGCTGTGCCGCGCGTTGAGCCGTATCCTGGCTGACAAAGGTCGCCACAGGCGTCGGGGTCGGCGAGGGCGTCGGGGTAGCGGTTGGCGTGGGAGTCCAGGTGGGGCGCGGTGCATCGTCCGCTTCGCCGGCGGCTACCGCCTTCGGTTGCAGCGCCGGGCGCGTGGCGGGCGCAACGGCGGTGGGGCCGGAGGCGTCGGCGAGTGCGGCGGGATTGCGCGGCAGGAAGTGCCCGCGCACCAGTTGAACCTCCGCTGGCGCCTCGACCTGCTGCTCTCCTGCCGCCACGAGCGGCTCCCTCTCCTCTTGGGACTCGGCGCCCACTTCCACCGGCGCAGGCTGCTCAAGGGCGCTGGGGGCCTCTACTTCGGCTCCGGCGGCGACGTCGGACCACAGGCGACTGCCAATCCCCTGCCGGAGCAAGAGCGCACCCAGCAAGAGCACCAGCACCAGCGCACCAATCGCTACCAGCGGCCCGAGGTAGGAAAATTGTTTTTGCTCCTCGGCGGCGGGCGTCGGCGCGGCTGTGCCGGCAGCTGCCTCCGCCTTCGCCAGCCGCTCCTCAGCCCAGGCGCGGGCGCGGGCAATCGTCGCGTCACCCGGCTTCAGCCGCTCGGCCTGCTCGATGTAGCTCAGACTCGCACGGGGCGAGGCGGCGACGCCTGCAAGCCAGAGCCAGGCACGGGGGTCATCCTCCCGTTCCTGTAAAGCCTCATGTAGCAGTGTGCGCGCTTCCCTTCTGCGTCCACTCTCGAGGGCGGCGCGTGCATCCTGGAGCAGTACTTCGTAGTAGCTCATGGGACACTCACTTGGCTGTTTCGAGATTCAAGAAAACAGAAGACGCCGTCGGCGATGCCGCGCGCGGGCGTGTCTGACTGTGTCGTCAACAGCTCGCGGTCAAGGTTCATAAATCCGGTCTCGAGAATAATGGCCGGCACGCCTGGCGCGATCTTGCGGAAGGCATGGTAGTCGGTCATATCTTCGGTGATGGTGTTGGCGTGGAAGGGGAGCGAAGTGGCTGCGGCGTAGGCCGACTCGACGCAGTTGTAGAGCTGGGTGGAGTCGGTAACCCAGGAGGGGGAAAGCTTGAAGCCGGTCGCCAGTTCGTTAATGTAGTCGCAGGAGTCGGCGTGGATGGAGATGAGTGCGGTGCCGCTGTAATTGTCAAGCCGTGGATCGAACTCCGCAAAAACATCGGTGCGGATCCCCCGCTCCCGTAGTAAGGTCGCAACTTTGTCGGCAACATCCTGGTTGACCTGTGCTTCTGTCAGTCCATCGGCGCAGACGGCGCCGGGATCGTGTTCGACGTGACCCGCGATAATCGCGATGTGTAGTGGGCCCGGGCTCTGGCGAAAGCGCTGCACCACCGGTCGCGCCGGTACCTCTTTGTAGATGGGGGCCGAGAGCGAGTCCGCCTCACCCATGGCGGCGAAGGCTTGCGCCGTGCCATCCGTAGGCGGGCTAAAGAACCAGTAGGTGCCCATCATGCCTGCGGCGGCGAGCAGCAGAAAGAGAAAGAGAGGTACATTACTACGAAGGAAGCGCCACAGGAAAGGATCGTGTACCTGCCAGGAAGAGTCGCGTGATTGAAAGCTCATTTATCTATTACGCCGCTATAGGATTACATAAAATTGGATTGACATCCTCATTATGCAGTTAAGGAGGGGAAGAAGTCAAGTAGCATATGAGTATGATGTTTTGCTTATGCAGGAGAGGAGCCAGCGTACCGTACTCTGGCGTATAATAGAGGCACTGACGGCAACCGAAGAGCGAGCGAAGAAGATGGTAGATGTGCAGGTACTGGGCCAGATCGCGTACGACGCAGCGTGGGACTTACAGAAGACGCACGCCGCCGCGCGCGCCGCGGGCGAGATCCCGGATCAACTGCTACTTCTCGAGCACCCGCCGGTCTACACGCTGGGGCGCAGCGGTCGTGAGGAGCACCTGTTGCTGGACGAGGCGACCCGCGCCCGGGAAGGAATTGCCGTCTACAACGTCGACCGTGGGGGCGATATCACCTACCACGGCCCGGGCCAGCTCGTCGGCTACCCAATCCTCGACCTGAAGGCGCTCTTTCGCCGGCGCGGTGCCCCTCGCCCCGACCTTCACCGCTATCTACGCGATCTCGAGCAGGTTATCATCGAGACCCTCGCTGCCTTCGATGTGCGTGGTTGGCGGTACGACGGCTATACCGGCGTCTGGGTCGACGACACGCGGCCTGATGGCGGCGCCCCCCCTGGTGGTGGGGTGAAGAAGATTGCCGCCATTGGCATCAAGGTCAGCAGCCGGGGCATCAGCAGCCATGGCTTTGCTCTTAACGTCGATCCCAACCTCGCGCACTTCGCAGGCATTGTTCCCTGCGGCATCCGCGACCATGGCGTGACCAGCCTGGCGCAGCTACTAGGGCGCCCGGTCGACGTCGCCGCCGTGCTCCCGACGCTCGTTGACGCTTTTGGCACCATCTTTGACGCCGCTCCGAGGCTTGTCTCCCCTGCTGTTACTCACTACAATCACCGCTAAATAACACCAATTGGAAGGCAAATGGCGACCATCGATTTGGATACAATTGAAGTAAATGGCGAGCCGCAAAAAGCGGTTGCTAACCGTCCGCGGCGGCGCCCGGAGTGGATCAAGGTGCGCGCGCCCGGAGGTGACAGTTACGATTTTCTCAAGGGCCTGATGCGCAGCAAGAGCCTGCACACCGTCTGCGAGGAGGCGATGTGCCCCAACATTGGAGAATGTTGGGGAGCGGGAACGGCAACTTTCCTTATTATGGGCGATACCTGCACCCGCAGCTGCGGCTTCTGCGACATCAAGACCGGGCGCCCGGCGCCGCTGGACTGGCATGAGCCGGAGCGGGTGGCGCAGGCTGTTCACAAGATGAATCTGCGCCATGTCGTCATCACGTCGGTCAACCGCGACGAACGGAAGGACGGCGGCGCGCCGATTTTCGCCCTCTGCATCGAACGCATTCGGGAAGTGCAGCCCGGCTGTTCCATCGAAGTACTGATACCCGACTTCAAGGGCAAAGAGGATGCACTCAAGATCGTGATGGACGCCCGTCCGGAGATCCTCAACCACAATGTCGAGACGGTGCCGCGTCTCTTCCGCATGGTGCAGCCGCAGGACCGCTATGAATGGGCGCTGACGACACTGCGCAATGCGAAGCGGATGCAGCCCGACGTGCTGACCAAGAGCGGTATTATGGTCGGGCTGGGCGAACAGTTCGACGAGGTGGTAGAGGTGATGCGGGACCTGGCGGCAGAAGGCGTCGACATCCTGACGATCGGTCAGTACCTGCAGCCTAGCAAGAAGCACCTCCCGATCGAGCGCTACTATCCGCCGGAAGCGTTTGAGGAGTTCCGCCGTCTGGGCGAAGAGATGGGGTTCCGCTGGGTCGAAAGCGGCCCTCTGGTCCGCAGTAGCTACCGCGCGGAACAGCAGGTGCGGGCGCTCTCGACGCTCTTTACAGAGTCCGGCGCTACCTCCTGAGTGATGCCAACCTTCTACTTACTAAAAGTTTATAATGTTCCAATAAAGATCGGGTATTATCCCAACTGTGCACACGACTTTTTTGTGTTCCAGTACGCCGCCAGGAGGCCCAGAGATCGTGGTGACCGCTTCGAGCAAGCCGAGTGGGGGCAGGTTGACCGGGCGTCAGCCGGGGGCGTGACTGTAAAAGGAAACCGATATGGATGAGAAACCGAATCCCCGCCCTTCCATTCCCGCCTGGGCCTGGATTCTAGCAATTCTGGCAATCATTCTGGGCATGCAGCTCTTCCTGAGCCGCCAGTTCAATGCCCCGGATGAGATTGAGCTGACCGACGTTGTGGCCCACATTGAAGACGGACAGGTCGATCGTATTGTTCAGGAAGGTGACCGGCTCGAGGTGACGCTAGAGAACGGCGACCAGTTCACGGCGATCAAGGAGCCGGGCGTGAGCTTCCTGGAGACGTTGACGCATTACGACGTGCCGGTTGAGGCGCGTCGCAGTTTCGTTTTTGAAACAAGCGATCAGTCCGGTTGGAATACGTTCCTTAGTATCGCCATTTCGCTGGCGCCGGTCCTGTTGCTAATCTGGATTTTCAGCCGCGGTTTCCGGCAGATGCAGGGCGGCGGCAACAGCATCTTTGGCTTTGGCCGCAGCCGCGCACGCAATATTAACGATGGCGACCGGCCGACCGTCACCTTTGAGGACGTGGCCGGCGTCGACGAGGCGAAAGAGGAAGTGCACGAGGTAGTGCAATTCCTGCGCGAGCCGGAAAAGTTTGTGCAGGTTGGCGCGCGCATTCCCAAGGGTGTCTTGATGATCGGCCCGCCCGGCACCGGTAAGACGCTGCTGGCCCGGGCCATCGCCGGCGAGGCCGGTGTGCCCTTCTTCCACATCTCCGGTAGCGAATTTGTGGAGATGTTTGTGGGCGTCGGCGCCAGCCGCGTGCGTGACCTCTTTAACAAAGCGAAGGAGCATTCGCCGGCCATCGTCTTCGTCGACGAGATCGATGCCGTCGGTCGCCAGCGTGGTGCCGGTCTCGGCGGCGGTCACGACGAGCGTGAGCAGACGCTTAACCAGATTCTGGTCGAGATGGACGGCTTTTCTAACGAGACGAACGTCATCGTCATCGCCGCCACCAACAGGCCTGACGTCCTCGACCCGGCCCTGCTGCGCCCCGGCCGCTTTGATCGCAAGGTGATTGTAGATCTGCCGGACGTGCGCGGGCGCGAGGAGATTCTGAAGATTCATGCGCGCGGCAAGCCGATTTCAGCTGAGGTGAGCTTCTCCGATGTGGCACGGCTGACCGCCGGCTTTTCCGGCGCCGATCTGGAGAACCTGATCAACGAGGCCGCTATCTACGCTGCCCGGCGCGACAAGACCGTTGTCGGCCGTATGGAGCTCCAGGAGGCGTTCGACCGTGTCGTCATGGGGCCGGAGCGCAAGAGCCGCGTGATTGGCGAAGAGGATAAAGAGATCTTTGCCTACCACGAGGCGGGCCACGCCGTGGTTAGCCACCACCTGGTCCACACCGATCCAGTACAGAAGATCACGATTATCCCGCGCGGCGGCGCCGGTGGCTACGTGATGTCGCTGCCCGAAGACCGTGCAACCCAGCACACCCATCACTTCGAAGATTCGATAGCTTTTGCCCTCGGCGGTCGCGCGGCAGAGGAGATCTTCTTCGGCCGGGTGACGACCGGCGCGGCTCAGGATCTGAAGCAGGCGACGAAGATCGCCCGCCAGATGGTCACCAAGTACGGCATGAGCGACGCGCTCGGCCTGCGGACCTATGGCGAAGACCAGGGCAACGTCTTCCTCGGTCGCGAACTGAGCAGCGCCCGCGACTATAGCGAAGAGGCGGCGAAGCTGATCGACCGCGAGGTGCGCAGCATCCTCGACCGGAACTACGAGCGCGCCAAGGACATTGTCCAGCGCAACCGGGACAAGATGGTGCGCCTGGTCGAAGATCTGATGGTCGTCGAAACGATCGATCGCGAGCGCTTTGAGAAGCTGATGAATGAAGAGCCGGCGGACGCCGAGACGAGCGTCGAGGTACCGATGCCGCAGAGTTAATCCTGCACCGCTGACGCTGGCCCTCTCAGGTAAACAAAACGTGCAACGTGATGTACAATCGCGTTGCACGTTTTTTATTCATCCACACAGAGGGAAGCGAATGGCTGAGACCGTTGAAGTGACGCGCGCTGGCGGGGTGGTCACAGTGGCGCTGAACCGGCCCGAGAGCCACAACGCGATGACCGAGCAGATGATCGCCGAGCTAACGGAGATCTTTCTGGCGCTCGGCGATGCGGCGCGCAATGATGCTGCATCGTCCCGTGTGATCATCCTCACCGGCAGAGGGCGCTCTTTCTGCGCCGGCGCTGATCTGGGCGACATGCGCGCGGCGGCTGACCGCAGCTTTGACGAAAACCGGGCCGGCGGGGAGGCGATCTTCGACCTGATGCATGCTGTGGACGCCTGCCCGCGCCCGGTGATCGGCCGTATCAACGGCGCCGCCATCGGCGGCGGCGCCGGCCTCGTCAGTTGCTGTGACAGCGTCGTCGCGGTAGCGCGCGCGACGTTTGCCTTCAGCGAGGCGCGGCTGGGCCTCGTTCCCGCCGTGATCTCCCCTTTCGTTCTCGCCCGCGTCGGGCCGGGGGTGGCGCGCGAACTGTTCCTGACCGGCGAGCGTTTCAAGGCGTCGCGCGCACGGGAGATCGGGCTCGTTCACCACGTCGCCGCCGACGAGGTGGAGCTGGATCGGCTGGTCGAGGAGCGGGCGGAGGCCTTTCTGCAGGCGGCGCCCGGCGCGCAGGCGGCGGCCAAGGAGCTGATCCGCACCGTCGCCCACCGCCCGAAGGCCGAGATGCGCGCCTACACCTCTGACCTCATCGCCCGGCGCCGGGCCAGCGAGGAGGGGCGCGAGGGGATGAGCAGCTTTCTGGAGAAGCGCGAGCCCTCGTGGCGACAGGGGCCGCAGGAGAGCCGCTTATAGAGCGCTGGAAGGGCTGGGCACACCGTCTGAAGCAGGAGACGCACGTCCTGTACGTGGCCTACCAGGACCCGCGCGTTCCCTGGTATGCGCGGCTGCTGGCCTTGCTCGTCGTCGCCTACGCTTTTAGCCCCATCGACTTGATTCCCGATCCGATTCCCATTCTTGGTTACCTGGACGATCTACTACTGGTGCCGGCAGGGATATGGCTGGCCGTGCGCATGATTCCCGACGAAGTCGTGGCGGATGCGCGGTCGGAGGTCGGGGCGGCAGCGAGCGCGGAGAAGCCGCTCACGCTGCTCGGGTTGGCGCTCATTGGTGGGTTGTGGGTTCTGGCCGCGCTGTTGAGTGTATATTTTATTGTTCAGGTCTGGGAGACTTATGTTTAGAAAGATTCTTGTTGCCAATCGCGGTGAGATAGCCGTGCGTATCATTATGGCCTGTCGTGAGCTGGGAGTGCCCACCATCGCCGTTTACTCTGAGGCGGACCGCGACGGCCCGTGGACGCGGCTGGCGGATGAGAGCTACCCACTCGGCGGTGTCACGGCCCGGGAGAGCTACCTGAACCAGGAGGCGCTCTTTGCCGTAGCCGAAGTGGCGGGCGCCGACGGCGTCCACCCCGGCTACGGCTTCCTCAGCGAAAATGCCGCCTTTGCCGCGGCCTGTGCGGAGCGCGGCCTGCAGTTCATCGGGCCGAGCGCCGATGCGATCCGCGCCATGGGTAGCAAGGCGCGGGCGCGGGACATCGCCGTGGCGGCCGACGTGCCGGTCATCCCCGGCCTCGACGGCGCGGAACACGACGACCGGAGGCTGCGCGCACTTGCCGGCGAGATGGGCTATCCGGTGCTGATCAAAGCCAGCGCGGGCGGCGGCGGCAAGGGGATGCGCATCGTCTGGTCGGAGGCGGAGTTCGCCGACGCGCTGCAGCAGGCGCGCCAGGAGGCGGCGTCCGCCTTTGGCGACGCGCACGTCCTGGTGGAGAAATATTTTACCGAGGTGCGCCACATCGAGGTCCAGGTATTGGGCGACCACCACGGCAACCTCGTCCACCTCTTCGAGCGCGAATGCTCCATCCAGCGGCGCCACCAGAAGATTATCGAGGAGAGCCCATCGCCGGTGATGACGCCTGAGCTGCGGGAGGCGATGTGCACCGCGGCGCTGCGGCTGGCGGAGGCGGTGGGCTATGTCAACGCGGGTACGGTCGAGTTTGTCGTAACGCCGGAGCTGGACTTCTACTTTCTGGAGATGAACACGCGCCTGCAGGTGGAGCACCCGATCACGGAGGCGGTGACTGGCGTCGACATCGCCCTGTGGCAGATCCGTGTGGCGGCGGGCGAGCCGCTGGCATTCGACCAGCAGGATCTGCGGCAACGGGGCAACGCCCTGGAGTGCCGGCTGTACGCCGAAGACGCGGCGCAGAACTTCCTACCCTCCACCGGCGACATCGCCCTCTATCGGGCGCCGGATGGGCCGGGCGTGCGCGTCGACGACGGCGTCGAGACGGGAACCGAAGTTACGCCCTACTACGACCCGATGCTGGGCAAGGTGATCACCTGGGGCGCCGACCGCGCAGAAGCGATCCGTAAGATGGTGCGCGCGCTTGAGGAGACGGTAGTCCTGGGCGTGACGACGAACATTCCCTTTCTGCTCGACATCCTGCAGCAACCGCAGTTCCTGGCGGGCGACGTCAGCACGACCTTTCTGCAGGAGGAGATGATGCCCTGGAAGCATGAGCCGGAAGTCGACGACGAGACGTGGCTGGCGATCGCCGCGCTGGAGGCGCTTCAGGGGCGCGGCGGCGCGGTGCGGCCTGCTGCGGGCAAAGGAGATGGAGAGCGCGAAGTTGTCGATCCGTGGCGTAGCGCCGACGGCTGGCGCAACGTCCAGATGGAGGGCCAGGCGTCATGAAACGAACGAATGGGCCGTGGACGATCAACGAGCGCGACCGCATCTATCACGACGACCACATTCTTCTCTATCGGGACGACGTTATCCAGCCGGATGGTAAACCCGGACAGTACTCTGTCATTCATCGCAATCCAGGCGCCTCTGTTCTGGCGCTGGACGATCAGAAGCGCGTCTACCTGGTGCGCCTATTCCGGTATGCCCTGGGCGAGGAGAGCCTGGAGGTGGTCGGTGGTGCCATCGACGACGGCGAGGATCCGGTCGTCGCCGCCCGGCGGGAGTTGGTGGAAGAGGCGGGCATCGAGGCGGCGCAGTGGACGGCGCTGGGCGCCACGCACTGGGACACGTCGCAGATCCTGTCCCCGATTCATCTCTTCCTGGCGCGCTCCCTTTCTTTCCTGGAGCCTGATCGCGAGGGGACGGAGGAGATGGAAAGGGTGTGGTTACCGTTGGACGAGGCGGTGGAGCAGGCGATGACGGGGCAGATCGTGCATGGGACGACCTGCTTGTTGCTGCTCAAGACGCAGAGGTTGCTGGCGGGGGAGAGCCGCTCTAGCGGTTGAGGGCACGATAGACGGCAAGCCACTCCTCTACCGACAGCGTCTCCGCCCGGCGGCGGGGCTCCACACCGGCCGCGCGCAGGCGGGCCATCACCTCGCGCCGCTCAAAGCCCAGCGCGCGCAGGTTCTTCTGTAGCTGCTTCCGCTTCTGGCTGAAGCCGGCGCGCACCACGCGGAAAAAGGCCTCCTCCTCGGCCACCGAGAGCTGTGACCCCTGCCTCAGGTCGACCCGTAGAATGGCCGAGTCGACGTCGGGGCGGGGCCAGAAGGCACCGGCCTTGATCGTACCCGCCATCTCCGCCTCGCCGTAAAGCTGCACGCTCACGGAGAGCAGACTCATATCGCCTGGTTTGGCTGTTACCCGCTCCGCCACCTCTTTCTGTACTGTCGTCACCATAACCTCCGGCTTGCCGCCGCCGCTGAGGAGGTGGCGAAAGATGGCACCGGTGATGTAGTAGGGAACGTTGGCCACGACCTTGTAGCTCTCGGTACCGAACCAGCCCATCGGCTCCTGTTCCAGGATGTCGCCGTGGACGATGGTCACGTTATCGTGGTCGGCGAAGATGGACTGCAGGATGGGGATAAAGCGGTTGTCCAGCTCTACGGCGACGACGCGACCGGCTGCGCGGGCGAGGTGCTCGGTGAGGGTGCCGACGCCGGGGCCGATCTCCAGCACGCTATCCTTCGCCGTGACGCCGGCAGCCTCCACGATACGGGAGAGGATGTTGTCGTCGAAGAGGAAATTCTGCCCCAGGCTCTGTTTGGGGTCGAGGCCGTACCGGTCTAGAATATGCTTCGGATGTTCCATTGCGCTCAGGGCAGGGCGCGCGGGATGAGGTAGTTGATATCTTCGGGCGGCGGCACCGGCGTCAGATAGTAGACATCGACGTAACCCCTCCAGCTTTCGTACTCGCCCTCGTCGAAGCCCAGGTCGATCCAGCGCCCCTTGACACCGCCGCCGGTGTCGCCGGCAAAGCCGGGGCCGTAGCCAGGAACATAGACCCAGGAGCGGAAAGGCACGACACGCGGGTCGATGGCGACCACGCCGGTCCCGGCGCGCACGCCGCTTGCCGTGATGCCGTAGGCCGGGTGGTCCGGCGGCTTGCCCGCGCTGGCAGCGGTGTAGGAGGTCACGCGCATCCGCACCCTGCGCCAGTACTCAAAGACACCATCCGGCGTCTCCAACACGCGCACGATGATCTTTGTGCCGTAGCCAATAATTTCGTCGCTTGGCTCGCGCGCCACCCAGGCGCCGGCCGGTGTCTCCGCTACCGGGGCGCCGTTTTCATAGCGGATGCGGATACGCTGGCGGTAAATGCCCGGCTGCCCTGCCTGGAGGAGCCCCCGCTCGTCTATTTCCAGCTGTTCGGTTGCCTGCCACAACGTCTCGTAGGGAATGGCCTCGTCCACAGTGAGGTAATCCTCCGTCACGCGCACGACCTGAATGGTGTCCCCGGCGGAAAGCTCCGTGCCGGGCCCGGGGCGCAAGAAGTCCTGCCCCACGAGCCCGATGCCGGCTTCGGTCACCACTTTAAGCGGAGCGGTGTGATGGCTGCGCGTCTGGATGGTGCGCCCGTCGACCTGGATGGAGAGTGGAACGGAACGCCGGACGCGAATCTGCATCTCCGGCTCCAGCCAGCTGCCCGCGGGCGGCTCTACGCCATCGCTGGCATAGAGGACGATCCCCGCTTCCTGAAGGGCGCCGCCGACCGTCTCCGCTGCAGTACGCAGCCGGCGCACATCATGCCCATTGTGAATGCTGACCGTCATAAAGCGGCCCAGCTCCACCACCTCGGGCAGCGGCGTCTCGTCGAGGGCATGGAAAGGCACCAGCGCTGCGTCGGCGTAGATCTGATCGGTCGGGCCGGCGCCGATCTGCTGTTCGGCAAAGAGTGCGCCGAGCGTCGGCTGGTGCGTCCACAGTGTCTCCGCCCCTTCGTCAGAGCGGAGCGTGACGCGTTGCGCACGCGCGACCTGGATCGCCGTTTCGGCTGAGGGCGTGGCAGAGAGTGGGGGAGAAACCCGATCTTCTGGACGCAGCTCGACTTCGGCCGCCGCCAGTACCGCCTCCACACTTTCATAGCTGCCGCTGACCTGCTTCATCTCGCCGTCCACATAGATGGTGTACGGCTCCTGAGCGAGCGCCAGGTAACCGGCGGCAGCCACGCCCAGAAAAAGGACGAGGCTGAACAGCAACAGCGCGACGCGCAATGGTTGTGAAAGAGCGTTTCGTGACATAGAGTGCTTATAAGGATGAGCGGGGATACAGAGCCGTGTTGGTGCGCGCGCTGGTGTGCCTAGAAAAGTGTACGCCCGCTGAAACAAAAAAGTGTGCCCACGAGACCGATGGCCACCAGGTGATCCTGGGCACCCGAGGGAAGCGCCTTAGGGCTGCTTCCTCCCGGACCTGACCCGGTTCGACGGCCCTCGCTGCCAGGGACCCAGTCACCACCGGTCTCGTAGACACACTACAATCATGTATTATAGCCACCGGGCCGGCCAATGCCCTAAGAGATCAATTAGTTCGGATCGCAAAGGAGGTCGGCTCTGATTTGCCGGGGCAAACAGATCAGTTCCACGGACTTTGCTGTTCCGGGCCGCGGTCGAGCTCCCAGGGATAGATAATATAGGCGTCGGTCACGGCGGCGTAGTAGGTAGGGGCGTGCCCGGGATAGAGCGAGGAGGCCGGCTTGTAGTGGAGGACGCACGTCTCGGGCATACCGCCCGCAGCATCGACACGTTTGCCGACGGTGACGATGTTGCGACCGCGCGTCCAGACATCGTCCACCACCAGCAC
>JAWVYW010000023.1:0-34050 GCA_033722535.1 Promineifilaceae bacterium (SeqCode)
CAGCTCTTCATTCGGCCACGGCTCCTCCTCCGCTGCGTCTTCGATTATCACCGGCTCCCAGTGGCGCTCCCAAGAGAACAGTAGGGGAGTAGTGTCCAGCTGGTTCAGGCGATAGCGCCCGGGGCGTTCGCCACGTCGCCCTCTACTGCTGAGCACCTCGACGTAGTCGGGAAGTACGCCCTCGTCGAGCGGGCGATCAAAGTAGAAGAGCGTCACCTGCTGCGGTTTCTGGCCCAGAATTGTGTACCTGTGCAGGGTGTCCAGGATGTGATCGTAGCTCCGCGCCGTGTTTATGTTCCGTCCCGCCTCGTAAAGTGCACGGGTTTCGGCGGCGCGTTCCTGTGTCTCCTCGAAAAGGCGCGCATTCTGGACCGCAATCGCCGTCGAGCTGGCGATAGCATTCAGCAGCTCCAGGTCATGCTCGTCAAACAGGTGGGGCGTCGTGGGGCTCTGAATGGTGATTACACCCATCACCTGATCGCCGAACATCATCGGCGTGCCCAGCCACGACTCGGCGGGAGGGCCCAGCAGCGGAATCCCCATCTCGTCCATGCGCTCGCTTACGTTGTCCAGCAACATCAGCGGCTCGCGATTACGGATGACCCAACCGGTTAACCCCTGTGTCAGCTTGAGGGGGCGGAAAGTCCTACGCTCGCCATTCTCGACGATAACGGGGAAGCGGATCATCTCCTGTTCTGGCTCGTAGAGGGCAATGTAAAAGTTGTCCGTATTCATCAGGCGAGACGTGTGGAGGAGGACGATCTCGGCCACACTCTCGACGTCGGTTAGCGTGGTCAATGCCTGACCCATTTCGTGAAGCACAGCCAGCTCGGCAGCGCGTGTCTCCGTTTCGGCAAAGAGGCGAGCGCCCTGGAGGCGGATTGCTGCCTGCTGAACAACGCCAATGACAGAAGCGCGATCTTCATCGCGAATGGACGGCGCATCCTCATTGCGGATGACTTCTATCACCCCGGTGGCATTGTTCCCCACGCGCCACGGCAGACGCACGTACTCCTTAGCTCCCGCCCGTGTCACGTGCAGTTCAAGCTCGTCCTCCGTAAAAACATTCCAGAGCTGTGGTCGCTTCTCGGCGCTGCCGCCGGAAACGGAGATGCGAGACCTGCCGACCGTATTCACGACCTCAAAGCGTTCGGCACTCGGCGCCCACTCATAGGTGACGGTCGCCCGGGCGTTGAGCAGATTTGTCACCTCTTCCGCGAGAATCCGCAGGATTTCCGGCTCTTCCTCAAGAATACCGGTCATGCGCCCCGTCGCGCGCAACATCGTGTCGGCGACCCGGCGCTGCCGCTGCTCCCTTGCCAGAAGCTCATTCGTCTCTTCAAGCAGCCGAATCGACTGCACGGCAACTGAGGCCTGATCGACCAGTGCCGTCAGGCGCCGCATCTCAGCCTCCTCTAGCGTCGGCCGGTGACGGAAAGCGGATGTAACATACCCAATCCATTGGCCGGCTGCCCACAGAGGGACAAAGAGCGCGCTCTGGGCGTTCAGAATCTCCCCGTACAGCCAGCGCACGTTGTCATCTATGTGGGGATCCGTGCCCAGATCTTCGACGAAGGTCGGCTCATTCGCCTTTAAAGCTTCTCGGGCCGAAGGGAACATCGCCAGCGGGTAACGCTCCTGTTCGTCTTCGACCGGCTCTGGCGACCAGTAAGCGGCAACTTCCAGCCACTCCGGCGTCTGTTCGTCGGTCCACGGCTGGTCGAAGAAAACGAGCGCCACATTCGTTACATCGCGTCCCGCGATAGTATTCTGGCGGATCACGTCGAGCACCTGCTCATAATTTCGCGCCTGGTTCATTTCGGCGCTGGCGCGGTACAGGATGCGCGTCTCTTCCAGTGCCTCTTGCATCTGGTCAAAGAGGTTGGCGTTCTGGATGGCGGCGGATGCCTGGCCGACAATACTTTCCGCCAGCCGGACCTCATCATCATCGAAGGTCCGGTCGGGATTGAGGATATCCATCCCCACCGTACCGAGAATTTCGTCGCCTGCCAGAAGCGGCAGAACGAGAATCGCTTCAATTCCCTGCTCGGCGAAGAGCTCGGCGACCGCCTCGAGCTCTGGATCATGCTGCGGGTCGTGGACGACGAGCGGTGCGCGCCTGGCCAGCACGAGCTCAGAGAGCGGATTGCCGGCGACAGGGAGCGAGACGCCATATGCGCTCGGCGTGCGACCGGGATCATGCTCTTCTGCCACAATGGTCAGCATGTTGCGCTCGTCGTTCAGCAGGGCGACCCGCGCCTGGTCGGCGCTCGTCGCCTCCACCAGACCACGCGCCACCACCTCGAGACTTTTCTGCAAATCGAGCGTGGCCGTGACTTCCGTCACCACCCGGTTCAGGACGGCCAGCTCCTCACTGCGTCGCTGCACGTCGCCCAATGCAATCTCGCGCTGCTCCGCAAGGCGCAGGTTCTCGATATGCGCGCTCAACGATTGGGCCACACTCTGCACGAGCTGGCGCTCTTCTTCACTCAGGCGCTTACCGCTTTTGGCAACAACCAGTTCCCCAACCGGTTCTCCCTGCACGACCAGCGGACGGCGTGAGGCAGCGCCATCGACCGGCGTAGGGCCATCCTCTTCCCCACGATCTTCCCGCAGAGGAACGATCGCCCCTGCGGCGTAGGCAAAGGCGAGGTTGCCCCGGACGGAGCGATAAGCCTCCCAACCTTCGCGCAGCTGACGGCGCAGCGCCTCCTCAGCTTCCACCCGGTACCGCTCTGCTTCGGCAAGGAGCCGCAAATTTTCGACCTGCCGCGCAACCTGCTCCGCCACGCTGTTGACTACCTCGAGATGGTTGGCCGTCCAATGCGTGTATTCGTCGGCCTCAAGCTGGATCGCGCCGATGGGGACGTCCCCCACTTTAATGCCTGTCTGCAGCCGCCTTTCTTTACCCGTCTGCGGAGGCAGAGGCTCGTGCAGCGGCTCCAGCTCCCCTTCTTCATACGCAAAGCCGACGCGCTCACGGCGCTCAATGGCGTTAAGAAAAGCCTGCCAGCCGACCTCCAGGCGTCGCTCCATTTGCGCCGCAATCTCTGCCTGGGTCTCATGCACCTCCTGGAAGAGGCGAGCATTTTCGAGCGCGCCTGCTAGCTGGCTGGCGACGACCGCAAATGCCGGCAGCGACTCTTCAGTCAATCCATTTGTCTGGGCACTCTGCAGGTCAAGCACGCCGAGCACACGGTCGCCACGGACCAGAGGCACCGCCATCTCGGAGCGGGTTTCCGGCAGGAGCGGGTTGGGGAGGAAGATCTCACTCTCCTGCGTACCAGAAATAATCACCGGCTCTTTGGTTACAGCCGCCGTTCCCGTGATCGAACTGCGACTGATGGCGAGATGATGCCCGCGCTGCACAAGCTCCTCGCCTACATCTCCGGTGCCGGCATAGAGGGTCAGGCGACGGCCGCTCGGATCGGTCAGATAGATCTGAGTGTAGTAGAGGTCGAAACGATCGCGAATGCGCTCCACAGCATCTTGCAGAAGGTGCTCGGGGTCGCGCAGCTCGCTCAGGCGTTGCCCCACCTCGGACGCCAGGGCCAGATCGCGCGTTCGTTCGGCAACGCGCTGTTCCAGTGCGCCATAACTTTCCTCAAGCTGCGCTGCCATCTGATTAAAGGCCCGCGCCAGAACGCCCATCTCTTGCTGTGGGGGTACGGCGACCCGCTCTTCAAATCTGCCTGCCGCAAAGCGTAGTGCCCCGGCAGTGAGCCCCTCCACCGGACCTGCGATGCTGTTAATCGTGCGCCAGACGAGCAAACCGGCGAGAACGCCGGCGAGCAGAATGATTGCGGTGGGATAGAGCAGTACGTTCCGCCGCGCGACGACGACCTCCGCCAAGGCATCCCGTTCGCGCGCCTCCACCTGCCGTAATAACTGAGCAACCGAGGCAGAAACCTGCTCCTGGGCACGGTTCAACTCATTCAGGCGCTCAATGACGCTCAGCCACTCCTCGTCCCGCGCCAGCACCACCATCTCTTCGGCGATGGCCATAACGGCGCCGACCTGCTGGTGCACGCTCGCCAGACCGTTGGCGATAGCGGGATCAGCCGCGTCCTCGGCCAGGGCACGCAGCCGGGGCTGCGTCTCCTCCAGTTCGTCGAGCGCCTGTGACACTTCGAGCGGGAAGAGGGTAACGCTGCGGCTCCGCACCACCGAGTTGACCTCCGCCTCCAGCTCTGACGTCTCGAAGCGGGCCTCGGAGACGACTTCCACCCATTCCGTCGCCGCCTCTAGCGTATTGACAGCCGTAAACAGGCGCGCAACCTGCCAGAAAACGAGCGCGAGGGCGGCAAGAAGTAATACACCCAGAATAAAGTTGCTGCCGATTAGCTGGCTGCGGATCGAAGCGCCTGGCCCTACATCGGCGCCTTCTGGCTGAACGTCCTGATACTCACTCACACTAGCCACGCCGATCCTCCGTCAATGTGCCCGCTTGCCGCAACCTCGCTTCCATCTGTCAGCCCGCCTCGCCGCCGCTGCGATATGCCGCCCGGCGGTCCAGCTGTACCCGTGCGCTCTCTACCGTCAGTGCCTGGCCGAGCTCGCGCGCGGCGACCTGTAACACCTCTTCGACGGTCGTCGCGCGCTGAATGCGCTGTCCTATGGCGTTGACCATCGTCGCCATCTCTGCGCGCCGGCCGGCTTCCTCCACCAGACGCGCATTCTGGAGGGCAATGCCCACCTGCCCGGCAATCGCCTGCAACAGCTCCGCGTCTGTCTCGTCGAGGCCGCCGACGATGTCGTGCTGCACGTCCAATACCCCCAGAACACCGCCTGCATAAGTAATTGGCACGGCTACCTCAGCGCGCGTCTCCGGTAGGAGCGGGTTGGGAAGCCACGCCGGCTCCGTGGAGACATCAGGCACAAGAACCGGCTCGCCCTCGCGGGCGGTGCGTCCCACAATCCCCTGACCCATGAAAAGGCTGTGCCCCTGCGCCAGCATCTGGCGTCCGGCCGCCCCGGTGCCGCCTACCATCTCCAGCTCGCGACCTGATGGCTCGACAAGATAAATGTGCACATGGTAGTAGCCAAAAGCCTGCTGTACCTGGTGCACCACTTCGTCGGTGAGCGTTGCCCGGTCGAGAATCGTTGAGAGGCTACGGCCGACCTGAATACTGGTCAGCAGCGCACGTGTGCGCGCTTCCAGCTCCTGATAACTCCGCTGGACCCGATCAGCCATGATATTATATGCCGCTGCCAGCCGGCCTACTTCGTCGTGGCGCGCCACACGAAGGCGCTTTGCAAGATCAGCGCCGCTCGCCATCTGCTCGACCTCAGCCGTCAGCCCCTGTACCGGCTGGACCACGCTTCGTACGACCAACCAGCCAAACAAAATAGCCAGGAGGACTCCCAAGAAGGACAGCGCCTGCCATGCCCACACCAGCGCCTGGGCGCTTTCACCTCCGGCGACGGACAGCGAACCGCTGCAGAAGATGCTGAGTACGCCACTGCCCACAAACAGCAGCGCCAGTATGCCAAAAGCGAGGCCAACTCTCTGACCCACAGATAAAGATCGTCGCATCATCTTTCCCTTCCCCTGTCAGCCGACGTCCTGGTCACTCCGCAGCCGGTTCACGGTGACCGTCACCGTTCGTCGGTGGCGTAGTGGCGGCGAGACGAACGCGCGTTTCCGGCGCGTCAAGTACCCGGCCCAGCTCGCGTGCCGCCACCTGCAGCGCCTGCTCGACCGTCGTCGCACGCTGGATCTCCTGTGTGATGGAGCCGGCTATTGCCTCCTGCTCCGCTTCACGCTGCGTACGCTGGAACAACTGGGCATTTTGCAGTGCCACTGCGGTCTGGTTGGCAATCGACTGCAGCAGCTCGACCTCTTCTCGGGAGAGACCGTCGACGATGTCCTCCTGTACGTCAAGCACGCCCAGCACGTCATCGCCGCGCGACACCGGGATCGCCGCCTCCGACTTCGTCTCCGGCAACAGTGTGTTGGGTAACCAGCCCGGCTCTCGCGAAACGTCGCGGACCAGCACCGGCAGATTCGTCTCCGCGGCGCGCCCGACGAGGCCCTCGCCCCACTCAAGATAGTGCCCTCTCTTCAACATCAACTGCGCTGGTTGACCGGTTCCGCCCGCCAACACCAGCGCGCGCCTCTCTTCGTCGACAAGATAGATGTGAACGTGATAGTAGCCAAACCCTCTTTGGAGCTGGTTGACCACTTCACCCACCAACCGCTCCTGGTCAAGAATGGTTGAAAGCCGGCGGCTAATCTCCAGGCTGGTCGCGAGTGCGCGTGTACGTTCGCCCACACGCCGCTCCAGCAAGCCACGCTCCTCCTCCAGCTCCGCCGACAGTACCTGCGCTTCCTCCAGATTCTCCTGCAGCCTCGATACCAGCGCCAGGGTGGGCGCCGCCGTAATTGTGTTGTGCATGATGAGCGTCAGCGCCGCCGAGATCCACGTCTCGAGCGTCGCCGGAACGATCGGATTTACCACATCGAGGCCAATGAGAAGGGCAATGACGAGAATCAGAACGATGTTCGACAGCAACGACAGTATGCCCGCACGAGTGCTGAGAAAAAGACCGGCAATGATCGTCGTGGCGATAAGATAGCCGCGCCCATTGCTCGGCAGCCCTTCTGTCAGTAGCGCACTGATGCCTAGAAGGTAGAGAAGGAAGACGCTGCTGTTTGCACGAAATTTGTAGGGGAGACCTGGAACCAGGGCAATCACCGCCAGCCACAAGTAGGCCACGGACGTGATAGCGATCCACAGGTAGTTGCCGAGCTGAAGACTGTCGATGATGTTCGTGACATAGGCAAATGAAGCCGTCAGCAACGTCACGATCAGCACGCCCTGCAGCGCCCGCTCCCGCCATACTGCGAGGTCAGTTCCGGGGAGATCGAAGTAACTGCGAATGCGGTCCGCTCCCAGATTGCCGAACATCATACGGAACTCTCCTATTTTGGGCACGGTATCGCGCCTCACCAAAGTCGCGTCGGACACAGTGCCGCCGGCGCCCCCACAACCGTCAATCTGCCATTGAGTGCGTCCAGACAGACGCCCTCGCTCACGCACAACAGTAAACGCGCAGACAACAACGATGGTCCCTGCTCCTAAGTTTACCACAAGTTATGCGATTTGCTGTGAAGAGGGCGTGATAAAAAAGTCCTATTGAGGCGCGAGGCGAGCGCCTCAGCGCCTTCCATCCAGCTCCCGGGCCAGTAGTTCCTGTACCACCTGCGGGTTGGCTTTCCCCCTGGTGGCGCGCATGACCTGGCCCACAAACCAGCCGCGCAGCCCTTCTTTCCCGCCGAGAAATGTCTCAACTTGTTCAGGATTCTCGTCGAGGACCTGCGCGATAATGCCTGCCAGCGCAGCCTCGTCAGAGATCTGTGCCAAGCCCTTCTCGCGCACGAGGGTGAGCGGCGCCTCTCCCGTGGCGAACATCTCCCCCAGCACCTCTCGGGCGGCGGAGTGGCTGAGCGTGCCATCCTCGATCAGATCGATCAGCTCCACCAGCGCCACGGGCGTCACCTGAATCTCTTCGATCGTCTGCCTGCTCTGGTTGAGCAGCGCGAAGATCTCGTTGCCGATCCAGTTGGCAATCGTTCCCGGCTCGCCTCCTGCGGCAACAGCAGCCTCGAACCATTCGGCCGTGGCTCGCTCCTCTGTGAGCACGGCGCTATCATAGGGCGAGAGGCCAAAATCGGAGATATACCGCTGCACGCGCGCCCCCGGCAGCTCCGGCAGCTTGGCCCGTACCGCCTCGATCCACGCGGCGTCGACCTCCAGCGGCGGCAGATCGGGCTCCGGAAAGTAGCGATAGTCGTCCGCCTCCTCCTTGCGGCGCTGCGGAAATGTTTCCCGGCGCGCCTCGCTCCACCCGCGCGTCTCCTGCTCCACACTTCCCCCTTCGTCCACTATCTCGCTCTGTCGCGCCACTTCATAGGCCGTGGCGGCGGCTAAGGCGCGGAAGCTGTTGAGGTTTTTAACCTCCGTCCGCGTACCCAGCTCTGAGCTACCCGCCGGGCGGACGCTGATATTAGGCTCCACGCGCAGCACACCTTTTTCGAGATCGCCACTATTCACTTCCAGATAGCGCAGGATCTGGCGCAGTCGCTGGGCACAGGCGTAGACTTCCTCCGGGGCGTGCAGATCGGGCTCGGTTACGATTTCCAACAGTGGCACGCCGGAACGATTGTAGTCAACCAGTGTACCCAACCGCTCGACGTGGGTTAACTTGCCAGTGTCCTCTTCCATGTGGACGCGTCGAATGCCGACCCGACGCATCTCGCCGGAATCGAGCGAAAAGTTCAGCCAGCCGTGGCGCGCGAGGGGCAGTTCATACTGGCTGATCTGATAGCCCTTGGGCAGGTCGGGATAGAAGTAGTTCTTGCGCGCAAAGATGTTGTGCCGCTGGATCTCGCAGTTCAGCGCCAGCGCCACCCGTATCGCGAAGGTCACGGCGCGCCGGTTAGCCACGGGCAACATGCCCGGCATCCCGAGACAGATAGGGCACACGGCGCTATTGGGCTCCGCCGTTACGCTATCCACGACCCGGCAGCCACAGAACATCTTGGCACTGGTCAGCAGCTCGGCGTGAACCTCCAGCCCCACGACAGGCTCGTAACGGCTCATCGAGTCCCTCGAAAGTTCCTGACCCCGTTCATGGTGTTAATAGGCTTCTCCTCACGTCGCTTTGCTTGTAGCTTTTCCCTACCCGTGGCGGCGCATAAATCTCTCGATCCGATTGAGCGCTTCGGCGATCTTTTCGTAAGCCGTGGCATAGGAAGCGCGCACGAAGCCGGCACCACTTTCACCAAAGGCATCGCCCGGCACCAGGGCGACCTCTTCCTCCTCCAGCAGGCGCATGGCGAACTGGTCACTGCTCATCCCGCTGCGCCTAATGGAGGGAAAGGCGTAGAAGGCGCCGTGCGGCTCGAAGCAGTCGAGCCCGAGCGTATTAAAGCCGTCGACGATGAAGCGGCGGCGCCGATCGTACTCCTCACGCATCGCCTCGACGTATTTCTGCCCCTCTTCCAGCGCCGTCACCGCCGCCGCCTGCGCCGTCGTCGGCGCCGACATGATCGTATACTGGTGCACTTTGCGCATCGCCGCCAGCAACGGCGGCGGCGCGCAGGCATAACCGATGCGCCAGCCGGTCATGGCGTAATCCTTACTGAAGCCCCCCAGCAAAATGGTGCGCTCGCGCATACCCGGCAGGCTCGGCACGCACACGTGCTCCACCTCATAGACGAGCTGATCGTAGATTTCGTCGGAGATGAGGAGCAGATCGTGCGCCTCGGCAAGGGCGGCAATCTCCTCCATAACTTCACGCGACATGACCGCGCCGGTGGGATTATTCGGGTAGCCGAGGAGGATCGCCTTCGTCCTGGGCGTGAGCGCCTTCTCGATCGTCGCCGCCGTCACCTTGAAGGCATTCTCGACATACGTCGGCACCGTCACCGGTATCCCGCCGGCAAACGTGACCTCCGGCGCGTAGGAGACAAAACAGGGCTCAGGAATGATCACCTCATCGCCGGGATCGACGATCGCCGTCATCGCCAGGTAGAGCGCTTCGCTGACGCCGACGGTAATCAGGATCTCGTCCTCTGGCGCATAGCGGACCTGATAAAGGCGCTCCAGATGGCGGCTGAGGGCGACGCGCAGCTCCATTAAGCCGCTGTTTGAGGTGTACTGCGTCTCGCCGCGGCGCAGAGAAGCGATCCCCGCTTCCAGAATCGGCTCCGGCGTCACGAAATCTGGTTCGCCGATGCCGAGCGAGATCACGTTCTCCATCGTCGCGGCAATATCAAAGAATTTTCGGATACCGGAGGGCGCCGTGCGGGCAACTCGTTCGGAAATGAAATCACGCATCACCTGTTCGCTCCTGAATGTTACATCTGCTCAGTTCAGTTCAACCGACGAATTATCGCCGACGAAGAGTGCGGTCCCGCGCCCCGTAACCTCCGCCTCCTCACCGACCAGCGCCCCATCCAGAACAGCATTCTCGATGCGCGCTCCCTGATCGACGATACTGTTCCGAATGACGGCGCTCCGCACCACCACACCCTGTTCGAGCGTGGCAAAGGGGCCGATCACAGCGCCGTCGATCTGCGCATCGGGATGGATATATACGGGCGGCAACACGGTGAAGCCTTCGGCATAGCTACGCTCCAGCGCGTCCGGTGTGTTATACCCGACCGAAAGCAGCCGCCTGTTTGTCTCCAGAATGTTCTGCGGCTGCCCGGCGTCGGACCACTGCCGGATCTCCATCGTCGTGAAGCGTACCCCCTGCTCCAGCATCAGCTCGTAAGCATCGGCCATGAAGTATTCGCCTAACGTTTTGCGCCCCTCCTCCATCACCTGATCGACGGCATCGAAGAGCATGGGGCCGCTGCGAAACCAGTTAATGCCTACCGCCGCCAGATTATGTTCGTTCGTCTCTGGCTTTTCGATAAAGTCAGCCACCAGCCCCTCGTCGTCGAGGGCGACAACACCAAAGCTGCTGGGATCTTCGACAGGCTGCACCAGAAAGACGGCGTCGGCGCCCTGCCGCCGCCCCTTTTCGACCATGGCAGCGTAGTCCGCCTCGACGACGCCGTCGCCAAAAGCCAGCACCACCTCCTCCTCTTCCTGGAGGTAAGCCTTGCAGAGCCAGACGGCGTGCGCCTGGCCCAGCGCTTCTTCCTGGACGACAAAGTGACTGTCCAGGTGCGGATAGTTTTCATGAACCCAAGCCTCGATCTGGTCGCCTTTGTAGCCGACGACGAAGATAACCTCGCCGGTGAGAATATCACTCATCAGATCTAAGATGTGGCCGAGAACAGTGTTACCCGCCACGTTCAATAATGGTTTCGGGCGGCTCCATGTATGAGGGCGCATGCGCGTGCCATAGCCGCCAAGAAGGATAATTGTCTTCATATCTGTATCTACTCCAGTTCCGGTGCAGCCTCATGCCAGGCAGTGGCCTGCTCATAGGCGTAGGCAGCATTGAGAATTGTCGCTTCATCAAGTGTATTTCCGATTAACTGCAGGCCGATGGGCAGCCCCTGCTCGTCAAAGCCGCAGGGAACGGAAAGACCACAGCCGGCGCTGAGGTTAACCGGCACGGTCAGTAGATCGGAAAGGTACATGCTTAAGGGATCGCCGGTGCGTTCGCCAAAGCGGAAGGCCGTCGTGGGGCTGGTCGGCGCGGCAATGACGTCCACCTCCTCAAAGGCGTCGATAAAATCATTTTTTATCAGGGTCCGCGCGCGACGTGCTCGATCGTAAAATGCTTCGTAGTAACCCGCGCTGAGCGCGTAGGTGCCGAGCATAATCCGCCGTTTGACCTCCGGCCCAAAGAGGGCACGCGTCTGCTCCACTGTGTCCATCACGTCTTCCCCCTCGGCGCGAAGACCATAGCGGACGCCATCATAACGCGCCAGATTGGCGCTTGCCTCCGCCGGTGCGATGAGATAGTAAGCCGGCAGTGCGTAGCGCGTGTGAGGAAGGCTGATCTCCACCACATCTGCGCCCAGGCCGGCGAGAGTCTCGATCGCCGCCCGCACAGCCGCCTCTACCGCCGGATCGATTCCCTCGGCGAAATATTCTTGCGGCACGCCGACGCGCAGGCCCTTCACTTCTCCAGTCAACGCCGCCTGATAGTTGGGCACTGCCGAGTCGATGGCGGTGCTGTCCAGCGGGTCGTGACCGGCAATAACCTGAAAGAGGGCGGTGCAGTCGGCCACAGTGCGGCCAAAGGGTCCGACCTGATCCAGCGATGATGCGTAGGCGATGACGCCCCAGCGGGAGACACGACCATAGGTTGGTCGTAGCCCCACTACACCACAGAAGGCGGCGGGCTGGCGCACACTGCCGCCGGTGTCGGTGCCGAGGCTCGCGTGGGCCAGGCCAGCGGCGACTGCAGCGGCACTGCCCCCGCTGCTGCCGCCCGGCACCCGCTCCAGATCCCACGGATTGCGGGTGGCGGTGTAGGCGGAATTTTCCGTCGAGGAGCCCATGGCAAACTCGTCGGTGTTCGTCTGCCCCAGAATGACCGCCCCTGCTTCTTTCAATCGGACGACAACGGTCGCATCGTAGGGGGGGATAAATCCGGCCAGAATTTTGCTACCCGCCGTCGTCTCCACTTCCCGGTTGCAGATGAGATCTTTCACCGCCACCGGGACGCCTAATAAAGGCGTCTCTTCGCCGCCGGCACGCCGCCGGTCTGCTTCCGCCGCCTGGGCCAACGCCCGCTCAGCGCTGACCGTCAGATAGCTGTTGACGCGCCCATCCAGACGGCCGATGCGATCGAGCACGGCCTCTGTCGCCTCTACGCTGCTCACCGTGCCGGCACGCAGCGCCTCCCGTAAGCGGACGAGCGACATCTGTGCCGGGTCGTTGATATGGGCTGAAGCGGTTGGCGCCCGTTCGCCGTCAGGCCTCATCCAGAACCGCCTGGATGAGGAACTGCTCCTGGGTGTGGGCCGGCGCGTTGCGCAAGACCTCCTCGATCGGCAAGGAGGGCCGGGCAATATCGGGGCGCAGCACGTTCTGCTGGCTCACAGCGTGCGCCGTCGGGGGAACATCTTCCAGATCCAGCTCCGACAGCACCTCTATATAGTCCAGCACCGTCGAAAGCTGCTCTCTTAGTTCTGCCTTCTCTGCTTCCGTCAGCGCCAGCCGCGCCAGCCGCGCAACTCGCTCCACCTCTTCAATCGTCAGGGGCACATATTCCTCCACAAGAGAGTCATTGGCTTACTCTACGGCAGTGGGAGCCGCTTCCTCTTCCTCGTCGCGCCCAAACTGCTCCTGGTACTCCTCTTCCGTCCAGATATTATCGGGATGGGTGAGGCGGTCGATGTAAAGCACGCCGTCGAGGTGATCGATTTCATGCTGAAAGATGCGAGCATCCCAATCGTAGAGCCGGAGGCTCACCTTCTTGCCCTGGCGATCCCGCGCGCGCACCCGTATCGCCTTGTGGCGGCTCACCTCGCCGACGTAGCCGGGAATGGAGAGGCACGCTTCCATGCCGTCCACAGTTTCCCGCGACTGCCACGAGATCTCCGGATTGACGAGCACGTAAAGATCGCGCGTCCCTTCTATCTCGTTTCCTTCCTCATCTGTCTCCGGCAGCGTTTCGACCACGGCAACGCGCAGCGAGCGCGCCACCTGCGGCGCCGCCAGACCGACGCCGTTGGCAGCGCGCATCGTCTCGATCATGTCCTCGATCAGGGTCTGCAGCTCCGGATCGTCGAAGTTCGCCACCGGCCGCGCCTTCCTCCGCAGTGTCGGGTTGTTCGGTCTGATGATGTCCAGTACTGTCACTTCTGTCGTTATCCTTCTGATTCAGGCGGCGCTGTACGCCGGGGGATCTGTCCCTGCTCCCGCACCTGTTGGTAGACGTCTAGCATCAGCGCAAGCTCCTTACGACGGGCGCTGTTGGCTCCCACCTGCTGACGCCGGATAAACTGCTCACGGCGCTCAAAGATATCACGTTGGATACGATTCGGATTGGAGACGTTTTCGAAAGTAATGTCTGTCGAGGCGCCTGCGGTTTCGATATAGACATTACCGTAGTTAAACATGTTCGGCAACAGCCCAGGTCGGTCTGAGCTCACGTTTTGCACGTTGTTTAATTGGGCCTGTTTCCGCGCCTCGCCGGTTCCAAACGGGCTGCGGTCAATATCGATCACATAGAAGTCGGTCACCTGATAGGTATCATTGCGCCAGTCCTCTACCTGCCAGAGCAACCAGAGACCGATGGCCGCACCGGTCAGCAGGAATAGCCCGCCAAGTGCGAGGCCGAAGAGGGAGCGCAAGTAGACAAGGGCCAACGTGAGCAAAGCAAGATGAACCGCCAGCGCTACGAGCGGCCACTGCGCCGCAGCAAAGAGGACAAGGATGTGCTTGCGGTAGGTAATCACGCTCCCTTGGACCACGCGGGATCCGTACCGGCGGCGCAGGCTTTGCAGAAAACCTTCGGCGGCAAGCTCCTCCGCGTTCCCCGCTGTCTCGTCGTCCGCCTGAACCGGCCTGTACGATGCTCCCGTCTGGAAGTGGTCCTCCAGCGAGCGGCGCATCGTGACCTGCTCGCGCCCCGCATCTAGCTCCTTTACTCGCTGACGGATGCGATTCAGCGTATCGCGAACCTCATGGGGATCGCTGATGAAGTCAAAGAGAATCACCCCTTCCCGCGACGCCGTGGTGATACGCGCAGTGCCGACGTCGAAAAGGTTGGAAAAGACATTTGGCCTGACAACCTCCACGCTCTGAATCTGATCGATCGGCGTCTTATTGACCCGGGAGCCGAAATTGCCCGGCGCGAGGTTGTACTCGTAGTGCATGACGTGGCGATTGGTGATCAGAAAGTAGTCGTTGGACCAGTCAAACCACTGGTAGAGGAGAATGCCCACAAAGACGAGCACCAGCAGGAGCGAAAGGACGAAGTTTATCCAGCCGACATCCAGCAGTGGCAGAATCGTGCGCAGGTAGAGATACGCCGCCCCAAAGAGCACAAAGAGAACGAAGGGGACGATCAGCTTGATCACCAGCAGCCAGATGCTACGGCGCGTCACGAATTCCACCAGCTCGTCGGCCATCAACCCGGCCCGGTCGCCGTAGCTTTTGCGGGCGGGTGCGATCTGGCTTTTTTGCGCTTCGGCCCACGCCTCTTCCGAGAGCCCCGCGACCTGATGATCGTCCTCCGTATACTGGGGTTCGAGACCTTCGAGCGCGCCGGGATGGAGCGCCAGAAAGTCGAGGAACTCATCTCTTCCGAGCGTCAGCAGCCGCCCTTCGGTAGCCGCACGCACCGTCGCGTCGTGTGCGCGCGGCTCGAACAACCAAACATCCTTGAAATGGTCACCCGCGAAATAGGAACGCGTATCACGTACAATGCCGTTCTCATCAACCCGCCGCGCAAAGAGGCGCCCCTCCTTGACAATGTAGAAGTTATCGGCCGGATCGCGCTGGTAAGCGATCACGGCTCCCTCTTCGAACTTATACTCCGTTGCTAGGTCGGCAAGCGTTTCCAGCTCCTCTTCGGTGAGGTTCTTAAATAGTGCCAATTGGTCGAGAAAGTCCAGCTTATCAGTCAAGGCCGTATTCCCCTTTTCCACAGGTGTACATTTTAACAGAAGGGAAACGGGATGGGTAGTGGAGAAGGAGAGCGCCCCCTGTCCTGCACACAGGGGGCGCTCAAGTAGAGGGAGGTGGTTCAGCTTACGTTGAGCGAATGCTGCGGCCGGTAGAGAGCCGCACGCAGCCCACAGAACGACAGAAGAGGTTAACGGCGGCGCAAGAAAGCGGGAATATCAAGGTTATTCGGCGAGAACTTTGGCTGCGCCGGCTCTTCCTGCTCTTCCGTCGCCGCCGGCTCGGCAGTCGCCTCAGACGACGCCGCAGCCGGCCGGGACGGTACCTGGCGCGAGGGGCGCTCCGCGCCTCCCAGCTGCCCATACCGTTCTTGTAGCATCTGGCGCCGCGACGGAGTGGAGCGCTCAAAGCCAGTGGCAATGACGGTGATTCGAATCTGATCGACCATCGTCTCGTCGATAACGGCGCCGAAAATGAGATTGGCATCGGGATGGGCCGTCTCGCGGATAATCGCCGCCGCCTGGTTCACTTCGTAGAGGCTCATGTCGGGGCCGCCGGTCACGTTGAAGAGGATGCCCTGGGCGCCGTCAATGGTCACGTCCAGCAGTCGCGAGCTGATCGCCTGCTCGGCTGCCAGGCGCGCCCGGTCGTCGCCCTCGGCGGTGCCTACCGCCATTAACGCCGCGCCGCCCTCGGCCATAATGGCGCGCACGTCGGCGAAGTCGAGGTTAATCAGGCCAGGAACGGTGATCAGCTCGGTGATCCCCTGGATGCCCTGCCGCAGAACGTCATCCGCCATCTGGAAGGATTCAGTCAGGGAGACGCGTTTGTCGGTCAGCTCCAGAAGCCGGTCGTTGGGGATAACAATCAGGGTATCGACATGCTTCTTTAGCTTTTCGATTCCCTGCTCCGCAGCACGCCCACGCTGGCTGCCCTCAAACATAAAGGGCTTGGTGACGACGCCGATGGTCAAGGCGCCTTGTTCGCGCGCAACTTTGGCAATAGTCGGCGCGGCACCCGTGCCCGTGCCGCCGCCCATGCCGGCAGTGACAAAGACCATGTCGGAGCCCTTAAGAACCTCGTAGAGATCCTCTACCGACTCCCCTGCTGCCTTCTCACCCTGTTCTGGATCGCCGCCGGCGCCCAGGCCACGCGTTGACTTCTCGCCGATGTGCACGCGCGTGGGCGCGTCCGACAGAAGTAGCGCCTGCGAGTCGGTGTTGACGGCAATGAAATCGACGCCGCTCACACCTGTCTCAATCATACGGTTGACGGCGTTGCTGCCCCCGCCGCCGGCGCCCACTACCCGAATGCGGGCGAAATTTTCCAGTTCAGGTGTTCTTTGCATGCTAATACCCCTCTACTTTAACCCTCTTTTATAGCAAAGTCGCCTTGTTGCCTGGTCGCGGGTCATAGCGGCTGGCAAACTGCTCCAGCGTCGACTTCTCTACCAGCCATTTATTACCGAACTTAATTGCCGGCAGCTTACCCTGGCGGATTAGCCGGCGGACCGATTCCGGGTGAATCTTCAGGCGCTTGCTGACTTCTGCTACCCCGGCATAATTCTCGATAAGACTGTCTTTTGACATAGTAAGCCATGAATGCGGGCTAATACAACAAAACGGATGTTGTAAAAATACAATAGAAATAGGACTATGTCAAGCAACTGCCGTGCGACAGCTCGCCTTTACCCGCTCCCGGCGAGTGAATGCTGCAAGATCAGCAGCGTCGCCTGCTCATCCTTCTCCAGCCACTCGCTGCCGGCCATCTCTTCCGCGTCCTGCAACAGGTCGAAGAATGAGCCCTCCTCATAGGCCGCCACCACCGCCGGATGGACGTAATAGTCGCGGCAGATGGCGGGCGTGTTACCCAACTTTTCCGCGACCTCTTTGAACAGTGCGGTTCTCTTTTCTCCCACATCTTTTTCGTCGGCAGGAGGTCCGAACTCCCGCAGTGTGTTAACTGCGTGAACGGTGCCCCCCCAGGTCCGAAAATCTTTAGCCGTAAAGTTCCGGCCCGTCGCTTCTCGGATATAGACGTTGACATCCCCTGAGCCGACCCTCCGTCGCTCTCCCGTCTCGTCGACGTACTGGAACAGCTCCTGGCCGGGCAGCTCCTGCAACTGGCGCACAACACGCGCCACCCGCGGGTCGCGGACATCCACCTTCTGCTCCTTCCCACTTTTACCTGTAAACTCGAAGTGCAGGCGAGAGCCGGCGAGCTCCAGATGTTCATCCTTCAGCGTCGTCAGACCGTACGACTCGTTGGCCTGCGCGTACTCCGGATTGCCGATGCGGATCAGGCTCTCCTGCAGCAGGCGGATAACGGCCGCCAGCACGCGCTCGCGCGGTGTGCCGTGCTTTCGCAGATGGCTGTCGATCTGTTCGCGCAGCGCAGGCAGCGCCTGGGCGAAAAGGATCATGCGATTGAATTTCGTCTGGCTTCGCACCTCCTCCCAACGCGGGTGATAAATGTACTGCTTGCGCCCTTTGGCATCGCGGCCGGTCACCTGTACGTGACCACGCTCGTCCGGGCAGATCCAGACATCGCTCCAGGCAGGAGGGATCGTCAACTCTTCGAAGCGCTCGCGCAATGCCTCGTCCTGTATGTGATCACCCGCTTCGTCGAGATAGGTAAAGCCACGCCCCCAGCGCTTCCGGACAAACCCGGGGCCCTCGCAGTCCACGTATACCAGATCGGCTACCGCCGCTGCCGCTTGAGGATCGTCGCTGAGCACGATTACTTCATTCGTGTCCATGTCAGCAAATGAAAGCGGATGTGGCGAACGATGACCATGTGTCCGCGATACAGGAACAGGTACAAAACGGGTACACTTTACGGCTTGAGCACAATCTTACCGAGAACATCACCCTCCTCCAGGCGGTGCAGCGCCGCCACCCCTTCGCTTAGCGGGAGCACGCTGTCGATCACCGGCCGCAGGCGTCCGTCAATGACCATCTCCATGGCTCTGACGAAGTCCCGGTGGGGACCCATCGTGCTGCCGATAATCGTGAGGTGTTTACCAAAGATCAGGCGGTTATCGAATTCGAAGGTTGCACCGCTGGTGTTACCTACTGTAAGCAGGCGCCCGCCCTTTTTTAAAGAACGCAGCGAGTGGTAGTAGGTGGCGGCGCCGACGTTGTCGACCACGACGTCCACGCCCCGCCGCTCCGTGGCTTGGTAGACGGCCTTGGCCCAGTTCTCTTTGTGACGGTTGATGAGCACGTCTGCCCCCAGCTGACGCGCCAGTTCCAGCTTCTCATTCGAGGAGCCGACCACGAAGATCCGGCGGGCGCCTGCAAGACGGGCGACCTGAATCGCCGCTGTATTGACGCCCCCAGCCGCGCCGACCACAAGCACATCTTCACCCGCCCGCAAAGCGCCGGCCTCGATCAGCGAATGCCAAGCCGTTACAAAGACGAGCGAAGCGGCTGCCGCCGTTTCGAAGGAGGTAGCTTGCGGTAGCTTCAGTAGGTTGCGCGCCGGCACCGCTACATATTGAGCGTAGAAGCCAGGCACGTGCTCCCCCAGCACAGCAAAGTTGTCACAACGGTTTTCCTCGCCGGCGAGGCAAAAGGCGCAGTGCCCACAGCTGACGGTAGGATCGACGGCGACACGGTCACCGATCTGGAACTCGTTCACCTGCGTACCTACCTTGGCAACCACACCTGCGCCGTCGCTGCCGAGTACGTGCGGAAAAGAGAGGCGCAGCCCGGGCCACCCCTCCACCACCCACAGGTCCAGTCGGTTAAGAGCCGCTGCTTTTACTTCCAGCAGCACCTCGTCCGGCCGGATCGCCGGCACCGGTATCTCGCTTAAGCTCACGTTTTTCAACGAGCCGTGTCCGTCCAGGACGATTGCTTTCATTCGATTTCTCTACGCTGCCTCCGTTGCGCCAACTTCCTCCAGACAGTAAGGCCAGGGGTCTTCCCCCCGCTGGAGCGCGCTCAGCGCCGAACTGTCGGCGTAGTAGCCATGGTACCGCTCCGGGAGGAGCGCGGCGATGTGGATCATAATCAGGTGGGTGTAGGCCTCCAGCACCTTCCCCTTGGCACGCCCTTCTGTCTCAGGAAGAGGGAACGGTTCGCCGATATTGACCTTCATCTCCGTGCGGCGCAGGTGCTTAAAGCGTTCGCCGACGTTCTCAGTATCGACGACGCCAACGGGCAGCAGGGGAACGTCGGCGCGGCTGGCAAGGTAGGCGGCGCCATCGCGGCCCTTGATGAGATGTCCGACGCGACTGCGCTGCCCCTCTGGCGCCAGACCAAAGATCGAGCCGTTGTTTAGCGCCTCCAGCGCCTCTCGCAGCGCGCGGCGGTCGACCTCGCCGCGATTGATGTAAATGGCTCCGACGGCCTTCATGATGGGGCCAAAGAGCGGGTGCGACTCCCACTTCTCACCGGCAAAAAAGCGCAACTTCATCGGCGGAAAAGCCAGGAACAGAAGCGGAGGATCGGCCTTACTCATGTGGTTGGTCACGATGATGTACGGCCCCTCCGGCGGAATGTTTTCCCGCCCGCTGATCTTCAGACTCCCTACGCTCCACAAGAGGAGGGTGACCACGCCCCGAAGCAGATAAGCAAAAATCATTCTGGCGATCCTCAACGATTTGATAGCTAGAAGACAAATTTATCCCCACCTGGAACTTCTTCATTCCGCCGTCCCCTGCACCAGGAGGCGGTAGTCAACCAGTTCGCCACCCGGCGGCGCAGCAGCTAACGTGAAAAAGGCCATCTCGCCCGGCGCCAGCGTCGTCTCCAGCCACTGCACGCTGAAGCCGCTGATCCGTTCCTGCGCATCGTAAAAGGTGGCAACGACCACCACCGCTTCCGCCGGACGGGAGCCGGTATTCAGCACCCGGCCGCCAATCCGCGCTGGCTCTTCATCACTCAATTCGGCATCAACCACCGTTAGATCGAAGAGGTGCGTCCCACTATCCAACAGCGGCTCGCCCTCGACAACGGAAACGACCGGCAGGAGTTCGGAGGGCAAGAGTGCGGCACCGGACGGCTGCGGCACCAGCACGCCGAACGGCGCCCGCCCTTCGGGCGGCATGACGCCCGGCACCGCCGGTGCAACAACAGACGCTAGAGCCTCACCCTGCGCACCTTGCAGCACGACCTGCACCTGCACGCCAGCAGCGGGCAAGTCGCTGCTGTTGAGCAGTTCACCCAGCACCCAGAGATCGCCAGCCGGCGTCTGATAAAGGGCCACCTGCTCCACGGCGATATCCAGGGGCGGGCGCGTAGCCTGCACACTAGAGGCTAGCGCCGTCGCCGGAGGGGGCAGCTGCAGCTCTTGCCCAATCTGTAGCCGCGCGGCGACGACGTCTGGGTTGAGCGCCCGCAGCTCGTCGAGCGTCGTGAAGTTGGCGTAGGCGATACCCAGAAGGGTGTCGCCCTCTGCGACGACGTAAATGATGGGCGTGGCCGTAGGGGTAGCCGTCGCCGTCGGCAGCGGCTGCGGCGTGGTCTGCAGCACGGCGACCGTGGGAGCCGCGCGCGTCGCCAAGCTTACGCCGATCTCCGGAGTCGGACTGGGAGATGGTACGCCGGTGGGCGTGGGCGCCGGCTCGGAAGCGGGCGCGCAGGCGACGACCACCAGCATCACCATCAGGCATAAAAGGGGTCGCATCAAGGGCTACGCTTCATCCTCATCTTCGTCGCGCAGCTTTTCAATCTTGGTCGGCCGGATGTCCGCTGCGAGCCGCCCGACCTGCTCGAGATAGTTCGGGATATCGATCGGGCTGCGGCCCATGACGCGCCGGTCGAGAAAGAACTCCGCCAGTCGCTGCTTACTCCGATCACGATGCGTGTAGTTCTCCCATGCTGCCTCGACCCCCATACAGGCGAGGTAGTAAAGATCTGCGAGGCGCATCATCAGGGGGCGGAAGGGGATACTGGCGCTCAGCGGATCCATCTGCAGCAAGGCATCCAGCTGCTCGCGGATCTCGTCCAGCGCCGCAAGCCCCTCCCGTTTGACGCGATTGAAGGGCAGCGGCTCCAGCATCTCCTGTACCAGCGCCAGGAACGGTTCGTGGACATTATAGCGGCGCATGTCACGCTGTACCTGGGCCAGAAGTACGTTGTGCGTGCCTTCCCAATTCTCATAGACGACGTTATCCCGCAGCAGGCGCGGCAAAACTGAAAAGTCCGCAATGGTACCGTTGCCGCCAAATACCTCAATCCCCTGGTTCACCACATCGTGCGCCAGAATGGCCGAGCGTACTTTATTCAGGTTGAGGGCCATGCGCAGAAAGGCGCCGGTAGCGGCGTCATCCTTCTGCCCCGTCTCAATCTCGTCCAGCGTGTGCACGATGCGCAGGCTGCCGGAGAGGATCGCAGTGGCATCGCTGCGCATCTTTACCAGTAGATCCTGGACGAGTGGGAAGTGGATGATCGGCCGGTCGAATGCCCGACGGTAGGTAGCGTAGCGCCAGGCGTCCATATAGGCACGGCGCGCGTTGGCAGCGCAACCGACGCCGTTAAAAATGCGCGAGGTATTGATGACGTAGATCATGACGTTCCGGAAGCCCTGACCCACATCGCCCACCTGATAGGCCAGTGCATTGCGGAACTCTACTTCGCCGGTCGCCATCGAGCGGGTGCCGAGCTTATCCTTGAGGCGGCGAATGTAGTAGCTGTTGAGGCTCCCATCCGGCAGCACGCGCGGCATCAGGAAGAGTCCCAGCCCCTCCGTGCCCTCTCCCTGGGACGGAACGCGCGCCGTCACCAGTGCCAGATCGGCAGTGACGTTGGAGCAAAACCACTTTTCACCATTCAGGAGCCAGGTCCCCTCGGCGCCGGGATCTAGAGGCGTCGCCGTCGTCGCGTTAGCGCCGACGTCCGAACCGCCCTGCACCTCGGTCAGAAACTGGGCGCCGGTGTAGTTCTCGTCGTAGTCCGGGTTCAGCAGGCCCGGCAGGTAGTCACGCTTTAACTGCGGGGAACCGACCGCCTGCAATACGCGGATCAGGCCGGCAGTCATCGCCAGTGGGCAGTTATGGCCCGCCTCCCCATTGAGCGCCGAGAGATAAAAGAGGGCCAGGCTGAGGAGATTGTTGCCCGGCGCTTCGTGGACGCCCATCACGCCGGAGCCGTAGATGGCCCGCCCCGCTTCGTGGTGCGCCGGGTGGAAATCGATGGCTTCGATGCGTTCCCCGATGCCGTTGTAACGGTCGAGGCGGGGCAAATTTTCATCCTCATTCGATATGCGTGCCGCCCTGTCCACGACAGTTGCGGAAACGGCGCCAAAGCGATAGAGACGCGGCAGACGCTCTCGATACTGTTCCTCGCCCCAGTAAAAGGTCAGTAGCCGATGCAGGTTGCGGTCAGCCACAAAAAAATTGTCGGGTTGCGTCTCGCGCCAGCCTTCCAGCAGACTACGGCCGGTTTCGATCGGCTTCAGTTCCGCATCGTCGGGGACAGTTGTCTCGTAACTCATTCTTCTCTCCGGCAGAGGCGACGACGGTAAGCAGCCGCCGCGCCCTCTACTCTGGTCTGTTGCGTTACTGTCATGCGCTTGGCGGCTGCGGTACACCCATCTCTTCCGCCAGCGAAGCTAGCAGGTGCGCTTCTTGCTCCGGCAACACGGTGCGGGGATCGAAGAGCAGCCGCCCGTCCTGAATGCGGCCGATCACCGGCGGGTCGGCGGTGGTCCGCAGGCGGGCCGCGAGCTTCGTCACGTCCGTCCCGTCGATCGCCAGGAGCCAGGTCGGCAAGCTTGCTCCCGGAAGGCTGCCGCCCCCCACGGTAGACGCGCCTTCGACGGCGCGAGCCGTCACCCCCTGCCCCTGAAGCCACGCTGCCCATCGTTCAGCCGTCTCCTTCAGTTCGTCCGCCGGTCGAGCGATCATCCGCCACACCGGGATGGCCGTCGTCGCTTCGCCGGTGAGATAGTGGGTCAGCGTCGCCGCCAGCGCCGCCAGACAGAGCTTGTCCGGGCGCACGGCGCGCGCCAGCGGGTGGCGCGCCAGTTGAACGATAAGCGGCCGGCGCCCGCAGAGGATGCCCGCCTGCGGCCCACCGAGAAGCTTGTCGCCGCTGAAGGCGACCACGTCCGCGCCGTCCGCGATGGCCTCGGGAACCGTCGGCTCGTGAGCCAGCCCATAGGGCGCAGTATCCAACAGCGCGCCGCTCCCCTGATCGTATAGGAGCAGCAACTGATGCCGGTGGGCCAGCTCTGCCAGTTCCTGGAGCGTCGGCGTGCTCGTGAAGCCGATCATTTTGAAGTTAGAAGGGTGCGCGACGAGGATCGCCGCCGTCTCAGGGGTGATGGCGTCGGCGTAGTCGCGTAGATGGGTACGGTTAGTCGTTCCCACTTCCACCAGCCGCGCGCCCGACTGGGCCATCACGTCCGGCACGCGAAAGCCGCCGCCGATCTCGACGAGTTGGCCACGACTGATCAAGACTTCACGCCCCCGGCATAGCCCCGCAAGCATCAGCAGGACGGCGGCGGCGTTGTTGTTGACGACGAGCGCAGCCTCGGCATTCGTCAGGCGCGCCAGCAAGGGCGCAGCATGCAGCCGGCGGGAGCCACGCGTCCCCGCTTGCAGATCGTACTCGACCGTGCCGTACCCCTCGGCAGCGGCCGCCACCGCCGCGGTTGCCGCCCGGCTGAGCGGGGCACGCCCCAGATTGGTGTGAACGATGACGCCCATGGCGTTGATTACCGGGCGCAGCGTAGGTGCCACGAGCGCCTCCAGCCACTCGCGTGCATCCTGCACGATCGTGGCGTTCATCGGCGCCTCTCTCTGCCCGCCGATGATCGCGGTACGATAAGCGTCGAGCGTTATGCGCAGCGCCTCCAGCACCAGCGACCGCCCGTAGCGCGTCGTCAGCTCGTATGTCGCCGGCATCAGCAACAGGCGATCTACGGCGGGCAACTGTCGCAGAACAGCCTCCAGTTCTTCGTGCGCTCTGTCGTTATGGCTCATGGTAGCGAAAGAAAGACGATGGGCGCGGGCGGCAGCAGGCGCTTAACCAAAGACATTAGAAGCGCGCGTCCGCACGTAGAGGAGGATTTCAAACATCGCCAGAACAGCGGCGACGAGGCCGGCAACGGCGAGCCCAAGAGAGCGGTTCATCTGCAGCCACATGCAAAAAGCAATCCACACGCCGATCCACATTGCCTGGCGCACCACGGTCAGGAAAGCGGGGTCGTGCGGCGGAGGGCTGAAGCGACGATTGATGTAGTAGGCCAGCGGCAGGGCGAGGCCGGTCGTCGCCACCACAACGCTCGCCAGAAAGGCGAAGAGGACCTCCAGCGTGGCCGCCTCGAGTAGCTGCGCCGCATCTGCCGTGCCCCGGGCGCTGGCGCGCACGAGGTCCAGACGGGCGACGTCGAAGGGCCAGAAAGCGTTGACAATGTAGTTGATGGCCAGGAGGCCCAGTAGCAGGAGCCCGGCTCCCAGCAGCAGAAACGGCAGAACGCCCAGACGGCGAAGGTAGTTTCGCACCTGATTTTCCATGCTACGCCCTCACAGTTCCTTTAATTCGTTTCCGGATCGGCCACCTCACGCCACAAAAGTTGTAGCAGCGCCGCGCCGTAGGCATCGCAGGCGTCGGCTGCCGTAAATTGCAGGCGCTCGCCGTCAAGCTGCAGAGAGAGGGTAGTCCCATCCGGCTTCTGCTCCAGGGACAGCGCGGAGGCGTATCCAGCCACCATCTCGCGCAGTTGCGTCTCGCTCGGCACCCACACCGCCTCCGTCTGGAGAATGTAGTCCAGCGCCCACTCGGCGGTGCCGTGAAAGGTTACCATCGGTGAACCACGAAAAAACTCAATGTAGGTCATTACCTCGGTAATTACAAAACGCCGCTCGTCCAGACCACGGTCAGGAATGGCAAAGGTGTCGTGCAGAGCCGGATGCCACTCCAGCCCGGCCTTTTTCAACTGTTCCGCCAACGGTAGTGAGAGCATATCGTCCCTCGTCAGGTAAAGTCTCGTCTGCATTATACGCAATTCTGCCCCACGCGTGCACCTTTTTGGGCAATCGGAGCTCGTGCAGCTATGATAAGCGCCATGGAACAACCGCAAACAAGCTTCGAATGGGGCGTGTACGCCGATGCGACTTTCGCAGGGCTCTCGGTCCTGATTCCGATCCCGCTGCTCGACCTGCTCTTCGAGCGCTGGTTCCGGCAGCGGATGCCCCGCTCGATCGCCGACGAACGGGGGCGGCGCCTGCCCCCGGAAGTCCTGGATATCCTCAATCGCGGCGAAGGGTGCAGCACGGCGAGCTGCCTTACGTTGCCGATCTGGCTCCTCTTCCAGCTGCTCAAGCGCCTCTCGAGAAAGATTCTCTACTTCTTCACCATCAAGGAGGCAGGCGACACGCTTAGCCACTACTGGCATCGTGCTTTTCTGATCAACTACATGCTGGATCTCGGCCACCTCGCCGATGCCGCCGAGGCACACCGCGCACAGGCGGCTCTGGAACAGACGTTGGACGAGATCGAAACCAGCCCGCTCAACCAGCTCGCGCGGGAGGTGATCCGGCAGACGGGGCGGACACTGCGCACCTTGCTGCGCGTCGCCCGCCGCGGGGAAGAAAACGAGGTCATCGCCCGTGATCGGGCGATCATGCGCAGCGCCTGGAGCGACTTCGGCGGCTATCTACGCGGAGTGGCAGCGCAGTACTGGGACAACTATCAGGAGATAAGAGCGCAGCCGGAAGCCCCGCCAGCAGCCGCTCAATAGGCGCCTAGCTCGCGCAGGCGGTCGTCGTCGATGCCGAAGTGGTGGGCGAGCTCGTGGATTACCGTCCGCCGCACCTGCTCCCGTATAGCATCGGGATCAGAACCGGCAACCTGCTCGATCGCGCGTTGGTAGAGGGTGATCATGTCGGGAGGGACGAGATTGTAGGCGCCCGTGCGGGCCGTGAGCGGGACTCCATCGTAGAGCCCCAGAAGAAGATGCCCGGGCGGTAGCCCCGCCCGCCGGCGGTCGCTGGGGGTGGCCTGACGGCGCACCACCACCTCCACATTGTCGATCCGCTCCTGGAAGAACGGGGGCAGATCGTCTAGCGCTTCGGCGACCAACTGTTCGAACTCATCTCTTGCAAGCATGCCTTTACTTTATGACAGTCTTGCGCGCTGGCAAACGTTTCTCAGCGCCTGCTTTGCCATCCTCAGGCAGCGTCACAATAAAATCGCTGCCGCCGTCCGGCGTGAAAGTGACGAAGGGGACACTACATACAGTAAAAGCCAGGCACCGCAGGCTCGTGGTCGGCAGCGCGCTGTAGAGGGAAGAAGATCAAAAGCCCCGCGGGCAGCAGCACGGAGAGGGTGCTAAGCAGTCAGCGCATGGAGCCACTACACCAAAAGCGAGCGCGGATCCCTGTGAAAAAAGCGGGAATCAGCTGCAGGCACATCCTACAACCGATTCCCGCTCAGACCGCGCCTTCTTGTGGAGGCGGGATCAACAGGGGCTTTCATCGTCAGGGAGCAGGTGCTACTGTTCGCCTGCCTCCCCGACCTCGAGCACCTCAACCTCGAGGATCAGATCGGAATCGGGCGGAATGAGACCCGGGATACCCTGTGCGCCGAAGGCTTGCTCAGCAGGAACGATTATCTGCCGTACGCCGCCCTCACGCATGCCCACGATAGCCTCTTCCGCTCCGGGGATAAACTGACCGGCCCCCGCGACGAAGGTGGCAGGTTCGCCACGGTCGAAGGAGCTGGCAAAGATTGAGAGGTCGTCGGAGATCCAGCCAGTAAACTGAATGGTGACCGGTTGCCCGGCAACCACTTCGCCGCCGCTCCCTTCCTCAAGTACCGCATACTGCACGCCACTTTCGGTGCTCTCGAACGCATCGTCGGCGACCTCTGTCGGGGTCGCGGGCGGCGCTTCGAGCACCTCCAACAACTCGACCTCCATGATTAGCGTCGTGTCGGGCGGTAGACCACCGGCGCCCTCTTCGCCGAAACCGAGATCAGGCGGAATGATCAGCTGGCGCGTCTCGCCAACCTCCATCGTCGAAATACCTTCGAGCATGCCGGGGAAGATCTGCCCTTCGCGCAGTGGAAAGATCGCCGGCTCACCCTCGTCCAGGGTACTGCTGATACGGGTGCCATCTTCGGTCCACATAGTCAGATGGACGCGAACCGGCTGCCCCGGTTCCGGCGTCTCGCCCTCGCCCTCTTCCAGCGTAGCGTACATCAGACCGCTCTCCGTCGTCACCAGCTCGTCTTCGTCGACTTCAGTCGGCGTCTGCGGGCCACCCTCCAGCACTTCGATCAACTCGACTTCAAAGAAGAGAGTCGCATTCGGCGGAATCGCGGCGCCGGCGCCAGCCTCGCCATATGCGAGATCGGGCGGAATGATCAGGCGCGCCTCGGCCCCCTCCTGCAGCATAGCAATCCCTTCGTCCCAGCCGGGAATCACCTGTCCCTGCCCGAGCATGAAGCGAAACGGATCGCGCCCGTCTGAGCTGTCGAAGACGGTGCCATCTTCCAGCATGCCCGTGTAATGTACGCGCACGATGTCGCCAGCCTCGGCTGCCTCGCCGCTCCCCTCCGCGACGATTGCGATATTGAGACCGCTTTCCGTGGTCATGTAGTCGAAGCCCTCGAAGGATTCGGGGATGCCGCCTTCTTCATCCTCCTCGACGTCATCTACATCCTCGATGGCATCCTCTTCCGCCTCGATGTCAAGATCTTCATCCTCGGCTTCCTCGACTTCGTCAACTTCTTCGACCACGGTATCGCCAGCCTCATCTACCTCGTCGGCGGACGGGGCCGGGCCGCAGCCCATCAGTGCGGCGAGCATCAACGCAGCCACGAGCAGTACGCCAAATAGTCTTACTTTCAACTTCTTCTCCTTTAGATAACGGTCACTTCGTTCACTTCGTTAGTTAACGACTTTCCAGTATAACGGCAAGCAGCGCCTGTTTCATACGGCCTCGCCCCCTTTAACCGCCCGCTCATCGGCTGCCGTGAAAGGCGAACACGGCGTTGGAAAGCACCACTACCTCCCGCTCGGCCACCCGGCACTGGAAAAAGACGCGCCCTTCTTCTTCCCGCCATAGCTGTGTGAGCAGCGTTTCGCCGGGGAAGACATGGCTTGAAAAGCGACACTGGATGCGGCGGAAATACTCCGCCTGCTGCCCGACTACCTCCGCCAACAGCGCACGCGCGGCGAATCCCAGCGTACACAGCCCATGTAGAATCGGCCGCTCGAAGCCGGCGACGGCGGCCATCTGCGGGTCTGCATGGAGCGGGTTGCGGTCGCCGGACAGCCGGTAGAGTAGCGCCTGGTCCTCGGGGATATGTTCTTCGACGACGGCATCGGGCGCTCTGTCCGGCGGCTGGTTCCCTCCGCCCGACGGCCCCCGCTCGCCGCCCCAACCGCCGAGGCCGCGTATGAAGAGGCTGTAGCGATTAAAGGCAAGACGGCGCCCCTGGCCGTCTTCGCTCGTTACATCCAGCAGGAACAGAGCCCCCTTCCCCTTGTCGTATACGGCTCCGATCTCCCCACGGTTGACCACCGTCGCCGCCGCCGGCAGCGGCTTGGGGACCTCTGTCATCTGTTCGCCGTGCAGAAGCATCATTGGATTGAAGGACAGCCCCGGCAGGCCCAGGATCTGCCACATCGCCTCGTAACCGAACGTTGCAGCAAAGGTAGGCAGGACCATCAGCCCACGTGGATGGTGCTCGTACACAAAGCGTAGCGCCTCCCTATCGAGCGGGTCGGCACCACCGCCGACGCCCAGCGCGTAAAGCATCACGTCACGCTCATCGTACTTGAGCGTCGTGGGCGTCAGTTCGTATCCCACGAGATGAGATAGATCCTGCTTCGTCTCCATCGTTCTCTCCTTCACCAACCTGCTTGCCAGCTAACCTGTCGTTTGATTATAGGGACGGCTAGCCCAGGGGCCAGCGCGGACGGAGAAGCGATACGACTACCATTGACACACCCCATTCCTACTGCTACAAAGGAGATCATGAATCACAAAATCTTGGTCGTCGAAGACGAAACCACCCTTCTGGATACCCTAAGCTACAATCTACGGCGCCAGGGATATGACGTGCAGACGGCGACGGAAGGATACGCGGCGCTCGAGCTGGCCCGAGCTAGCGAGCCTGACCTGATCATCCTGGACGTCATGCTGCCGGAAATGGACGGTTTCGAGATCTGCCGCGTACTGCGCAAGGAGATGAACGTCCCCATCCTGATGCTGACCGCACGCGATGCCGAGGTGGACAAGGTTGTCGGCCTCGAAGTGGGCGCCGACGATTATATGACCAAGCCGTTCAGCATGCGCGAGCTGCTGGCGCGCGTGAAGGCGCTGCTCCGGCGCGTACGCCTGATCCGGGAAGAGGTAGCCGCGGACCAGGACGAAGACGCCGCACCGGCCGGCGTGGCGACCGAGCCGGGCCGGGTGGAGACGGACGAGCCGCTGATCTTCGGCAACCTGGAGCTTGATCTGGCGCGGCGCGAAGTGCGCCTCGAGGGGCAGCCTGTGCATCTAAAGCCACGTGAATACGATCTTCTCCTTTTTCTCGCCCGTAACCGCGGCATTGCCCTTTCCCGCGACCTGATCCTCGACCGTGTGTGGGGCTGGGATCACGACGGTTCCAGCCGCACCGTCGACGTTCACATCCGCTGGCTGCGTGAAAAAATCGAGCCGGATCCCGGGACCGCGCAGCGCATTGTCACAATTCGCGGCATCGGCTACCGGTTCGAAGGGTAGTAAAGAGGGACGAAAGGCGCGGCTGAACCGGCACCTAACCTCTCGAGGCGAACATGTTCTTTCGGACAATTCGCTGGCGCATTGCCATCCCCTACCTGCTGTTGATCCTCACGGCGATGGGCGTCCTGTCGCTTCTCGTCCAGCGTGTGGTCCGGAACAACGCGCTTGAAGATTTGCAGGCGCGGCTGGTGACAGGCGCGCTTGCCGTCGCGGAGACGACCGAGCCAGTGCTAAGCGAGGGTGCAGACGACGAAGCCGTCGATAGCCTCGCCCGCCGCTGGTCTGAACTGCTCGATATGCGCATTACTATCGTCGGGCCGGAGGGCGTGGTACTCGGGGAGTCGCATGAAGAGCGCCGGCTGATGGAAAATCATCTGCAGCGCCCCGAAATTCAGGAAGCGCTTGTCACCGGGGAGGGGGACGCCATCCGCCAAAGCGCGACTCTGGGCCAGGAGATGGCCTATACCGCTCTCCGCCTCGAGGAGGACGACGCACTGCTGGGCATTGTACGCGTCGCCGTGCCGGTGGCCGTGGTGGAGGATGAGATCGGACAGTTGCGCAGCACAATTTTTAGCGCAACCCTGCTAACAACATTTTTTGCTACCCTGCTGGGGCTGGCCGTCGCTGAGCGCACGGCGCGCCCGGTGCGGCGCCTGACCGCCGTCGCCCGTCGCATGGCGGACGGAGATCTCTCTGCGAGACTTCTGGTTACTTCGCGAGACGAAGTCGGTACACTCACCCAGGCTTTCAATGAAATGGGGGAGCAACTGCGCGAGAAGGTCAGCACCCTTGCCGAGGAGCGGGCGCGCCTGGCGATGGTCCTTGACTTGATGGCCGACGGCGTCCTGATCGTGGACGAGAGCGGACGTGTCCAGTTAATCAATCCCGCGGCCGCCGAGCTTTTGGAGACGAGGACGTCGGAAGCGTTGGGACGCACCTTTGCCCAGGTGGCGCGCCACCACCAGCTCATCGAGATGTGGCAACGCTGCCTGCGGACCAGCACCGAACAGACGGAAACGGTCGAGATTTCCCACGCGGACCTATTTCTGCAGGTCATCATGACCCCGCTGGGTACCGGGCATCCCGGCAGTCTGATTATTATCCAAAACCTGACCCCCATCCGCCGCCTGGAGACGGTGCGCCGTGACTTCATCAGCAATATCTCGCACGAGCTCCGGACACCGCTCGCCGCTCTAAAGGCGGTGGTCGATACACTGCGTGATGCCGCCGTCGACGATCCGGAGGCGGCACGCTACTTCCTCGATCGCGCCGACTATGAGGTCGATGCGCTGAGCCAGATGGTGCAGGAGCTGCTGGAGCTGTCGCGCATCGAATCCGGCAAAGCACCCCTGCGCCTGGAACCCACCACGGTGTCGCATGTTGTGTTGCCGACTCTCGAGCGTCTCCAGCCGCAGATCGAGCGGCAGAGGCTGACGGTGGAGCTGGACCTGCCTGACGAGCTCCCTCCGGTGCTGATGGACGCCGGGCGCATACAGCAGGTGATGCTCAACCTCGTCCACAACGCGATCAAATTCACACCACCGCAGGGCACGATCTCCGTTAGGGCACGCGAGCGAGACGGGATGGTCGAGGTGCAGGTGCGCGACACCGGCCCCGGCATTCCCCCCGGCGATCTGGACCGGATATTCGAGCGCTTCTATAAAACGGATCGTGCCCGTAGCAGCGGCGGTACTGGCCTTGGCCTGGCAATCGCTCGCCACCTCGTCCAGGCGCACGGCGGCGAGATCTGGGCCCGCAGCCACTCTCAAGGTGGAAGCAGCTTTTACTTTACGCTGCCGATCGCCGAATCGGCGCGCACGGCTGCCGACGCATAACGCCTGCGCCAGGAGCGGCCCGCTCGAACAGACCCGGTCCTTTTTCTCCCATCGCTACTTTGCCCGTTAACATCCTCTTAACAAGAGCATAGCACAGCGTTAACCACCGCTTGAAGCAGTGTTAATTACACTGCGTTAGCTTTCATAGTGGTAACAGTCACGCCTGTCTTCGCATGCATCTGCCTGTTGTCCGCGAAACCATAGGAGCGGCGCAGATGCCACAGAAGCACTGGACAAGCCAGTGAATAAAAGAGTTTGTTGGAGGAGAAGATATGCGCCGTACGTTCACGTCTACGATTCTATCGATTCTCATCGCCCTGCTCCTAGCAGGGTGTGGCGGAGATGCGACAGCCGACGTCGAAGAAACAGCACCGAACATCATTCAAATAACGCGCGTTGGCGAGGCCGAGGCGGAGCCCGAGATCGTCGTAACGCGCGTCGTTACGGAAGTTGAGACCGAGGAAGCCGTCAGCGAAGTCGAACTGTCCGTCATTGAGCTGCCGGAAGCGGATCCCTTCGAGATTGAGGGCGACATCATCACCGCCGGCAGCAGCACCGTCTTCCCACTTGCCGAGGCAGTCGCCGCTCAGTTTGAGGACGAGGGCTATGCAGGCGAGATTACAATCGACAGCATCGGCAGTGGCGCCGGTTTCGAGCGTTTCTGCGTCGAGGGCGAGACGGATCTCTCCAACGCGAGCCGCCCGATTAACGAAGAAGAGCGCGAGCAATGCATCGCCATCGGTCGTGATCCGGTTGAGTTCCGCGTCGGCACCGACGCCCTCGCCGTAGCCATCAACACCGGGAATGATTGGGCCGAGGACGTGACGATGGAAGAGTTGGCGCTCATCTTCTCCACCGCCGAGAGCTGGTCGGATGTGCGTCCCGAGTGGCCCGACGAAGAGATTCTGCGTTATATCCCTGGCACTGACAGCGGTACCTTCGACTTTTTTGTTGAAGAAGTCTTCGACGAGAACCAGGAGCCGATCCTCAACGCAAGCAACACCGAGCTAAGCGAGGACGATAACGTGCTGGTTCAGGGCATCCTTGGCAGCCCCTATGCCGTCGGCTTCTTCGGCTACGCCTTCTACGATGAGAATCGCGGCGAGCTGGACGTGCTCAGCATTGAGGGCCTCGAGCCCAATACAGAAAACGTCGACGCTGGTCTCTACCCGCTGGCCCGGCCGCTCTTCATCTACTCCAGTCCGGAGATTATGCAGAGCAAACCGCAGGTCGCCGCGTACATAAACTACTTCCTGACGAATGTCAACGACGTCATCCGCGACGTCGGCTACTTCCCCTCCAGTCGCGACGCTCTCAATGCCTCGCGCCGCGCGTGGTTAAATGCGCTGGGACTCGGTCGGGCGGCAGCCGGCGCCCCCACCGGCGATGGAGAGTTAGAGGTTGTGGAAGGTGTTGTCGCACTGCCGGAGGTCGACCCGCTGGAGGTCGAGGGCGACATCATCACTGCCGGCAGCAGCACCGTCTTCCCGCTGGCCGAAGCGGTAGCTGCTCTTTTTGAGGACGAAGGGTATGCAGATGAAATCACCATCGACAGCATCGGCAGCGGCGGTGGATTTGAACGCTTCTGCGTCGACGGCGAGACAGACGTCTCCAACGCGAGCCGCCCAATCAACGAAGAAGAGCGCGAGCAGTGCATTGCCATCGGTCGCGATACGGTTGAGTTCCGCGTCGGCACCGACGCCCTCGCCGTGGCGCTCAACACCGAGAACGATTGGGCTGAGAACGTGACGATGGAAGAGCTGGCGCTGATCTTCTCCGGCGCTGAGACGTGGGCCGACGTCCGCGAAGGGTGGCCGGACGAGGAGATTTTGCGCTACATCCCTGGCACCGACAGTGGCACCTTCGACTTCTTCGTCGAAGAGGTCTTCGACGAGGACCAGGAACCGATCCTTAATGCGAGCAACACTGAGCTGAGCGAGGACGATAACGTCCTGGTTCAGGGTATCCTCGGCAGCCCCTACGCCGTTAGCTTCTTCGGCTACGCCTACTATGACGAGAATCGGGATGAACTAAACGTCATGAGCGTGGAAGGGATCGAGCCGAATGCGGCCAACGTCGACGCCGGCCTCTATCCGCTGGCGCGCCCGCTCTTCATCTATTCCAGCCCCGACATCATGCAGAGTAAGCCGCAGGTTGCCGCCTACATCAACTTCTTCCTGACGCGGGCGAACGACGTCATCCGCGACGTCGGCTACTTCCCCTCGAGCATCGAGGCGATGAACAACTCACGGCAGGCGTGGCTCGACGTAATGAACGAATAAAGTCATAAGCAACCTGATAGGGGTGAGTGCTGTCGCGCTCCTCTCCGGGCCGCGTAGCCTCTCTCTACGAAGTGCTCGCCCCTGTCAGTCCCCAACAAGCAGTCGACGTGAGGAGGGAACAGACAACGTCCCTCCTCACGTTGTTCGCGGGAATCGATACAATGACAGTAAATGGCAAGGAACAACCCACTATA
>JAWVYW010000024.1:0-33729 GCA_033722535.1 Promineifilaceae bacterium (SeqCode)
ACCTGGTCTTTTTGAGCTGGAGGAAAGCCCGATCGAAGTCACGGAGAAGCTATCCAACTATGGCACCGTTAGTACGGCCGTGCAAGCGCGAGCTGACTGCTTTAGCTACCATCTTCAGGTGGCGGCTTCCGAAGGTTGAATGTTCTGATTGTGGCGGAACAGGTTCGCCGGATCGTACTTGTTCTTGATCTTCACCAGACGCCGGTACTTTTCCTCACCGTAGGCGGCGCGAACGCGTTTCTGTCCTTCATCGGCAGTGAGGAAATTGACATAACTACCACCCGTAGAAAATGGACGGACGGCGGTCCAAAAATCGCGTGTCCACTGTATCTGTTCCTCGTTTTCCCGCAGATCACGCCAGCCGTTGTTAATTGCGAGCACAAACTCCGCATCGCGGTGGCTTGCAGCCATCGTCATTTCGTCGCGATCACGGACTGCGCCGCCGAGCTGCATCATCAGCACGCGTGCCAGAGGCGACTGGAGCGTCGCTCCGTAGGTGACGAGCGTTTCAATGGCCTCGTCACGTAAACCGGGCAGGTACTCTGATTTCCAGTAGTACTGGTTGCCTTCCACCTGACCCTGATCAAGCATGGACTGGACGGCGAGGTACGGTCGCCTCTCGATCTTGTCCGCCAGTGGATTGCCGAACTCCCGTAACGGTCGCAACAGGCGCTCTCCTTCTTCAAGATCACCCGCATAGCAGACGATGAGCCCGCAAATAGGCTTCCCATGAAGCTCTTCCGGGAGGAAGGGGGCCGGGGGCGCAAGCCGCATCACAAAGAGGGAGCCCATCTCTCTGGGCGCACCGGCTGTGAAAGCACGATAGAAGCGCAACAGCTTGCTTGCCTGTTCCAGCGGATGGAGCAGTACTCCCCCGAGAACGATAGGTCCGACCGGGTGCAGCCGATATTCAAACGAGGTGACGATGCCAAAGTTCCCGCCTCCGCCACGAATTCCCCAAAAGAGATCCGCGTTCTGCTCCTCGCTGGCCTGTACAACGCGACCGTCTGCTGTGACCACTTCGGCGGATCGGAGGTTGTCAGCTGTGTAGCCGTACTGGCGCGTCAGCCAGCCGAAACCGCCACCCAATGTAAGACCCGCCAGGCCGGTCTTGGAGACGATGCCGGTGGGTGTTGCCAGATCAAAGAGCTGCGTTTCCCGATCCAGGTCGCCAAGGTTGGCACCGGGTTGTGCTCGCGCTGTCTGGGCTGGCGCGTCGACGTGCACCCCCTTCATCTGTGATAGATCGATCACGAGGCCATCCTCACAGAGAGCGTGACCGGCGACGTTATGGCCGCCCCCGCGTACCGAGAAAGGCGCATTGTTTTCACGAGCGAACGCTAATGCGGTGACCACATCGGCCGTGTTACGGCAGCGGGCAATGGCGGCCGGCTCTTTGTCAATCATGCCATTCCAGATCGCCCGCGCTTCATCATAGTCGTCGTCGCCACGGCTAATTACCTCGCCGTGAAACGCGCGCGCAAGATCGTCGACCGCCGCTGCGTCAACGGACTGTCCGTTGGTCGATTTTGATCTCGTCTTAAGTTTCAGCACTGTCATTTCCTCCCTGAATTTTTGGATCGTGTGAAGTACGTGGTTGATTTACTCAATGGTAGGGGAGAATTAGCGGTCTAGGCCCTGCCGATAGTCAGGTTTTAGGGGTGGGATGGGAGATGGGCGCTAGGAGAGAAGGTCGAGCTCGCGGGCGCGAGCGGCGGCTTCCGTGCGGTTGGAGACAGAGAGCTTGCCATAAATCTGGCTGGCATACCACTTCACGGTGCCGGTGGCGATCACCAGCTCATCAGCGATCTCGGCATTTGTATGGCCGGCAGCCAGCAGTGCCAGGACCTCCAGTTCCCGCTCGGTTAGCGGTTCGTCTAGCGGTTGTTCACAGGCTTTGGCTGGCGGCTCGGCGGGTAGCGGCTCGGCGAGTAAGAGCTGCAGCTGGGCGAGGAGCGGGGCCAACTCGGCCGCTTCACCTTGCGCCACTGCTTTTGCGAATACCTCGGGCCTCATGGTTGTCTGCCAGTGAGACAGGCGCTCGCGCGCTCTGGCGCCTGTCTCGTGGTCGCTGCGGGGATCGCGCTGCGCCAGGGCCAGCAGTTTGAGCCCTTCTAACGGGGCATTCGTCTGCAACAGGTGCTCGCCGGCATCGACAAGCAAGGAGAAGACGAGCGGCCAGAACCGGATCTTGTAGGCGATCTCAAGCGCCTGCGATAGATGGGTGCGCGCTTTATCGTATTCCTCATGGGCGGCGGCGACGCGTGCCAGCCCTCGTAACGCCGCTGCGCGGCCGCCGCGATCATTGAGCTCGCGGTAGATGGCCAGCGCATCCACATACTTTGCAGCCGCTTCCTCGCGGTCGCCCTGAATGAGCGCGATGTCGCCGAGATGGTTCAGTGCCACGGCCATTCCCTCTGGGTCTTCAAATTGCTCTTTGATCTGATAGCTGCTATGAAAGTGCCGCCTGGCCTCCGCGTATTCTCCCAGCGCCCTCGCTACGTTTCCCCACTCGTTGAGGACGTAGGCCAGAAACCAGCGGTTATCGGCAGCGGTTGCGCTTGTGCATGCCAGCTGCGCATGCTCGCCAGCCGCACGGTAGTTTCCCTTCGCAAAGTGGGTGGCGGTAAGAAGATAGTGGGCAAAGGCTAGATGTTGATCATCATCGCGATCTTCCGCTGCCTGCCGCGCTAATCGGCCCAGGCGTTCGGCACTGTCATGCTGTCCCTTGATCAGCCGCACAATGCCCAGAGGGACGGTTGAATCGCCTCCCATGAACGGTGGTGGCGGCGCGTCCAACTGCGCGAAGAGCTCGCAGCTCCGTGCCAACAGCGACTCGGCGCTGTCGAAGGCGCCAATTCGGATCAGCAGCCAGCCCTGATGGTTGAGAAGCCGGGCCAGCGTCTGGTCGCGCTGTTCGGAGCGTGGGAGGTTGTCGAGGTGTCCAACCGCTTCGCCAAGAGCGTTTGCCCCTTCCAAAAAGCGGCTTCGTAGCTGGCAGAAGAAAAAGAAGCTGCTGCTCATCTGCGAAATCTCAGTCAGTTTGCTGTTGGTGATGGCCCACGCCCAGGCGACCCGCACGTTGTCGAGCTCCGCAGCGACCGCCGCCGCTGCCTCCTTCTGGTGACTGCTGTTGAGTTCCCGCACACGTTCGGCCATGAAACAGGCATAGTAGGTGCAGTGGCGGTGGCGTGTTTCCGCTTCTGTCTGAGGCGATGCGGCAAGCTTCTCAGCCCCGTACTGGCGCAGTAGTTCATGCACGGTGTACCGTCCGTTCTCCCGGCGGACGATCAACGACTTGTCTAGCAGGTGCGACAGAGTGGGTAATGTCGTCTCAGCGACGGCGGCGGCGGCTGAACGGGTAAAACCGCCGCGGAAGACCGACAGCCGCTGAAACAGCTCCTGTTCTGCTTCGTCGAGCATCTCCCACGTCTGCTGGAAGACGGCCTCCATGCTGCGGTGACGAAGAGGCACATCGCGCAAATCGCTCGCGAGGAAGTCGATCGACTTCTGGATCTCGGCCGCAATGGCTGCGCAGCGCAGCGTCTTCAACCAGGAAGCGGCAAGTTCCAGGGCGAGAGGGAGACCCTGGACCAGCTGACAGATGCGGATAACCCCAGCCCGCTCCTTCTCCAGGCTGAAATCGGGCCGCACGCGCCGCGCTCGGGCGACGAAGAGCTGTACTGCACTATAATCTTCTGGTGGCGCTGTGTTTATGCCAGACGGTACCTGCAGCCCGGCCAAGGGCAGTAACCACTCCTCTTTTAGATTAAGCACTTCGCGCGAAGTGACGAGCAGCTGAACATGCTGCGTGACCTGGAGCAGCTCGCTCAAAAGGGGGGCAGCCTCCAGTAGTTGCTCAAAGTTGTCTAACAGCAGGAGCATCTCTTTGTGCTGTAGATAATCAAATAATTGCGTTTGCGGCGCCTTCTGCCCACGCAGTGGAAGCGCCACGGCTTCGGCGATCGCCGTAATGAGCTCCTCCTTACTTGCGGCTGATTGCAGGGGAACAGCGACAGCACCGTCGCGATAGTTCTCCTGTAAGCCGCTTAGGACGTGCAGCGCGAGCTGTGTCTTGCCGATCCCACCCGGACCGACGATCGTAAGCAGGCGACAATCGGCCTTTGCCAGTCGCTCCCGGATCTGGCGCTGTTCTTTTTCGCGTCCTACAAAAGAGGTTTGGGGTTGAAAAGGGACCGCCTCAAGCATGATAGTGCTAGTATAAGAGCGTGCATGCATGCGTGCTATGCGGAGCGTACATACTTATCCTTATCTGAAGTGAAAAAGCGTGAAGCGTCATCGGCGTAACAGCCATATAGGGGATCGCCGTGGAAAATCATCTGTCTGTGCTACAATAGCTGCCAATTCTTTCGTTTCGTTTGGAGGCAGCCACTCGACCCAATGACCATCGCCGTACTCGATTTCGGAGGCCAGTACTGCCATCTAATCGCCCGTCGGGTGCGGGACCTTGGTGTGGACGCGCATATTCTGCCCCACAATACCCCCGCCGCACGTCTGCAAAATTACTGTGGCATAATTCTGTCCGGTGGGCCGCGAAGCGTCTACGACGCGGACTCGCCGCGCGTCGATCCCGCTGTCTTCTCTCTCGCCGTACCGGTACTTGGCATTTGCTATGGGCACCAGCTCATGGCAAAGGCGCTCGAGGGCGTCGTCAGGCCGGGCAGAGGAGAGTACGGTTTTGCCACTCTGGACAATCCGCAGGGGACACTCTTCGACAATGGACAGGCGCGAATCGTCTGGATGAGCCACGGCGATATTGTGCACGAAGTGCCCGCCGGCTTTCTGGTTACAGCAGCCACAGAGGATTGCCCCGTCGCGGCGATGGAAAACCCGGAGAGAAGGTTCTACGGACTGCAGTTCCATCCGGAAGTGACGCACACGGAGCGCGGCGCCGATATTCTCGATCGGTTTCTAACCGTCTGCGGCTGCGATAGAGAATGGCGCGCCGCGGAGACGAGCCAGCTTGTGCGGCAGATACAGGAGGGTGTGGGCGACAATAGCGTCTTCATGCTCCTCTCTGGCGGTGTCGATTCCACGGTCGCTTTTGCGCTTCTCAATCGGGCGCTGGGCCGGGAGCGCGTGTACGGCCTGCACATCGATAATGGCCTCATGCGCAGGGGCGAGAGTGAGGAGGTCAGGGAGGCGCTCGAAGCGCAGGGCTACGACAACTTTCACGTTGTCGATGCTTCGGAGACCTTTCTCCGTGCGCTGGAGGGGGTGGTCGATCCGGAGGAGAAGCGGAACATTATTGGCCGGACGTTCATCGAGGTACAGCGGGAGGCCCTGCACGAGGTTGGGCTCAGCGCGGATACGTGGCTCCTCGGGCAGGGGACTATCTACCCGGACACCATTGAAAGCCAGGGGACGAAGCACGCGGATCTGATCAAAACCCATCACAATCGCATCCCCATCATCGCGGAGATGATCGAACAGGGGCGGGTCGTCGAACCGCTGGCACACCTTTATAAGGACGAGGTGCGAGAGTTGGGCGCCGCCCTCGGTCTGCCCCACTATCTACTCGAGCGCCATCCGTTCCCGGGCCCGGGTCTCGGAATACGGTGCATCTGCTCGCATGGAGACGACTATCCGGCAGAGAGGGCGCGCGTTGAGCGCCAGCTGAGGGCGTTGCTAGAGGACGATTACTGGTTCCAACTCCTTCCCATAAAAAGTGTCGGTGTGCAGGGAGACGCGCGCTCTTACCGACACTGCGTGCTCATCCGGAAGGACTGGAATACGCTCTTTGACCGGAAAGAGCTGAACGCCACCGCCACCCGCATCACCAATGAGATCCAGGCGATCAACCGTGTGCTCTATCTCGTCTCGCCAGAGGAGATACCTGAGGTCGCCGCGAAGGAGGCGTTTGTCACTGAGGAGAGGCTGGAACTGCTGAGGGAGGCAGACTTTGTTGCCCAGCGGCTGGTCCACGATCCTGACATCTGGCAGTTCCCTGTTATCCTGCTGCCCGTCGGCTGGAAGAAAAAAGAAGCCGTCGTCCTCAGGCCGGTACAGTCGAAAGAAGCGATGACCGCTCGTTTTCACCTGCTGGACGAAGAGACACTAAGGGAAATTGTGGAACAGGTAGACGTCGACTTTGTCGCCGTCGACATCACTAACAAGCCCCCTGCGACGATCGAATGGGAATAGTGAGGTGCATTCAGTGGGAAAGTTAGACGATATAAGAACCGCGCTCACCTTCGACGATGTTCTCTTGCTGCCCCGGCAGTCAGACGTCACACCCGCCGAGGTGCAGCTACAGACACAACTCACGCGGAACATCGAGATTAATCTGCCCATCCTCTCCGCCGCCATGGACACTGTGACGGAGAAGGAGACGGCGATTGCCCTCGCTTTGATGGGGGGAATGGGTGTGATTCACAAGAACATGTCCCCTACCGACCAGGCGTGGCACGTCAGGCGCGTCAAAAGGTACTCAAGCTGGATCGTACTTGATCCGATGACGCTTGCGCCCGATACGACCATCGCCCGCGTGAAGGAGATCGTCGCCCAGAAAAGCTACTCCGGCTTTCCCGTCGTAGATGACGCCACCCGGCTCATCGGCATTATAACCAACAGGGACATCCGCTCGGTGCGCGACGACAGCACCCTCGTCAGAGAAGTGATGGTGGTCGATCCCATCACGGCGCCCTCCGACGTGACTGTCGAAGAGGCGGTCGCCATTCTGCACAACCACAAAATTGAGAAATTGCCTGTCGTAGATGCGGAAGGTGTGCTGAAAGGGATCATCACGCTAAAGGACATCGTGCGTATGGAGGACTATCCAGACGCCGCCAAGGACGGCAAGGGGCGGCTTCGCATTGGAGCTGCCATCGGGCCGCATGACATGGAGAGAGCGGAGCTTTTGGTCGCCGAAGGGGTCGATGCCCTCGTCGTAGACACCGCACACGGACACTCGCAGAACGTCATCAGAGCTGTGCATCACCTCCGGGAGTTGGGGGTGGACATCATCGCCGGCAACATCGGTACCGCGGCGGCGGCAAAAGATCTCGTCCAAGCGGGCGCAGACGCCGGTAAGGTGGGAGTCGGCCCGGGATCGATCTGCACCACCAGGATCGTCGCCGGCACCGGCGTCCCCCAGGTGACGGCGATCGAAGATGTATACAGGGTGGCCCGCGAAAAGGGTGTCCCCGTCATTGCCGACGGCGGCATCCGCTACTCAGGAGATATCGCCAAAGCGATCGCCGCGGGCGCCTCGACAGTCATGCTGGGCAGCATTTTCGCCGGGACGGAGGAGAGCCCGGGCAGCGTCGTCTTTATCGGGGGGCGCAAGTACAAGCAGTACCGGGGCATGGGCAGCATCGGCGCCATGAAACGAGGGAGCAAGGATCGCTACGGGCAGGCAGACGTCGGCAGCGACAAGCTTGTCGCCGAAGGAGTCGAGGGCATTGTGCCGTACAAAGGGACGGTTGCCGAGGTCGCCTTCCAGCTCACCGGCGGGCTGCGGAGCGCCATGGGCTACTCAGGCTGCAGAACAATTGCCGAGCTACGCGAGAAGGGGGAGTTTATCCGGATCACCAATGCTGGCCTACAGGAAAGCCATCCCCATGAAGTAAACATCACTTCGGAGGCGCCAAACTACAGTCTCTCGTCCGGCGATTTCTGATAGCGCGTAGCGGGTGGGGGACCCTTCATAAAAAATGTGAGGCGCGGCTTTGCCGCGCCTCACACACTCAGGCTATATTCGTTTTACCCGTTCTGCTTACTCTGTGACGACTAACCGCCCCTGCATGGCGGGGTAGTGGCCTGCAACGGTGCAGATGACCAGATACTCGCCAGCCGCCTCGGGCGCGGTGAAGGTCGCCGTTGCCGTCTCTCCGCCGTCCACCAGTCCGGTATCATAGAGGATAATGCCCTCAGCCGTTTCTTCGGTGACAGGCACGGGCACCTCCTCCCCAGGCTGAACGATGGCCCAGTTGTGCTGGAGTGCGCCGTTGTTGTCGAGGTTGACTGTCACCTCAGCGCCAGCCGGGACGGTCCAAATCGGCGGATCCTCTGCGTTATTGGGATTCTCGCCGAAGTAGATGTCGTTCATGGTAACCGCAATGGTCGCTTCTTCCTCTACCACGTCCAACTCTTCCGCGGGCGCTTCGGCATCGCCGCCGCAGGCGACGAGGAACAGGGAAATTAGGACCAGCAGGAGGGTAGTGATTAAGGTTCTTTGTTGCTGCATTTTACCTCTCATTTTTCTGTGGTTACTGTCAAACAGCCCCCACTTTAAGCGGGAGTCAGAAGCGTGTCAATAGACACAACTCTGAAACTGATACGTTGTATATAGTTCTGGGGTGCGTCAATCTGTGAGATGGGTCCAGGATCGAGGGCTATCGGGAAGGGAATTGCTCCCTTCCCGACGTCGGCCTTCGGTCAGCTTACGTGTGCCGGATCCCACGCTTCCTGGGCAGCGCGTTCCGATTCGACAGCGGCTCCGGCGGCCACCGGCAGGCCGTCGTCCGCGAGCTCTTTCGCCACGACGCCGTGGACGACGTGGGAGATGCGGGTGATGATCGGCGTCCAGTCCTTGAGGTGGCGCAGGGCGAGATCGGCTGTGCCGGGAGCGCCCAGGGCCACGCCGGTCGTATGTAACATGTGGTAGCTTATCGCCGCCAGACTGAGGGCAGTGTAGTCATCGCGCAGCATCTTGGAGACCTTCTGGGTGCGCACCTTGTCCAGGAGACCGGCTGCGACGCCCAACGCGGCGGTAATCGCCTCTTTGGCGGGCGCTGCCGGGTCGCCGCCTACCGACTCCAGGTGGCTCTCCAGAGCTGCGATATGCAGATCCAGCATCTCCTCTGCGTGGTTGATGACGGCGGAGGCTTCGGGGAACGATTGCAGGCGGTTATCATCCTTCTGGCGCCGAACCGCCTCGTGAATATGTCGCTCGACGGCAAGCATATCGCTGACATACTGCTGAATAGTATCTTCTCGTTTACTCATCTGTTTGTCTCCTTTTTGTTAAAGATTATTGACAACGCTTCTCTGGCTTTGAGCCTGCTGTTCGGCCTGTTCCGCCACGGTGGCGATCATGCGCGAGAAGATCAGCCCGTGGAGCGGGTAGATGCCGTACCAGTAGAGGAGGCCCAAAAGCCCTTTGGGAGCGAAGTAGGCCGTCTGGACAAGTTCCGTCTGGCCATCCTCGCGCTCTTTCGACTGGAACTGCAGCCAGCCACGACCGGGCAACTTCATCTCGGCGCGAAGGCGCACAAGCCGGTCCGGTTCCACCGCCTCCACACGCCAGAAGTCGACGGCGTCTCCCGCCCGCACGCTGTGCGGGTGGCGCCGACCGCGACGCATCCCCACGCCGCCGAGGAACCGGTCGATTAGACCACGCAACTGCCACAGCCAATTCACCGGCCATCCTTGCTCTCCGCCAAGACTACTGAAGGCGCGGAAGACGATGTGCGGCGGCGCCGCCACCATCTTCTGCCGGCGCTCGATGACCAAACCCTGTTCCTGTGTCAGCAAGACAGGGCTGGCGTCGCCCTGGCTGGACGCGAAGGCGTCGCTCCAGAGCGTCTCGATGTCTCCGTCGTCAACGCGCTTCAGGGCCAGCTTCACCGCTGTTTCGACGTCAAGCGGTTCGACGTCAGGGAAGAGCTGGCGCGCCTGATCGTCGCGCACCACCAGCTCGTTGCGGAGGCCAGCGATCAGCGGGCGGACGACGCTGGCGGGCACGGGCGTGGTCCAGTGGACCCAGTATGCAGAGAGGGTTGGGGTAAGCACCGGAACGGGAATGATGAGGCGACGCAGGCCACGAATGTGCGCGTAGCGTTGCATCATCTCTGCATTGGTGAGCACGTCGGCGCCGCCGATTTCGATCGTCCGCCCGGCGCTTTCTGGGACGTCGAGGGCGGCGACGAGGTAGTTAAGCACGTCGCGGATGGCAATCGGCTGCGTGCGCGTGAAGACCCACTGCGGGGCGATCATAACTGGTAGCCGCTCCGTCAGGTGGCGAAGCATTTCAAACGAGAGACTGCCGGAGCCGACGACCATGCCGGCTCGGAACTCTGTGACGGGCACGCCCGCGGCGCGCAGCGTGGTGCCGGTTTGCTGCCGCGAGCGCAGGTGTTTCGAAAGATTGCTTTCTGGATCGCCCAAGCCGCCCAGGTAGATGATGCGGCCCACGCCGGCTGCCGCGGCTGCCTCGGCAAAGTTGCGGGCGGCAGTGATATCGCGCTCGCTGAATTCTCCGTCACCACCCATGCTGTGGATGAGATAGTAAGCGACGTCCACGTCCTGCATCGCCTCCGGAAGCGTCTCCGGCTCCAGTACATCGCCCACGGCGACCTCCACCTGATCGTGCCAGGGGCGGCCGCGTGTCCGCTGCGCATCGCCCCGCACCAGGACACGAACCCGTGCCCCGCGTTCCAATAGGCGGGGAACAAGCCGTCCGCCGACGTAGCCCGTCACTCCCGTGACCAGTATTCGCGTTGTGGCGCCGCGCTCTTCGCTATCTTGACTCATCTATCCCTTAGTTTGTCATAGATTCGTCAATGTTATGTTAGAAGGGTGTACAGAGGCAGTGAAAAGCTGCTTTTTGTCAGGGACGGATATGTCCGTCGCCGATCCCGATCCACTTATATGTTGTCAGTTCCTCTAGGCCCATGGGCCCGCGCGCGTGGAGCTTCTGTGTACTCACGGCAACTTCCGCCCCGAGGCCAAACTGCCCGCCGTCCGTGAAACGGGTGCTGGCGTTGACGTAGACGGCGGCGGAGTTGACGGCGTTCACAAAGCGCTCGGCGTGGAGCTGATTGTTGGTGAGGATGCTATCCGAGTGCTCCGTGCTATGTTCGTGGATATGGGCGATCGCTTCGTCGAGGTCGTCGACGAGCTTCACACCCAGGACAAGGCCCAGCCATTCCTGATCGAAGTCATCCGGCCCGGCGGGGACGACGGAGGCGCCGTCCGTACCGAGCAGCGGTAAGGCATCGGCTGTGGCGCGCAGCTCCACGCCCGATGGGGCCAGTCGCTCGACGAGCGGCGGCAAAAAATCGGCGGCGATCGTCCGGTGGACGAGCACCGTGTCCAGCGCGTTACAGACGCTGGGGCGCTGCACTTTAGCATTTTCTACGATGTCGACTGCCCGCGTCAGGTCGGCGCTTTCGTCGACGAAGATGTGGCAGATGCCGATGCCGCCGGTGATGACGGGGATGGTGCTCTGTTCGCGGCACAGCCGGTGTAGCCCGGCGCCGCCACGGGGAATGATCATGTCCACATACTGGTCCAGGCGCAGCAGTTCCGCCACCAGCCGTCGGTCCGGGTCGTCTACATACTGCACCGCCGCCTGGGGAAGCCCCACCTGTTCCAGCGCCGCCTGAATGACGCCGACGAGGGCGAGATTGCTGCGCAGCGTCTCGCTGCCGCCGCGCAGGATGACGGCGTTGCCGGTCTTAAGGCACAGCGTGGCGATGTCGATTGTCACGTTCGGGCGCGCCTCGTAGATGACGCCGAGCACGCCGATGGGGATACGGCGCCGCCGCAGGCGCATGCCGTTCGGTAGAACACGGCTCTCGACCTCCTCGCCAACTGGGTCGGGAAGTGAGACGATGCGGCGTGTATCCTCTGCCAACCCTGCCAGCCGCCCTTCCGTCAGCAATAGGCGGTCGATCAGGCTTTCTTCCAGCCCCCGCTCGCGCGCCTCTTCGACGTCCAGGCGGTTCTGAGCCAGCACTGTCTTCTTCTGCGCCTCCAGCTCGGCGGCTATCGCCAGTAGCGCTTCGTCCTTCTGCTCGGTGGTAAGCTGGGCTAAGATGCGAGAGGCCGCCCGTGCGGCTCGGCCCATGGAAAGCAAGTCGCTCATACGTTTGTTCCTTCCTATCGCGCCGGCAGAGGAGCGCCGGCTATAACAAAATCAGGTCGTCCCGGTGAATGGCCACCGGACCGTAGTCATATCCCAGTTGCCCCGGAATAGCGGCGGAATGGTGCCCCATGATCTGTTGCAGGTCCCGGCTATTGTAACGGACGATGCCCCGCGCTAACTCCTTGCTGGCACGATGGTCAGCCGGCTGCGTCCGGATGGCAACGGCGTCGCCGCGATTGAAGTCGCCTTCCACGGCGACAATGCCCGCCGGCAGCAGGCTACTGCCCTGCTCCTGCAGCGCTTCTACGGCGCCCCTGTCGACCACCACGGCGCCCGCCGGGCGCGGACCGGCGAGAATCCAGCGCTTGCGGTTCTCCAGCGGCGTCTCTAGGGCGGGGAAGCGGGTGCCGACCCGCTCGCCAGCGACGACGCGGCTGATGACGTCGGGGGTGCTGCCGGCGGCGATGACCACGTCGGCGCCAGCGCGGCGGGCAACGTCCGCCGCCTGGAGCTTGGTCGCCATCCCGCCCACACCCAGGCCACTGCGGCTGCCGCCTGCCAGGGCACGCAGCGTTTCGTCAATCGTATGCACCTCCGGAATAAGCTCCGCCTCTGGATCGGTGCGCGGGTCGGCGGTAAAGAGACCTGGTTGGTCAGTCAGCAACAGCAGGAGGTCGGCCTCGGCAAGCAGCGCAACCAGCGCGGACAGGTTGTCGTTGTCGCCCACCTTGATCTCGGCGGTAGCGACGGCATCATTTTCGTTGATAACCGGAATGATCCGCCGCTCCAGCAGCGCCTCGAGGGTGTCGCGGGCGTTGAGGAAGCGCTGGCGGTTCTGGACGTCGGCGCGCGTCAGCAGCATCTGGCCGACGCGAAGGTCATAAAGGTCAAACAGCTGCTCCCAGGTACGCATCAGGCGGCTCTGGCCCACGGCAGCAAGCATCTGCTTAGCGCTGACGGTGTCCGGCAGTTCTGGGAAGGCCAGGCGCTCCCGCCCCACGGCGATAGCGCCGGAGGTGCAGATGATCACATCTTTGCTCTGGGCCTGAAAAGCGGCACATTGGCGGACCAGCTCCACCATGTGCGCCCGATCCAGCCGCGGCGTGCCGCCGGTGAGGACGCTGGTGCCCAGCTTGACTACAATTCGCCGATACATAAGCGGACATTGTAGCAGAAGGGCGGCTAGGGAGCGACAGTGAACGCTCTGGCTCAGCGCGTCCCGCGCGCTCGCAGCAAGAAGCAAACGTGATACTATCACTCGGGAAGCGAAACGATGAAAGCGACAGCGCAATTAGAGTACGCCGGATGAGCACCCTTTTCCTGCAGGCGCGGCGAGCCGGGCCGCTGGTGCGAGTAGGGCAGCCGCAGGATGCTCCGCTGGTCGGGGTCTATCGGCACGGAGCGACGGCGCTTCTTTCGTCGCGGCGCGCTCTCTACCTGACCGACCGCGGCGTGGACGGGCCATTTTCCGTTCTCGTGCCCGGTTTTGCGCGCGCGCTACCCCGGCTGCGGCCGGGGGAGATGGTTCAACTCTCCACCGAAACGGTTTCCGTCCCTGCGGCAGCCCTGATCGTCGATCTAAGGGCGGCGGTTCGCGCTCCCGCTCCCGCCATCCCGGCGGCTGTACCGTGGGCAAGGACAGAAGCGCTTCTGCAGCCGGTGCTGCGGAGGGCGCTTCGCAGGGAGGGCGCGGGTTCCATTGCGCTGCAGGCTCTGGCCTGCTGGTACGGATGGCACGCAGCGCCCATCTCCGCACTGGGGCAAAGATTTCTACAGCAAGTGGCGCCTTTGCTGCGTGCCACTATAACCGCCGATGCCGCGGCGATCGCGCCGGTTGGGCAGCGTCTGCTAGGTCTGGGCGGCGGCCTGACGCCAGCTGGAGATGATCTCCTGGCCGGCTATGTGGCCGCCCTGGCTCTGATTCGAGATGATCCGATCCTTCCGCAGCGGCAGAGCCGACCGCTGGCTCGTGCGATCCTCAGCCGGCGAGGAGAGCGAACACACCCGCTCAGTGCCGCCCTCCTCTGGGCGGCTGCGCGGGGCGCGGTGAGTGGGCCGCTGGCGCGCATGCTGGAGCGGCTGCTGGCGGGCGACGCCCCGACCGGGGAGGAGATAGCCGCGTTGAGTGCAATCGGCAGCAGTTCCGGCTTCGACGGGCTGGCGGGCGTGCTGCTGGCACTGGAGGGCTGTAGCCGTCGCGCCGAGGCAGGGCGAGCAGGGAACAGCGGCTCAGAGTAACGGGTGGCGATTTCATGGGTTCCGCGGCTGTGCTACAATAAACCTCGGTGTGTGGGACCACCGGTGACGTAACGCCGGCAGGACGGTGTCAACGTGGCGCTTTTAGCGGCGACTGCGATGGTGAACGCATCCCAGGGAAGTGAGGATGGTGCAGAGAACGGCTGAACTACCAATGGTGAAAGAGGCGTGGCGACCGCGGGTCCTGCTTGTAGACGACGAACCATTTAACCTGGACCTTCTGGAGCAGGAGTTAGAGGGTCTCGACCTCGAAATTCAGACGGCGAATAACGGGCGGGAGGCGCTGGATGCGCTCGCCGCAGCGGCGCCGGATATCATCTTCCTCGACCTGATGATGCCAGAGGTGGACGGCTTTACCGTACTGGAGCGGATGCAGGGCGTCCCCGAATGGCGCCGGATTCCGGTCGTCGTCATCTCGGCGGCAAGTGAGATGGAGAATATCGTGCGCGGGATCGCCCTGGGGGCGAGCGACTTTTTGCCCAAGCCCTTCCATCCCGCCATTCTCCACGCGCGGCTGCAGGCAGGTCTAGAGCAAAAGCGGCTGCGGGATCAGGAGCAAGCGTATCTGCAGGCGCTGGAGCGAGAGCTGGAGATCGGGCGCCAGATCCAGGCCGGCTTCTTACCGCGGCTGCTCCCTGAGCTTGACGGTTGGGCTGTGGCAGCGAGCTTCTCTCCCGCGCGTGAAGTGGCCGGTGACTTCTACGACGTCTTTACCCTGCCGCACACGCACCGCGTGGGCCTGCTGCTCGGCGATGTGAGCGACAAAGGGGTCGGCGCGGCGCTATTTATGACACTCTTTCGTAGCCTGCTGCGCGCGGGGGTAAATCCTACGTATGTGGCGATTCAGCCACTCGACTCGCAGGCGGCGACCGATTATCTTCGCCAGAGCGTGCAACTGACCAACAACTATATCGCCGATATGCACGGGGACGTAGGGATGTTTGCTACGCTCTTTTTCGGCCTGCTCGATCCTGCATCCGGCTCGCTGCTATACATAAACGCCGGACACGAGCCGCCGCTGATCGTCACGACCGACGGCGAACAGCGCCAGCTTCCGCCGAGCGCGCCAGTTATCGGCGTGCTCAAGGACGTAGATTATGAGGTGAAGGAGACGACGCTGGCGCCAGGGGAGATGGCGCTCTTTTACTCCGACGGCGTCATCGACGCTGAGGATGAAGATGGTCGTTTCTTTACTCGTGAACGGCTGGCGGAACTGCTTTCTCCCCTCCCGCCCAGCGCAGAGCGGCTACTTGAGCGGATCGAGGCGCGGCTGCGTGACCACGTAGGAGAGAGAAGGCAGTTTGACGACATCACGCTGCTGGCTCTCTATCGCGAGCCGGCGGGGCAATGAACCGCACCACCTGGCTGAAGTTGGTTCGCCCGCACGCGGCGGCATCCATCCTGATAGCGATAAGCAAGACTGGAGGTAGAAATGAAGGCAAAAGACGAAATCAGACACAGTGAAGAGACGCGGATCACCGTGAACGGCGTGGAGCTGGTCTACGATACCTTTGGGGAGGAAGCGGATCCGCCGTTCCTCCTCATCATGGGCCTCGGCGCGCAGCTACTGGCGTGGCACGAGGAGTTCTGCGCCCGCCTCGCCGGGCGAGGCTTCTACGTGATTCGTTACGATAATCGCGATGTTGGCCTGTCGTCGAAGATGAGTGGTATGCCTGACGTGATGGGGATGGTGCAGACGTGGTTGAGTGGGAGCCAGTCTGAGGTGGAGGTGCCGTACACGTTGCGCGATATGGCCGAGGATGCTGTGGGCCTCCTCACCGGACTCGGTATCGAGAAGGCGCACGTGGCGGGGGCCAGCATGGGCGGCATGATCGCCCAGCAGATGGCGATTCACCATCCCGAGCGGCTGCGCAGCCTGACCCTGATGGTGACGACCTCAAGCGCGCACGGACTGCCGCGACCAGAGCCGGCGGCGCTGCAGACACTGTTGGCGCCACCCGCGGCAGGGCGCGAGGCGGCCATCGAACAGGGGGTTGTGACGAGCCGCATTCTCAACGCGTCACTGCCCTTCGATGAAGAAGAGACGCGAGAGCGGGCGGCTCGGGCCTATGACCGCAGCTTTTATCCCGAAGGGACGGCGCGTCAGTTCGCGGCTGTTCTTGGTTCGGAGGCGTGGCGCGAACGGCTACCGGATGTGGACATCCCGACGCTGGTCATTCAGGGTGCCGAAGATCCGCTCTTTCCGATGGGTCATGGCGAGGATCTCGTGCAGGCTATTCCAGATGCGCACCTGCACGTCGTAGCCCGCGGGGGCCACATCTTCCCGCGCCAGTCGTGGCCCGAGCTGATCACGGCGATGGCGCAGCATGCAAAGATGAGCGAGCAGTAACCGCTACGGTCGCGCCTCTTCGTACAGCCGCCGCAGGTACGGAAGCTGCTCCTCCGCTGCCCGCTCGCCGGCCGCAATGATCTGAGGGATCTTCTGCGTGTCGAAGAGCCGGATGCGCTCCTCGAACTCCGGGATGATCGGGATCACCTCCGAGTGGTGGGCCAGATTGTGGAAGGCATAGTTGGCGTTGAAGAGATTGTTGGACATGATGCTGCTGATCTGGAACGTATAGCGGAAGAGGGAGTTCACGCGCGATTGGTAGGGGCTGTCGAAGCCCATGGCAATGATGACGTCGGCTCCCTCCTTGATCGCCACGCCGACCGGCATTGGGTCGGAGAGGTAGCCGTCTACCAGCAGGTGGTCACCTACCGGGTAAGGAGCAAAAATGTAGGGGATGGCAATGCTGCCGCGGATGGCGTCGACGAGGCTACCCGACGTCAGCACCACCTGGGCGCCGTCGTTGAAGTCGGTGGCGGTGATCGAGAGCGGGATCACCGTGTCGGCGAAGCTTTGCCCGCCAAAGGCAGCCCGTAGCCGTTTCATAACCAGTGTATCGTCGACCATGCCAAAGTGTTCATCGAAGCCAAAGAGCCCAGGCAACATGATCTGGAGCCACGCACGGCGCCTCCGCCGGCTGGTGATCTCGCGCGTCCATAATTGAGCCGTCATGGCGGCAATCGTGTCCGCCGGGAGCCCCAGAGCGATGGTGGCGGCGTAGATGCTGCCGCCGCTGCAACCGACCACCATGTCGAGGGGAATGCCCTCGCGCTGGAGCACGTTCAGCAGGCCAATCGCCGCCGCACATTTTACGCTGCCGGAGCCGATTACCAGCGCCGTCCGCGGCGTCCGTCCATTCGGTGTTGTCACAACGCCGTCCCTCCTCTGTTAGCTGATGTACAACGCTTTCGCCACCGGAGCCATGATAGCACCGATTCCGTGCCGACGACAGCCACTTTTTGCCTACGTCCGACGTCTGACCCAACTGGCTCTTGACTCTCCCATCGTGGGAGGGTTTATAATGGCTCCATGTTCAAGATTGGAGAGTTTTCCCGCTTTAGCCGCGTCAGCGTCAAGATGCTGCGCCACTACGATCGTCTGGAGCTTCTGCGCCCGGCGCACGTCGATCCCTTCACCGGCTACCGCTACTACAGCGCCGACCAGTTGCCGCGCCTGCACCGCCTGCTGGCGCTGAAAGATCTGGGCTTCTCGCTCGAGCAGATCCAGCGTCTTTTGGACGAAGCATTAAGCGACGAAGAGCTGAACCACATGCTACGCCGGCGGCGTGCCGAACTGGTGCAGGATCTGGAAGCGGCGGCGGCGCGTCTGCGTCGCGTCGACCGACGTCTGACGGCGCTTGCCGATGTCGACCGACCGCTCGACGTGCTGCTGCGCGCTGTCCCCGACCAGTGGGTGGCAGCTGTGCGTTTCCAGACGTCCTACGGCGAGAGCGGGACGGCTGACGCGGCGACGCCGACGGTCCCGGAGCTGTTCGAAGCCGTCGAGACCGCCGTCGCCCGGGCGAACGCGCGGGCGACGCTTCCGCCCCTTCTCCTGATGCATGACGTCGAATACCGCGAGGAGGCCGAAGAGGTCGAGATCGCCATCCCCGTACAGGCGGGCGCGGTGGCGTCTGTGCGGGCCACGCTGTTCGAGGATCTAATGGACGTCTTCCCGCTGGCGCCGCCTTTGCAGCCGCGCGTATACCGGCTGTCGGGCCATCCCTCACTGGCCTGCGCCATGCACACCGGCAGCTACGATAGCCTGCCGGCGATGCTGACGGCACTTCTGAGCTGGATTCAGGTGGGGGGGTACACGATCGACGGAGCCATCCGCGAGGCCTACCTGCGCTTTGGCGCCGATCTCGACGGCTACTCGCTGCCGGAAGGGCACATCGCGACGTCGTCGCGGGAATACGTGACCGAGCTGCAGGTACCAGTGGTTCCCGCGGTGGGTGACGACGCCTCTCGCGGAGAGGCAGGGGGCGCCTGGGAAGCGTAATCTTCCCGTCAAGTCAGTCCAATTTAGAGTTCCAACTAACTACCGAGAACGGAGGATAGCCCATGCGTTACACCTTATTGGGCCCGACAGGGCTGCGCGTCAGCGAACTGGCACTGGGAACGATGACATTTGGCACCGACTGGGGCTGGGGCGCCGACCGCGAGACGAGCCAGGCGATCTTCGACGCCTACGCCGACGCGGGCGGCAACTTCATCGACACGTCGTGCAACTACACCAACGGGACGAGCGAGCGCTTCGTCGGCGAATGTATTGCTGGCGAGCGGGATCGCTATGTGGTGGCGACAAAGTACACGTTGCGCTTCGAAAACGGCAACCCACGCAACGTGAATGAGGGCGGCAACAGCCGCAAAGCGCTGCTGCGCACCGTGGAGGGCAGCCTGGAGCGGCTGAACACCGACTATATTGATTTGCTTTATCTCCACATGTGGGACTTTACCACGCCGGTTGAAGAGTTCATGCGCGGTGTTGACGACTTGATCCGCGCCGGAAAGGTGCTTTACGCTGGCTTTTCCGATACCCCGGCGTGGGTTGTTAGCCGCGCGGTGGCCCTCGCAGAGCAGCACGGCTGGACGAAGCCGGCGGCGGTTCAATTTCCCTACAGCCTCGGCTCCCGTGATCCGGAGCGGGAGCTGCTACCGATGGCGCGCACACTGGAACTTAGTAGCTGCGTGTGGGGTGTGCTGAAGGGCGGTGGTCTGACGGGTAAGTATCCTGACCCCGAAAAGGCGAGCGCCAACGATAGCGACGCAGCCGGAGATGGCGAGCCGCGCCGTTACCCGCGGATAAGCGCTGAAGTCCATACACTGGCAGCCGAGGTGCAACAGATAGCCCACGAGCTCAGCGAGCAGCACGGGGAGAGACGTACCGCTTCCCAGGTGGCCATCAACTGGGTTCGGCAACAGCCGAGCGTCATTCCGATCCTTGGCGCGCGTACCGTCGCGCAGATCGAAGACAATTTGGGCGCCCTGGCATTCACCCTCTCCGAGGCTGAACTGTCCCGCCTGAATCACCTCTCCGACTTCCGGCGCGGCTTCCCGCTCGACTTCCTGACGGACGACCACGTGCGGGGGCTGATCTTCGGCGACACCTTTTCCCTTATCGACAATCCGCGCGCGGTCGCCGGCTTATAGCAGGTAACGCAGGAGGTCGTTCCGTAGGAGTTGGGTAGCCGCGGGAACCCTGCTAGACGGACCCGGTTGTGCCGGGACCGCGACGCGCCGCTTGTGTAACAGGTAATAGCCTAGCGGACGGGCCATTCGAGCGGGTGGAGGCGGCAGTAATACGCGTCCAGCGTTTCGACGCCAGTGGCTCGGAAAGCAAGGCGCTTCCCGGTGGCTCTGCAGACGCTACCTTCACCCTGCGCAACGAAGGCCCTTGAGCTGGAGGCGTATTCCAGCGCCGGTTGGGCGCTGACGTCCACCGTTCCTTCCAGTGTTACGCTGGCGCCAGGAGAAACGGCGCGCATCAACGTGCGGGTCCTGGTGCCGGCCAGTGCATCGGCGGGCGAGACCGAAGTCCCGTTGCTTACCGCTGTCGCTATCAGCGACTATACGCTCGTCGGCAGCGCGGCGACGGCACTGACAACGGTAGTGGATCGGCTCTACTCCTACCTGCCGATCATTCGCCGAGCACAGGCCGTCCCGCTGTCGACCCGAGAGCTGGCCTTCATCGACCGTGGTCAGTCCCAGAGGGGCGGCCTTTCTGTATACGGGTCTTTCGGCGCTCGATCCTCTGAGAGCGATGGCTGGCTGCGCCTGACCATGCCCTCGATGGCGTCGGCGATGTGCGCGTCTGCAATGTGTGGATCATCTTTGTCGACGCGGATGTGATGCGCCTCGGCGAGCACCTCGGCGTGGGTGTAGCCGACAGGGGGATCAAACTTATAGGTCGCGCATTCGAGCAGCTGGCCCAGCGGATCGCGAAAGTAGATGGAGTACATGAAGCCGCGGTCGATCTCGCCACTATGTTTGATACCTCGTTCGTCGAGGCGTGCCGCGATCTGGGTGTAGGTGGCGCGGGAGACGGTAAAGGCAAGATGATGCAAATTGCCGATCCCCTCCGGGTTGCGTGTCGAATCCACGGTGCGGCTCTCATTGGTGAAGACGGTAATCAGCCGTCCATCTCCCGGGTCAAAGTAGAGGTGGCTCTCTTCGGGTACGTCGAGGTTGGGCTGCTCGAAGATAAACGGCATGCCCAAGACTCCTTCCCAGAAGTCGATACTCGTCTGGCGATCGGCGCCGACCAGCGTGATGTGGTGGACGCCCTGTATCTGGATCTTCTTCATAACTCTGTTTCACCTGCTTTGTACTCTACTTTCAGGACGATAGCTCTCCACCGAATCGTATCGCATGTACTTTTGGAGCATTGAGCGTGACCCGGTGCTTCTGTTATACTCGAAGAGGTCAGAAAACAACAAAGTGAGCAGTGTACTGCAGCGCCACACGTCGAACTTGAGATGCTCAGTGCAAGCAAAAAGGAGACGATACGTCGATGGAACTCACGGGCCTACATCACTTTTCGGCAATTACGGCTCAGGCGGCCAAAAACGTAGACTTCTACACACGCATTATGGGCATGCGCCTGGTCAAGAAGACGGTCAACCAGGACGATCCCTCGTCTTACCACCTGTTTTACGGGGACGAGATCGGCAACCCGGGCACCGAGCTAACCTTCTTTGACATCTCCTACGCGGCCCAAACAAAGCCGGGGACGCGGAGCATCTCGCGCATGGCGCTGCGCGTGCCGGACCGGGAAGCGCTTGCTTACTGGCGTGACCGTTTTGACGAGCACGGCGTGGAGTATGATCCCATCCAGGAAGAGGCAGGCCGTGCTGTTCTTCCGTTCCGCGACTTTGAAGAGCAGCGGCTGGCCCTGATCGAAGACGAAGACGCACCCCTTCCCGGCGGTAATCCCTGGGAGCGAAGCACGACGCCGGCTGCGGTTGCCGTGCGCGGGCTCGCCTCGGCCACGCTGACTGTGGCCGACGCCGCGCCTACCGCGCGGGTATTGACGGAGGTAATGGGCTTTCGCAAGGCGGGCAGCTACCCTGCGCCAGGCGCGGATCGCGAGATCTTGCTCTACGAGACCGGCGTCGGCGGGGTGGGCGCACAGGTGCGGATCGACGTGCGTCCTGGCCTGTCGCCGGAACGGCTCGGCCGCGGTGGCGTCCACCACATCGCCTTTCGGGTGCCGGACGACGATCAGCACCAGGAGTGGGTTAACCGCCTACGCTCATTCGGTCTGCAAATCTCAGGGATTATCGATCGCTTTTACTTTAAGTCGATCTACTTTCGCGAACCGAACGGCATCCTCTTTGAGTTGGCAACCGATGGCCCTGGCTTTGTCACCGACGAGGTGGCGGGACGGCTCGGCGAGAAGCTGGCGCTGCCGCCGTTCCTCGAGCCGCATCGTAGCCAGATCGAAGCCGGACTGCACCCGCTCGAATACCAACCGCCCGGGTAGGACGCGCCCGCTCATATCGGTTGTCAACGGCGCGGAGATCGGTTATGTTAAGATAGGTCGTGTAACTGGTCCGCCAGTTGTACCTGGAGATGGAAGTGGCACAGAATCGCAGACGTTTCGAGGACGCACTCCGGCGTGGTCGCGCTTACAACGAGCAGGAAGCGTGGCGTGAAGCGTTTCAGATGTATCGCGTGGCGCTGGGGGAAGTTCCACAGTCGCCAGAGGCCTTTGCCGGGTTGGGCGAAGCCTGTTTTGGACTGCGCATGCTGGACCGGGCACTCGAAAGCTACAAACGGGCTGCACGCTACAGCCGGGGGGACATCCAGTACCTACAGCGCGTGGCGGATCTGCAGGAGCGCCAGGGCCAGCTGCAGGAAGCGGCTAAAACGTACATGGCGGCGGGCGAGCTTCAGCTTCGGCAGCAGAACCTCGATACTGCCATTGCCAACTGGCAGCGCGCCATTCGCCTCGAACCGGGGCTCCTGGGGGCGCATCGCCGTCTGGCGCTGGTCTTTCAGCGCCAGGGAAATACGAAGGCCGCCGTTCGTGAATACCTGGCGATTGCCCGCACATTACAGATGCGGGGAAAGCAGCAAAAGGCGCTTCAGGTCTGTCAGGCGGCGTTGCGCCTCGATCCGGGTAATGAAGATGTGCAGATGGCGATCGATCTGGTGCAGCACGGCGAAGCGGCGCTGGCAGACGAGGAGCCGCAAGCGGAACCGGCGGCGCCAGAAGCGGAGCGGGAGCGGGACGAAATGACCGAGACGGTGCGCCAGATCGCCAGCGCATTCGAAGAAGAGCGTCGCCACTGGCAGCTTGCGCAGCAGGCGCAGCCGGACGACGTGGTATCGGTCGCCGCCCGTCGCGCGCAGGACGAACTGGCAGAAGAGATCTTCCGCGAGGAAGATGAAGAGGCGCTGTACGGCGCGGGGACCGCGGGAATGAGCAAACTCGAACGGGATGCGTTCATTGGGCAGGGGATGGACTTTCAGGCGCGTGGGCAGGCAGAGCGGGCGATTGAATATTACGAGCGCGCCATCAATGGCGGCCTCTCTCTACCGGCGGCGTATTTCACCGTCGGCATGCTATACGCGGAGCTAGGTGAGACCCGGCGGGCCCGCCAGGCTCTCGCCCGCGCCGCCCGCAACCCCGCCTACCACACCGCAATTCGGACGCTGGTGAACCGCTAAGTAGCGCATTCTACTGGTACAAGATCACTATTAGCCGGCCCGGCCCGTGGACGCCGGTCGCCAGCGTCTGCTCGATATCAGCCGTCTTACTGGGGCCGCTCACGAGGGTGATGTTCGCCGGTAGCGGCTTTTCGCGCGCTTCCACCCAGCTGAAGATGTCAGTCGTCAGCCGCGAGACGGGGACGAGGGCGATGTGGACGGGGGGGAGGAGAGTTGTCAGGCGGCTGCTCCCGGGGCCGCTGTGGAGAACGATTGAGCCGGTCTCCGCCAGTGCTGCCCGGGCGCCGCTCAGACCGACGTCGGCGTCGGCGCAGAAGGCGCGCAGATTGCCTGCGCTCTGGCCCACGATATGCCAGCTGATTTCGGGCCAGCGGCCGCGGAGGTCCATCTCCGTCAGTGGCGCCTCGGCGTTGGCCACCACGCGGGTGGTCCTGAGCTCCTGCAACAGTTCGTCCAGACGCTCCGTCGCTTCCTCCAGATCGGCGGCCTGAATGACCTCCCCGTTAGCCGTCTCCAGTGCCGTTTCAAACTGCGCCGCCAGATCGTCGAAGCCGCGACGTGAGCGCCAGGGGCCCGGGGGGCCGACGGATCGTCTCTGCGAGCGGAGGCGGCTGAGAATTTCGCGGCGTGCGTCGTCGGTCATCGGCTAGCTCCCCAGATCTCCATCTTCCCACAGCTGGCGGAAGGAGCGCGGCGCCAGCGCCGGCAGGGCGCGCCGCCCCGCCGGATTGAGGGCCGGCGGCAGCTTCAGCTTTCCGTTCCGCGCCAGCGGGCGCTGGCCCTGGCTGAGCGCGCTACGCGCCAGCCGCAACAGCCGCTCGTGGTTGAGGATGAATGCCGCAGCGCGCTCCCCGACCTGTTCCAGAGTGGAAACAGTGCCTGCCTCGACTTCGTCTGCCCGCAGCGCCAGCAGCATGCGCGGCAGGTCGATGTGTACCGGACACACATCTTTGCACGCGCCGCAGAGAGTGCTGGCATGGGGCAGGGCGCTATACTCCTCCAGACCAAAGAGGAGGGGCGAGATGACGGCGCCGATGGGACCGCTGTAGGGGCTACCGTAGGCGTGCCCGCCAGCCTCGCGATAGACGGGGCAGGCATTGAGGCAGGCGCCACAGCGCACGCATTGCAGCACCTCTTCGTACTTTGTGCCCAACAGCTGGCTGCGGCCGTTATCGAGCAGCACGATATGCACTTCGCGCGGCCCGTCTACCTCTGCTTGCTGTCGTGGGCCGCTGATGATGGTCGTGTAGATGGAGAGTGGCTGACCGGTAGCGCTGCGGGCCAGCAGGGCCAGCCAGGCAGCGGCATCATGCCAGGTGGGTGCGATCTTTTCGATCCCCATCACCGCCACATGGACCGGCGGCAGGCTGGTGACCATGCGCGCGTTGCCTTCGTTGGTGACAAGCACGATACTTCCCGTCTCGGCGACGCCGATATTGGCGCCGGTAACCCCCATGCCGGCCTCCAGGAAGCGCCGCCGCAGCCGGCGTCGGGCCTGCGCGGTGAGCACGGGGATGTCATCTGAAGGGAGCGGGACCCCTTCTTCCGCCTCTAGAAGAGCGGCGACCTGGGAGCGCGTCTTATGAATGGCGGGGGCGATGATGTGGTACGGGGCCTCCTCGGCAAGCTGAATGATCCATTCGCCGAGGTCGGTTTCCACCGCTTCGACGCCGCCCGCTCCCAGCGCGTCGTTGAGCCGGATCTCCTCTGTGGCCATCGACTTGCTTTTGGTGACCAGCTGCACGCCGTTTTCCCGGGCGATGGCGGCTACGATGCGGGCCGCCTCGGCACCGTCGCGGGCCCAGTGCACGCGGGCGCCGGCGGCGGTGGCGCTCTCTTCAAAACGTTCCAGGTGATCGGCCAATCGGGCCAGGGTGGTCGCCCGAACCTGCTTCAGGTGGTCGCGCAGCTCGTCGCTCGCCGGCAGCTCGGCTAGCGCCAGTTCGCGCGCTGTGGCGAAGCGACCTGTGGCCGATTCCAGGGCGATCTGCAGCGTTGGGTCCTCCAGTGTATGGTCCGCTCGGGCCCGAAAATCAGGTACCGTTGCTCCTTGATGAGCGTTCATCGTGTCAGCTCCTCCAGTACCGTCGCCAGGTGCTCAGCACGAAGAACGTACCTGCCATCCGGCCCCTCCGCTTCCTGTAGCAGACCCCGCATCTGCATCAGGCAACCGGGATCGGCGGTGACCAGGATTTCGCTTTCCGTTTCCGCCGCCTGGGCCACCTTCTCGGCGGTCATCGCATTCGAAACCTCGGGCATGCGGATCGAAAAGATGCCGCCGAAGCCGCAGCAGCGGTCTGACTCGGCCATCTCCGTGATGTGGCAGCCGGCGCCGCTCAAAAGTTGGCGCGGCGTCTCGCCCAGCCCCAGTACGCGGCACATGTGGCAGGAGTCGTGGTAGGTGACGTGGGGGGCGTCCTCGTGGGGCGCCGGGTCCCACCCCGCCTTCTGGACCAGAAATTCACTCAATTCGTACGTTTTGCCGGCGAGGCGCCGGGCGCGGTAGCTGTAGTTGGGCTCATCCTCGAAGAGGTGGGAATACTCGGCGCGGACCATCGTCGTGCAGGAGCCGCTGGGCAAGACTACTGCCTCGCAGTCGGCAAAGGTGTCGATGGTGCGCCGGGCCAGCGCCCGCGCCTGATCGTGGAAGCCGCTGTTAAAGAAGGGCTGGCCGCAGCAGGTCTGCTCCGGTGGGAAAAGGACGTCGTAGCCGGCGCGCCGCAACAGGCGTGTTGCCGCAACGCCCACTTCGGGCATGATCTGGTCGACGAGGCAGGTGACGAAGAGGGCGACCTGCTTGGACGGGGGCATATTGGTGTCTCCAGAGGTGACTGCAATCTGTCGGCATTAGTCAGTCGATTGTAGTACAGAACTACGCAGAAAGCAGGGGAAACGGTGGAGAAGGTACCGGTCGCGGCGTTGTTTCTCGCTCTACGAGTCCGCGGGCATCGGCGTGCCCCCCATAATCGCTTCCAGCGGTGTTTCCCGCGCCCGCTCCACGCGCTCGATGCGCTTCTGAAATTGGCCCATCGCATAGTCGACGAAATCCTCTTCGCGCAGGCCGAAGGGGGGCGGGTTGTAGGGGGCGAAGGCGTCGCCGACGACGCCAAGGGCGGGAACCAGCAAGGCGTTCATCGTCTCCTCGAGTACGTCCCACAGCTCTGGCTCCGCCGCCACCAGTCGCGAGAGCAGGAAGATGCCGTAGGCGATGTGGCGCGATTCGTCCTGTTTGAGCAGCCGGACCCCCTCGCGCGTGCCGGGCAGGAGAGCATTTGCTTCAAGAGCGCTGAAATAGGCGTGATAGCCGGTTTCCGCAAGAATGCCCTCGACCACCATGTTGTAGGTCACGGCGGCGCGTACCTGCGCCTCTGGAGAAGGGTCGCGGCGCAGGGCGTTGAGAGCCTGGGGGAGCGCTTCGTAGAAGATGATGCGATAGCTCTCGTCGTGATAGTGTGTCAGGTCTCGAGCACCGCCGACCACTTCCGAGACAAAACGGCTGAAAAAATCGGTGTGTTTGGCTTCTTCGTAAAGGAAGGTGGTCAAGAACATTTCCTCTTCCAGCCGCCCCTCGGCGGCGATTACCATGATCAGCGGCAGCAGGTCGAGGGTCACCGCTTCCTCGCCGGCCTGGAACATTGCCGTGAGGCGCAGGATCAGGTCGCATTCGTCGGGGGTCATTGCCTGCCACTGCTGCCGGTCGCGGCTGAAGTCGATGTCGCTGGGGTTCCAGGCACCCAGCTGCTTGGCCTTTTCGAAGAGGCGCATCGGCAGGCTGTCGCGGCGCAGGCCGCGGGTTGTCGTAGCAAAGGTGTGTGGGGCCATGAGTATTTCTCCGCGATGGAACAGCTAAAGAGATATGTAAATTATAGCACTCTCTGGCGAAGATGGGCGGGAGCATTTATCCTTCCTTTGCAACTGTACTACCTCCAAACGCGTAAAGAGAAATGCAATCACAACAAATATGAAGGAGACAAGCAGATGAGTGATGATATGCCCGACATAACGGAAATAAAAACCGAGGAAGCGCAGAGGGTTGAGATCGTCATCGAGGAAGATGAGATCGCCGAGGAGAAGACGACTCCTGAAGCAGACGTTTCCGAAGCGCTGCGCGACCTGGGCCGGCAATTTGCGGAGACGATTCGTTCGGCGTGGCATAGCCAGGAGCGGCGTGAGATGGAGACCGAAGTGCGCGAAGGAATTGAGCATTTCGCAGAGGAAGTGAACCGTGTCTTCCGCGAGGCCCGGGAGAGTCCGGCGGCGAAGAAGGTGCGGGAAGAGGCGGATGACGTGCGCTCCAAGGTGGAGCGCGGCGAGGTCAGCCGCAAGGCGCGGATGAGTCTGGTGGATGGGCTCAACTGGCTAAGCCGCGAAATGGCTAAGCTGGCGGAGCAGTTCGACGCGGCTGAGGAAGCGGCAGCGACCGCTCCGGTCGCCGAGAAACAGCCCGAAGATATTGAGATCGAGATTACGATTGACGAGACGGAGTAGTCAGCAGTAAGTTGACCACGGCCAGCGTGTGGCCGCGCACCAGGCGAGCCACACGCTGGCCAAAGCCCATCGTTTACCCGAATCCGCCCGCCGGGCCATGGAGCTGCGGAATGACCCGGCTGGCCATCGCCTCTAGACCATCCATATCGTCCAGGTCGAGCCACTGAAGCATGACGCGGTAAGCGCCGGCTTCGGCATAGCGCTCGATCTGCTCCACGAAGTCATCGGCGGTACCAACGATCAGCCCCGCCTGCCGCATCTCCTCCGCGGAACGGCCCCGTTTCTCTAATTTCTGGCGGACTACGTTGTCGGTGCGGCCGAAAATGGTGCCGGTCATGAGCGAACGTCTCACATCTTCCGGTTGCCGCCCTTCCCGTACCAGCAGCTCGTCGAGACGGCTGTTGCGGTCGGCATAATCGGTGGCGGTGATGAAGACGCCATTCCACTCGTCTGCGTATCTTGCCGTCAGGGGCAGAGTGCGCTTCGGTCCGTTGCCGCCGATGAGGATCGGCGGGCCGCCGATCCGGTCGGGGCGCGGCAGCAGGATGGCGTCGTGCAGCTCATAATAGTCGCCTTCGAAGCTGACCGGCTCGTCGCTTTCCAGAAGACCGGTTATCACTTCCAGCCCCTCTTCGAAGCGATCGAAGCGCTCCGGAATTGCCAGCAGGTCGTGACCGAAGTTGTGATGTTCCCGCTCCTGCCAGCCGGCACCGAGCCCCAGGATGAGGCGGCCATTTGAGAGATCGTCCACCGCCGCCGCCATGCGCGCCGTCATCGTCGGCTCGCGGAAGGAGACGGGCGACACGAGAGGGCCGAATTCCAGGCGCTCGCTATTATCGGCGAGCCAGGTGAGGGAGGTCCACAACTCGAGCGAGTCTTTGTCAGGAGGGTTGGCATTGGTGTAATGGTCGGAGCGGAAAAGGCCGACAAAACCGAGATCCTCGGCCGCCTGGGCAACTCGCTGCCAGCGCTCCCAGTTCAGACCATTCTGCCCCTCAATCATCAGTGCTACTTCGATCATCGTCAGACCTCCTTTTTCAAGTAAAAGAGCCCGCCTCAAAGGGAAGAGACGGGCTTCTTGCAATTAGATGATGTCAGCGAGGTGTGGGAGCTACACTTCAGCTGTTTCCAGGTGGGGCATAATCTGCGCCACAATGCGGTCCTTGGGCAGCGCACCCGTGATCCGCGAGACGACCTCGCCGTCTTTGAACAGCATCAGGGTCGGAATGCCGATAATGCCGTAGCGGCCGGGGATGGTCGGGTTCTCGTCTACGTCCATCTTCGCCACGCGCAGGACGTTCTCATGCTCAGAGGCGATCTCCTTGACATGGGGGGCGATCATCCGGCAGGGGCCGCACCACTCCGCCCAAAAATCGACCAGTACCGGCTTATCCGCGCCCAGAACCTCTTCTTCAAAGCTGTCATCAGTTACTTCAAATGGCTCGGCCATTACTTTCTCCTTCGATCTTACTTAGGAACTCTTCGAGATATGGTAAAGATTGTAAGCTAGGGATCTGAACCATCCAGCGATCTTGCTTACAAAACACAGGTGGCAGGGGCGCCACCAGACTGTTTGCACTCTAACATTCTACCGTTAGAATCAGCTTAATCCAACTAAAGGAGCGGAGACGTCGGTGAGAATTGCAATCTTAGGTGGAACAGGCAGCGAGGGGCGCGGGCTGGGCCTGCGTTGGGCTGCGGCGGGGCACGAGATTCTGATCGGCTCCCGCTCCGCCGAGCGCGGAGAGCAGGCGGCGTCGGAGCTGAATGAGCAGCTTCCGGCGGAGGCGCCGCCCCTGCGCGGGGGCGAAAATGCCGATATGGCGCGCCAGGGAGAGGTCATTGTTCTCTCGGTACCCTACAAGGCGCAGCAGGCGACGTTGGAAGCGGTCGCCGAACACATCAACGGTAAGCTGCTGATCACCGTCGTCGTTCCGCTCAAGCCGCCGCGGGTAAGCCATGTCTGGCTCCCGCCGGCCGGTTCTGCTGCGCAGGAGGCCCAGGCGCAGCTGGGCGAAGACGCGCGTGTGGTCGCCGCCTTTCAAAATGTATCGGCGGAACTACTACCGGATCTCGAGGCGCATGTCGACTGTGACGTGCTGATCTGCGGTGACAGCCGTGAGGACAAGGCACTGGTCCAGCAGCTCTCCACCGACGCCGGGATGCGAGGCATCGACGCTGGTCCGTTGCAGAATGCGGGCGTCGTCGAGGGGCTCACTGCAGTCTTGATCGGCATCAATATCCGTAACAAGATCAAGCATTCAGGGATTCGTATCACCGGGCTACCGGAAGAGGCATAACGACCGGCCGGCGCTTTTTGGGCTCCGGCGCCCCTCCCGATGTCTACTTCCATTACCCTCACCCCCATCCCCAACCTGCCCGATATACAACCTGGCGATGACGTCCCCGCGCTGCTGCTGCAAAAGCTGGTCGAGGCAGGGCTGACACTAGAGGAGGGCGACATCATCGCCGTCGCGCAGAAAATCATCTCCAAAGCGGAAGGGCGGCAGGTCAACCTGGCGGAGGTAGAACCGGGGCAGGAGGCGCGGGAGGTGGCCGAAAAGACGCGGAAGGATCCGCGGCTGGTCGAGCTAATTCTGCGCGAAAGCGAGGAGATTTCACGCATGGCGCCCGGCATCCTGATCGTGCGCCACCGGCTAGGCTTCACCAGCGCCAACGCCGGCATCGACCGTTCCAACGTGCCTCAGCGCGAGAGAGCAGGAGATGGCGAGTGGGTGTTGCTACTTCCCGTAGATCCCGACATTTCGGCGGCGCGCCTGCGGGCGGCGATTGCACGGCACACCGGTGTAGAGGTGGGCGTTATCATTACCGACAGCCACGGACGGCCCTTTCGGCTGGGCACGATTGGGGTAGCCATTGGCGTCGCCGGGCTCCCGGCGCTGTGGGACCGGCGTGGAGAAGCGGACCTCTACGGCTACCGGCTCCAGCACACCGAGGTGGGGGTGGCCGACGAGCTGGCGGCGGCAGCTGGTCTGTTGATGGGGCAGGCGGCGGAGCGCATCCCAGGCGTTCTCATCCGCGGCGTGACCCTCCCGCCGGCGCCGGCCAGCAGCGCGCGTGATCTGGTCCGGCCCAAAGAAAAGGATCTCTACCGCTAGCCGCGGCTATCATCTCGTTCAGCTTCCTGGACCGCTTCCAGGTCCGCAGCATTGAGCTCCGCCTCCAGCGCATTCCACAGCGCGTTGAAGGCCGCCAGCCGTGCCTGGGCAGCGCGTTGCGCTGGCGCGGTGTGCATGCTGCTCACAGTTTTCTCCTGCCAATCGGCGTCGCGCCCCCTCTCGATCAGCTCCTGCGTCGTTAGAGGGGTTGTCAAATCGTCTCCCTTTGTCAGGTTGAGCCCGGTCCAGTGAAAGGCCGCGGTCAGTCCCAGCTTGGACAGCTTATCGGCGTCCCAAAGAACCTGGGACGCTAGCTCCTGTAGCGGCTCGTCGCGCCAGAGGCCGCGATGCTCCTCGATGGCGCGGGCGACTGCCTCTACCTTTTCGGACGGGAAATCTGTTTCGGGCAGGAAGCGGCGGGCAAAGGCTGCGCCTTCCTGCGGATGGTCACTTCCCGCTTCCTTGGCGACATCGTGCAGCCAAGCGGCCGCCTCGACCACCTCTTCGTCGGCGCCGGTGAGCTTTGCCAGCCGCAGGGCGAGGGTGTGGACAGCCTTCACGTGTTCCCAGCGATAGCGGAAGCTCGGCGCTCCATCTTCGACCTGGCGTTCAGCTTCGTCAAGGGCCGCCTGGTACATCGCCTCCCGCACGGACTTTCGCCACGCTGGGCGCGTTTCTTCCGGTTCAGCTCGTGTCATCCGTACCTCCGCACGTTACATGGCGCATCTTGCGTATTTTGCCTGCAAAAGATATGATTTTGCACAGAGTCGCCGCTAGCATGGTATCATGTATGGTGACATACAGTATAATTTACACAGTGTGGTACGCTCCTTACTGACTGTCCCTTATCGAGCGATAAAGGAGTCCGAAGCCCTTCTATGAGCCGGTTAAACATTCGCATCTTGCTTTTCAGTCTGCTCGCCTTGGGGGCGGCGCTGGCCCTGCCGTCGGCCGCAGAGGCGATGTCCTGCCGTGCGCACGCCTCTGGCGCCTTCGTCTGTGACGCACGCGAGAGCCAGCCGGCTTTCTCGGCGCCCCGCTATCCCTACGGTAGCGTCTACTTCAGCACATCATACGTGTGGCTGGATGACTTCACCGATCTTTATACGCAGCCCAGCTTTGACGCACCGGTCGACGGAACGCTCGAGGCCGGCCTCCTCTATAGCACCGTAGACGGGTTACAACGCGATGCCGCCGGGAACTTGTGGTACGGCGTGCGCGGTAAGTGGGCCCCGGCGGCAAACGTCCATCCGATCGAAGAAAGCTCTCTGGCAGGCGTACAGATTCACGAGATGCCCGGGCGCCCCTTTGGCTGGGTCCGGCACAGTGTCCGCGCAGCCGAGGAGCCGGGAACGTTTGCCGACGAGTCGGTGCCCTGGACGTGGCGTTACAGCTTCGTCGGGATTTATGACGTGGCCCGCGGGCCCGAAGGCCATATCTGGTACGACATCGGCGGCGGGCAGTGGATCAAGGATGTGTACCTCTCTCTCGTGGACGTGGCCGAGCGGCCTGAAGGCGTCGACGAGGATGATTTCTGGGTCGAGGTCGATCTCTACGAACAGGTTTTTGCGGCCTACGAAGGCGATCGCATCGTCTACGCCGGCCTCGTCGCCACCGGTCTCGACCGGTGGCCCACTAACGAGGGTCTCTTTGAGGTATGGGCACGGGAGGAGGAAACGCCCATGTACGGCGGTGTTTCCGGCGATGACTACTACTATCTGGAAGATGTTCCCTACGCAATGTTCTTCGACGAAGAGATCGCCCTGCACGGCGCTTACTGGCACAACGACTTCGGCGCCAAACGCAGCCACGGCTGTGTAAATATGACGCCCCGTGATGCCGAGTGGGTCTTCTACTGGTCCGAGAACGCGCCCGACGGCACGCTGAAGGTTTCGGTTCATTCAACGGATCCCGACCACTTTTTGGTGAAATATGAAGCGGATCTACAGCTTAATCTTCGGGAGCGCCTTCTAAGCAACGCCAACTGAACGCGGCGCCAGAGATCAGCTTTTTGCGAGAGGGCCGGTGTAATCGTGCACCGGCTTTTTTATTTTCCGGGCAGGTCACGCCCCATAATGCGATAGGGCTTCCTCACGCCGGAGAAGGAGAAGTTTTCCAGCAGCGTCCGCCAGCCGCGGCTGCGGTAGAGGTGCAGGCCCCGTGTTTCCTCCTGCAGCGTCGAGAGGACAGCGGTCCGGTGGGGGCGCTCTGCCAGGAGGGTGTCGTGCAGGTGCCCGCCGATGCCACGCCCCTGCATCGCCGGCAGCACGGCCAGTTCGGCGATCTCGAAGGCGTCTTCCAGCCAGCGCTGGTAGCGTGCGGGAGGCATGGCGGCGGCCACCTGATCGTGCCACCATTGTCCTTCGCGACAGGTGTAGCCATAGCCGAAGCCGACGAGCTTGTGGTGCGAGCCATGGTAGGCAACGATCATCTTAAAGCCGCCTCTATCAAACTGGCGGCCTAGCGTGCGCTTGAAGTTAGAGGCCTGGCGGCGGCCACGGCTGTAAGGCGGCGGCGCGAAGGCGGCGGTGTAGACGTGCACGATTTCGTCTAGCGCTGCCCCTGTTTCCGCGGGTGAGAGCGCGACAATCGTGGCCGGCTGCCGCTCGGGTATCATGCTATTCCTCGATCCACCAGAACGGCGCGGGCTCTACCTCGAAGTAGAGCTCTATGATGCGGCGGAAGAGTGGGGCGGCGTAGCTGGAGCCTTCGCCCGCCTTTTCGATCATTGTGACGACGGCGATCTGTGGCTCCACAGCGACCGACCCGTCGGGGAGCGTGTAAGGCGCGGCGGGGGCGTAGCCTACAAACCAGGCGTGCGGGAGCGCGGGTGGCGTCTCGGCAGTGCCGGTCTTGCCGGCGACGGGCACTGGCAGGCCGACGAAGCGGCGCGTGGCAGTGCCATAGCCAACGTTGGCGACGTTCCATAGTGCTTCCTGGACCGCCTCCAGGTGGGCCTGCGTGTAAGGCAGGCTGCCGCTTTCCCGTACCGGCCACTCTTCCTCCGGTGCG
>JAWVYW010000025.1:0-32020 GCA_033722535.1 Promineifilaceae bacterium (SeqCode)
CGCGGGCGAACGACGTCATCCGCGACGTCGGCTACTTCCCCTCGAGCATCGAGGCGATGAACAACTCACGGCAGGCGTGGCTCGACGTAATGAACGAATAAAGTCATAAGCACCCTGATAGGGGTGAGTGCTGTCGCGCTCCTCTCCGGGCCGCGTAGCGCATGCACCGAAGCGAATGCGAGCTCGCTTCCAAGCATAGCCGCATAGCCGCGTAGCCTCTCTCTGCGAAGCGCTCGCCCCTGTCAGTCCCCAACAAGCAGTCGACGTGAGGAGGGAACAGACAACGTCCCTCCTCACGTTGTTCGCGGGAATCGATACAATGACAGTAAATGGCAAGGAACAACCCACTATATCATGGCGGCTTTTTTCACGCAGTATGGTTAAACTATACGACAGTCAGAAGGGAAGGATCTTTATGGAGGGACTCCGTGGAGAGTAAGGTAGTCATGGAACCTGGCCTCGCCAGCACCCAGACGAAGAAGGAGACGGTCGACCTGTCGCGCCGCCTGCGGCCCGGCGAGTTGTTCATTCAGGCGCTGCTTTTTCTGTCCGGGGCAATCAGCATTCTGACGACGGTGGGCATTGTCTATGAACTGGGTAAAGAGTCGTGGCTCTTCTTCGGCGATCCGGAGGTTAGCATCGTCGAATTTTTCACCTCGACCCGCTGGGTACCCGCCATCGGCCATTTCGGCATCTGGCCGCTGGTCACGGCAACATTGATGACGAGCACCATCGCCATGCTGGTTGCGCTGCCGCTGGGTCTGGCGACCGCTATCTATCTTAGTGAATACGCCTCCCCCCGGGCGCGCAGTACACTGAAACCGATCCTTGAGGTTCTGGCCGGTATTCCGACCGTCGTCTACGGCTACTTTGCGCTGACCTTTATGACGCCTCTGCTCCGTTCGATCTTTGGCGATGATGTCGTACAGATTTTCAACACCGCATCGGCCGGCATCGTCGTCGGCATCTTGATTATTCCCCTCGTCAGCTCGATGAGCGAGGATGCGCTCCACGCCGTTCCCGATACGCTACGCCAGGCGGCGCTTGCCGTCGGCGCTACGCGGCTGGAGACGGCGTTGCGCGTCGTCGTCCCCGCCGCTTTCTCGGGCATTGCAGCCGCGTTCGTCGTCGCCGTCTCCCGCGCCGTGGGCGAGACGATGGTCGTCGCCATCGCCGCCGGCGCCGGGCCAGACTTTACGTTTAATCCATTCGAGTCGGCGGAGACGATGACCGGGCATATCGTACGCATCAGCGGCGGGGATCTGAGCTACAACTCCATCGATTACAACAGCATCTTTGCCATCGGCCTCGTTCTCTTTTTTATGACGTTGGGCCTGAATGTGATCAGCCGCTTTGTCGTCGCCCGCTATCGGGAGACCTATGAGTAAACCAGATGAATAGTTACAACTCGCACTTTCCAGAGGGAGACGAGCTCCAGGCGCAGATCGATCGCCGCCATCGTTCCGGTCTTATCGGTCGCAGCCTCTTCCTCTTCTCTACAATTGTGGGCATCATCGCCCTGACGGCCCTGCTGTACAATGTCACCAACCAGGCATTCGGTTTCGTCGCCGTGGAGAACGAGCGGGAGCCGGAGCTGATCGTGCGGGAATACGAGGTATCGGCGGGCATCGTCGCCAATATCGACGCCCCCACTCCCCTTGCCGAGCTCCCCAAGGATGCGCTGGTCAGTATCCTGGCTGCTTATGTCTCCGACGGCGTCGGTCGCCGCCTCGAGCGAGAGCAGCGTTTCTACACCAACTATCTGATCTTTGAATCAGAGGAGACGTGGACTGACATCTGCGCTTCAGAAGAGCCGCCAGAGGGCTGCTCCGGTTCGCCGCGTAGCCAGGAGAATGTTTACCGCCTGGTGCTCGAGCGGGTGGTCGAACCTGATGTGGTCCAGAGCTGGTCACTGGTCGATTCCCTATTCAACCGCGATGAAATTCTTGCCGAAATGCAGGAGAAGTATCCCAGCGCCGGACTAGAGTTTCGTAGCTGGCTCACACCCTCTTTTCTCACCAGCCCGCAATCCGACCGGCCGGAACTCGCCGGGCTGCGTACGGCGATATTTGGCTCTATTTGGGTTATCATCATCACCATCCTCTTCTCCTTTCCCGTCGGCGTGGGGGCGGCGATCTACCTCGAAGAGTACGCCAGGGATAATATGGTCAATCGGCTGATTCAGACCAACATCAACAACCTTGCAGGCGTGCCGTCGATTATTTACGGCATGTTGGGCCTGGCGATCTTTGTCCGCACCCTCAGCGTGATCACCAGCGGCGCCGTCTTCGGCACGGTCGATCCCACCACGGCCAACGGACGAACCATTCTCTCCGCCGGCCTTACGCTGGGGCTTCTGATCCTGCCGATCATTATCATCAACTCTCAGGAGGCGCTGCGCGCCGTGCCCAGCTCGCTCCGCCAGGGCAGTTATGGCCTTGGCGCCACCCGCTGGCAAACGATCTGGTACCACGTGCTGCCCGCTGCGTTGCCGGGGATTCTCACCGGCACCATCCTGGCGATGTCGCGCGCCATCGGCGAGACGGCGCCCCTGGTCGTGGTCGGCGCGTCTACCTTCATCACCTTTGATCCAGACGGCCCCTTCAGCAAATTTACCGTCCTACCGATCCAGATCTACCAGTGGACGGCCCGCCCGCAGGCTGAATTTCGCAACATTGCCGCCGCCGCTATAATTGTGCTGTTGGTGATGCTGTTGACGATGAATGCAACAGCCGTGTTGCTGCGCAACCGGTTTAGTAAGAGGCTGGCATGATTGAGACCAGGCTAGATGTGGTCAACCCCTATTCAAGAGAGCAGAAGCCGGAGTCGGCTGACATGAGTGCGCTCGAGGCAAAGAACCTGCACGTCCACTACGGCAGTTTTCATGCCGTGAAAGATGTGGACCTCGAATTTCCGCGCAATAAAATCACAGCCCTCATCGGCCCTTCAGGGTGCGGTAAGAGCACAGTACTGCGCTGCTTCAACCGCATGAACGATCTAATTCCTATCGCGCGCGTTACCGGCGCCGTGCTCTACCACGGTAAAAACATCTATGACGAGGATGTGGACCCGGTGGAAGTGCGGCGGCAGATCGGCATGGTCTTTCAGAAGCCAAATCCCTTCCCCAAAAGCGTCTACGAGAATGTCGCCTGGGGTGCGCGCATCAACGGCTATCGCGGCAACATGGACGAGCTGGTCGAGGGGTCGCTACGTCGCGCCGCTCTGTGGGACGAAGTGAAGGACAAGCTGGAGCAGAGTGGGCTCTCGCTCTCCGGCGGTCAGCAGCAGCGCCTGTGTATTGCACGTGCAATCGCCGTCAAGCCAGAAGTGATCCTGATGGACGAGCCGGCCTCGGCGCTCGATCCGATTGCTACGCTGCGCATCGAGGAGCTGCTACAAACGTTAAAGGAACAGTACACGATTCTCATCGTCACCCATAATATGCAGCAGGCGGCGCGCGCTTCTGACTTTACCGCCTTCTTTAACGTAGACGAGCAGCGCACCGGTTATCTGGTCGAATATGGTCCAACCAGCCGCATCTTCACCAATCCGCAGAAGGAGCTGACCGAGCAGTATATTACCGGTCGCTTCGGGTAAGTTTCCCTGCGCCTGCGCTGAAGCAACAAGAGAAGTGTAAACGGAAAAGCGATGGCCGAAAGAACAGTGTTATTTCTCTGCACCGGCAACTCGTGTCGTAGCCAAATGGCAGAAGGTATCGTCAATCACTTTCTTGCCGGCAGCTGGCGGGCCTATTCGGCCGGAACAGAGCCGTCAGGCTACGTGCATCCGTTGGCCATCTCTGCCATGCAGGAGATCGGCATCGACATTTCTGACGGTGAGTCGAAGTCGACGGAACAGTTCCGGGACAACGCCTTCGAGTTGCTGATCACCGTCTGCGACGATGCGGCAGAAAAATGCCCGATCTGGCTGGGCGAAGAAACGGTAAAGCACATCGCGTTTCCCGACCCCGCCCAGGCGACCGGCGACCGCGAGGAAAAGATGGCCGTCTTTCGGCAGGTTCGTGATGATATTCGAGAGCATATCGTAGACGCCCTGCACGCGCATCCAGGCGAGGGAACGCCGGCAGGAAGCGAGGAACAGGTATGACCAGAACAATGTTCGATCAGGCCCTTCTGGATCTTGAGGCGCGCATCATGGCGCTCGGCAGCGCCGTCGCCGAAAATTTACAGCACGCGGTATGCGCCCTTCTGCAGCACAACGAGACGATGGCGCGGCGAGTCGTGCGCGGGGATCGGGAGATAAACCGTACGCAGGTGAGTATTGAAGAAGACAGCCTCACCCTCATCGCGCGCCAGGCACCAGCGGCGCGTGATCTCCGCTTTATCGCTTCTGTGATGGCTATCGCCGGTGAGCTGGAACGGATCAACGACTATGCCAAGGGCATCGCCAACATCAGCCTCGGCCTCGGCGCCCAGCCTCTCTTACCGCCGGCAGCCGGCTTCACACCCATGGCGGAAAAGGCCGCCGACATGCTGCTCCAGGCGCTCAGAGCGTTTCTCCGCGAAGATCTGGACGCCGCCAAGCGCGTGTATGCCGAAGATGACGAAGTAGATCGCATGTATAATGAGATCTACCAGCAGCTGATTCGGTTGATCGCCAAAGATAGCAGCACGATGGACCAGGCTACCCATCTGCTGTGGGCCGTTCACAATCTGGAGCGGACCGGCGACCGGATCTGCAACATCTGCGAACGGACGATCTTTCGCGTCACCGGGGAGATGGTCGATACTCCGACCGAGGTTGCGGAGGCGAAAGCTCCCTGACCGACTTTGATGCCGGCTCCCGCCGGTGCTGCCCCTTGATCTTTACCCCCATTCTCGGATAATCGGCCCATGCACATCCTGGTTACCAATGACGATGGCGTGACTGCGCCCGGGTTGCTCTCTCTGGCGCAGGCGATGCGCCCACTCGGTCGGATCACGGTTCTGGCCCCCGAACGCAACTGGACCGCCGGCGGCCACGTAAAGACGCTCCACCGCCCGCTGCGCGTCCGCCCCACCCGCCTCGACGACGGAACGCAGGCCCTGACCAGCGACGGCGCTCCCTCTGACTGCGTCGCCCTGGCGCTGCTGGGCCTGATCGAAGAGAAGATAGATCTGGTCGTTTCCGGGATCAACACCAACGCCAACATGGGCCACGATATCACGTATTCCGGCACCGTGACCGCCGCGATGGAGGCCGTCATCGCCGGCGTGCCCGGGATCGCCTTTTCCCTCGTCTCGCCCGCCGAACATCAGGAGACCCTCGACTACGGGCCGGCCGGTCAAATCGCGCGCACAGTGGTGAGTACTGTACTCGAACAGGGGCTGGAGAAAAATACGCTCCTCAACGTGAACATCCCCTATCTCCAAGTCGAGCAGATGGAGGGGGTTCAGATAACGCGCCAGGGACTGCGCGTCTATCGCGACGCACTGGACCATCGCCTTGATCCGCGCGGGCGGGACTACTACTGGATCGGCGGCGAGTACCCCAGCGGCGTGGCTGAAGATGGCACCGATATCGGCGCCGTCGAGGAGAGCTTCGTCTCGATCACGCCCCTGCAACTGGACCTCACCGACTACAAGCTGCTCGACCGGCTGCGCGACTGGCGCTGGGAGCTCTAGCAGCGCCGCTATCGCCCTCCCTTCGCCGATGCGCTACAATGTAGCGCATGGACCACAGGCGCCAGCTCGCCCGCGAACTGAATCTGCGCCCCGCCCAGAGCGCCGCGACCGTCGCCCGGCTGGACGAAGGCAATACTCTCCCCTTCATCGCCCGCTATCGCAAAGAGCATACCGGCAGTCTCGACGAAGCCCAGCTACGCCAGCTCGCCGAACGACTCACCACCCTGCGCGCTCTCGACGAGCGGCGGGAGACGATTCTGGAGACGGTGCGCGCGCAGGGCGCGCTGACGCCTGCGCTGGAAGAGCAGCTCCGAGCAGCGGAGACGCTGACCGCGCTGGAAGATCTCTACCAGCCCTTCCGCCCGAAACGGCGCACGCGGGCCGGGCGGGCGCGAAAGCAGGGGCTGCAGCCGCTGGCAGATCAGATCCTGGCGCAGCCGAAAGCGGGACCGGATCCGGCGGCGCTGGCCGCACCGTTCCTCGGCGTGGAGGTTCCCACCGTCGAGGCGGCGCTGGCGGGTGCGCGTGACATCGTTGCCGAAACGATCAGCGATCACCCGGAGGTGCGCGGACAGACGCGTGAAAGGGCGCTGCAGTGGGGCACGCTGCTCGTCGAACGGAGCGCCAAGGCCGAGGATCCAAAGGAGACCTACCGTCTCTACTACGACTTCGAGTGCAGTATACAGCGCCTGCGCCCGCACCAGATCCTGGCGATTAATCGGGGTGAGGCGGAGAAGGTGCTCCGTGTGCGGGTCGACCTGGCCGAGCGCGAGTGGCGGCGGGCAATCCACAGTGTCTTTCGTCCCCATTTCCGCTCGCCGCTGACGGCGCAATTGCAGGAGGCAATCGAGGATGCCGCGGGTCGGCTGCTGTTGCCAGCGATCGAGCGGGACGTGCGGCGCCACCTGCGCGAGGAGGCGGAGGCGCACGCCATCGACGTCTTTGCGGATAATCTGCGCAACCTGCTGCTCCAACCACCCCTCGCCGACCATACAGTGCTCGGCATCGACCCCGGCTACCGCTCCGGCTGTAAAGTTGCCGTGGTCGACCCGACCGGGCGCGTGCTAAGCACCACCACCATCTACCCCCACGGTCGTGGTGGCGGCCAGCACGGGCGTAAAACGGCTCTAAAGCGGCTGGCCTGGCTCGTGCAGCAAAACAGTTGCTCGCTGATCGCCATCGGCAACGGCACCGCCTCGCGCGAGACGGAGCGGCTGGTCGCCGAACTGATCGCCCTGCTGGAGAAAGGGCGACAGCCGGAGGAGCGACAGCTGAAGTATCTGATCGTCAACGAAGCTGGGGCCAGCGTCTACAGCGCCAGTCCTCTGGCCCGTAAAGAGCTGCCAGAGCTCGACGTGACTCTGCGCGGCGCCGTTTCCATCGCCCGCCGCGTACAGGACCCGCTGGCGGAACTGGTGAAGATAGATCCGCGCTCGATCGGCGTCGGCCTTTACCAGCACGACGTCGACCAGAAAGCGCTGTCTGAAGCGCTCGACTGGGTGGTCACCTCCGTCGTTAATCGGGTGGGCGTGGACGTGAATACCGCGTCGCCGGCGCTCCTGACGTACGTCGCCGGCATCGGTCCCGCCCTTGCCGCACATATCGTCGCCCACCGGGACGAGCATGGACCGTTCCGCAACCGGCATGAGTTGCTGGCGGTGTCCGGGCTGGGAGCGAAGACGTTCCAGCAGGCAGCGGGCTTTCTACGCATCCACGGCGGCGACAACCCGCTGGATGCCAGCGCCATCCACCCCGAGAGTTACGGCGTCGCCGAGGCGCTGCTCCAAAAGGCAGGGCTCTCGCCAGAGACGCCGCCGGAGGAACGGGAAGCGCCTCTCGCCGCACTGCGTGATGCCCAGCCGCTGGCAGCCCTCGCCGCCGAGCTGGGCGTCGGCAGTCCCACGCTGGAAGACATCCTCGAACAGCTCCTGCGCCCCAGCCGCGATCCACGCGCGGATGCGCCGGCCCCCATTTTGCGCAGCGACGTCCTTTCGATGGACGATCTACAGCCCGGCATGCGCCTCAGCGGGACGGTGCGCAATGTCGTCGACTTTGGCGCCTTCATCGACGTCGGCGTCAAGCAGGACGGCCTGCTGCACCGGAGTAAAAAGCCCCGTACCGTCACCCTCAACGTCGGTGATGTGGTCGAAGTGGAGATTGTTCGCGTCGAGAAGGAACGAGGGCGGATCAGCCTCGCCTGGCCTGGCTTGGCCGATTAGGGGCGCCTCTAGACGGCGGCTACGCCGCCTGTGCGTCCCATCGCGTAAAAGGCGATCGCCGCGTGGTGCGCCAGCGTCATCGGCGCCCGGTTATAAAGGTAGTAGCGGGCCAGCGTGTCCGGCAGGACGAGGTGCAGCACGCCCAGCACCTGATGTCCCGCCACCAGCGGGCAGGCCATTGCCATGCCCCTGACATCTACCGTGAGCTCCGTATCCGGCTCCAGATCGAGCTCCGCCGCATCCCCCTGGGCCAGTAAGGCGGCGGCGACATGACCCACAAAGCCATCGCCGACTTGCAGCTCTGGCGGCGGCGACAGCCCGCCGTCGCCGGCCTCCGCCAGGCGGAGGAGCCGCTCCCCATCCAGCAGGTGGACTGATGCCTGGACCCCCTGGAAGTGCTCCACGACCGCCTCTGCCAGCACCTGGGCCACTCCTTCGCTCGAGAGCTGATTGGATAACGCCTGGCCCACCGTCTCCAGCGCAATCAGCCCCTCGTTCGTCTCACCGGAGAGTAGATCTAACTTCTGGCCCAGATCCTGAAGCTTCAGCTCCAGCTCCTGCTGATTTTCGCGAATCAGGGTTGAATCATCGTCTACGAGGACCGACGTCAGAGAAGCAGTGAAGATCCCCGTCACCGTCAGCCCCAGCAGCACCAGCCCGACCGTGAGGTAGCGTCCGAAGAGGGTTTCGGGATTGTAGAGGTCGGCAAAACCGCCGGTGACGACGGTCGTAAAGCTCCACCACAAACTTTCTCGTAACGAGAGTAGCGAAGTTTCGTACACGCCTTCCAACGAAGAGATGCTGAGCGCGCCAAAGATGAGCAGCGCAAAGGCGATCAGCATCGAGCGCTTGAGCAGGTTGACCTGAAACGTCTCTACCAGCTTGTCGAGACCGCGGAAGGAGTAGGACAGGAGGCGCATGGCGCGGCCGAGACGGATCAGGCGTAGGAGGCGGGCAAAGCGCACGATGCGCACCAGCCGCCCGAAGCGCAGCACCTCGTAAAAGGGGATCGAGGCGACCAGGTCGATCCAGTAGTTGCGGAAGTACCAGCCCCGGTCGGGCGCCAGGGTCAGCCGGAAGAAGAAATCGGCAATGAGAAAGAGGGCGATGATCGTGTCGGCCCAGACTATCCACGCAACGGTGGCGGGAGAGAGAGGAAGCAGAAACTCAAGCACCGTCAGGCTGACGACGACGATGATCGAGACAAAGACGGTGGCGTCGAGCAGGTTGAGCCAGCGCATGCCGCCCAGTGCCCGCGCCAGGCGCGCCCGAAGCTGGCGCTCGAGTAGCGCGTCGTCTACCTCCTGCAGATGCTCGTGCAGCCCCTCCCACTCGGCGCCGAGGCGATTTATCTGCCGCAGGGTCTGCTCGGCGTCGAGCGGGCGCCCCTTATCGACAAAAAGGAGGAAATGGCGGTCTGCTTCTTTCAGCTGAGCTTCCACCGCTTCGATCTCCTCGATCAGCGCGTGCCGCATCCGCACCAGCGCCTCTTCATCACAGTCGATCAGACGCCAGTGACGGGCGCGGCGACGGACGGTGTCTATCTGCACCTGGTGGCGCGTGATCTCCTGCGCACGCTCGTGCTCGTCGACGACTTTGCTCATTCTCGGTGGGGGTACCTTTCTCGTTCTCAGCTGCATCGTCTCCTTCCCTTTCGCCTTGACACACGCCATAGAGCTTACCACATCTGGCCCCGACGCCCTCTCTGTGTTTAAGTTGGGTATAATACAGCCCGAGCACTGAAGGAGGTGACCGCCGTTGGAGTACCGTCTACGTCCCGCCCAGGAAGAAATTCTTCACTACGAGCAGGGCCTCATGGCCGTGAGCGCCGTGCCGGGCAGTGGAAAAACCTTTACCCTCTCACTGCTCGCCGCGCGCCTGATTGCCGCCGGGCGCGTCGACGTCGCCCAGGGGCAGCAGGTGCTGATTGTGACCTATCTGAACGCCAGCGTCGACACCTTCAAGGCGCGTGTCCGCCAGCACTTGCTGGAGATGGATCTACCGCTGCTGGGCTTTGACGTACGCACGCTGCACAGCCTGGCCCTGGAAGTCGTTCGCTTGGCATCCGGAGGCGTGGACGCCGAGGATGAGCTGACGGTCCTCGACGAGATCCAGTCCGATACCTTTCTCAACCATGCCGTGACGGGTTGGATCGACGCCCATCCGGCTGAGTGGCGCGCCTTCCTGCCGGCGGAGGCCGGGCTGCCGCTCCGCACCCGCTGGCGGACGATCACGGAACAGACGGCGCGCGCCTTTATCCGTGCCGCCAAGAATCACCGCTACCGACCCGAACAGATCCGCAACCGGCTGCAGCGCCTGGCGCAACAGCTGCCCACTGTTGCCGAACTGGAGGACCAGAGCGGGCTGCCGACGGAGGGGGCGTTCGGCGAGATCCCCGATCTCAGTCTCCTTTCAATGCTCGCCGGCATCTACGAGCGGTACCAGGCGATTCTCTTCCGGCAGGGCGCTTTAGACTTTGACGATCTGATCTGGGAAGCAGCTGATCTGCTCGAAAGGCGACCGGACGTCGGCGAAATGCTGCGCCGCCGCTGGCCCTATGTGCTTGAAGATGAGGCGCAGGACAGCGTCCCGCTCCAGGAAGCGCTCCTCGGGGCCCTTGCCGGGCCAGAGGGCAACTGGGTTCGCGTCGGCGACCCCAACCAGGCGATCACCAGCAGCTTTACCGCCGCCCACCCCGCCTACTTTACGGCCTTCATGGAGCGCTCCGACGTCACGATGCGACCGCTCCCCAACTCCGGTCGCTCTGCACTGAGCATCATCGAAGCGGCGAACACACTCATGCACTGGGTTCTCGACCACCACCCCGTGCCTGAGGTGGGCGCCAGCGCCTTTCGCCGCCAGCAGATCTTACCCACCCCACCCGGCGATGCCCAGCCAAACCCGCCTGACACTGAAAGTAATATCCGCATCAAGGTCTACGAGCAGCGCGAAGATGAGGAGCTACCCTCAGTCGCTCGACTTGCCGTGCGCTACGCACGCGCCCGCCCCGGCGATACGCTTGCCATCCTCGTCCCCACCAACCGTACTGGCTATCAGCTAGCCGACCATCTGGACGCCCTCGACGCCGATTATGACAACCTTCTCCGCGGCGGTACGCGCGAGCGGGAGATTGCCGCCGCCATGTACTCGCTGCTTTCTCTGATGAGTGCGCCCCTCGACACCCGCGCGCTGATCGCTGCCCACGAAGCGCTGGTGGCGCTGGAACATCCGGCAGCCGGTCCGCTTGTCGCCGACGGCTCGGGCGGCGAAGCAACTGGCGGGACGGCGACGCCTCAAGCGGGTGACCTCGACCACTTCTATACGCTGCTGCGGAGCGTCTATCAGCCCGAACGCCTTCTCTTTCCAGACGAGGAAGACGATGGTATGGCTGCCCTTCCTGCCGGCGTCAGCACAGAGGCCGATCGCGCCCGTCTGCAGCCGTTTCTGGCCTTTCTGCGCGGCATCTTCCACCTGCGCCCGCTGCCGATCGACGATCTGGTGCTGGCGCTCGGGGATGAACTGTTCGCTCCCCTGCCTGGGACGCAAGGACTGGAAAAAGCGCCCGAAACAGCCCCCGCGCGGACCAACGAACAGGATCTGGCGATTGCCTATCAGATTGCCGTCACGCTGGGGCGCTGGCGCGACCTGGAGCCGGACAGCCGGCTCCCGACGCTGGCAGAGCGGCTGGGCGACATCGCGTCTGGCAGGCGCTCTTTGCCAGCCGCCGGGCCCGGCGACGTTGGCTATGAACCGCAACCGGGACGGATTACCCTCGTTACCCAGCACGGGGCCAAGGGACTGGAGTGGGACGCCGTGTTCCTGGTCGGCATCGACAACTTCTGGATTCCCGGCGATTTGGACGCACCGTTTCTGGGGGTGCACGACTTTCTCGGCGGGCACGATCCCGCTGCCGAGGCGATTGCTCAGCTCCACTACCTGATGGGCGACCACACTGGCCTGCACCCGGGTCGTTCGGCCACAGAAAGCGCGCACATTGAACTGATCGCCGAGCGGCTGCGCCTGCTCTACGTGGGCATTACCCGCGCCCGCCGCTATCTGCACATCAGCCGCAGCCGGAGCGTGCGCCGCTACGGCCAGGCTCGCCCCGCCGCGCCCGCCAATGTGTTGGGTGTCCTTTACCGCTTCCTCCAAGGAAGATAATTGGATAAGAAGATTTTACCTTTGCCCTGTTCCGCCTTAAAATAAACAATATGACGATCGACAACCCCTTCTACCATCGCGGCGCCATCCGCAGGCCGGAAGAATTTTACGGCCGAGAGGCGGAGATCAGCCAGATTCTTGGCCTCCTGCGCAACGGGCAGAGCGTCTCCCTGATCGGGCCGCGGCGCATCGGCAAGTCCTCCCTGCTCCTCCATCTGGCCCGTCCCCAGGTCCGCGCTGTCCACAACCTCGGACAGCCAGAGACGCTGTTCGTGCCGATTGACTGTCAGGAGTTCGGCGGCTCACCGCCGGAGGAGGTCTACGAAGCGCTGCTCAGCGAGCTGCTGGATCGGGCCGGCGCGATTGGGGTAGAGATCCAGGCCGGGGAGCGGTTCGGCACCTACCGCGCACTGGATCGTGTCCTCAATCAGATTTACCGCCAGCAGATCAACGTCGTCGTCCTGCTCGACGAGTTCGAGCTCCTGGCGGCGAACGAGCGCCTGACCCCCTACTTTTTCGCCCGCCTGCGCGGGCTGACGACCAAGTACGGTCTCGCCTATCTCACCGCCAGTCAGCGCCCACTCTTTGATATCACCGCCGACGAAGAGATTCTGAGTTCGCCTTTTTTTAACATTTTCGTCACGCTCCCCCTCGGCCTTTACACCGAGGAGGAAGCGCACGGCCTGCTGGCGGAACGGCTGAGAGGGACCGGCGTCGAGTTCTCCGGCGCCCTCTGCGATCATCTAGTCCATCTTGCCGGGCCACACCCCTTCTTTCTCCACATCGCCGGCTACCACGCCTTTCAGGCGGTCGTTCAAGAGAAGCCGCTGCTGCAACAGAACTTCGCCCAGCTCGACGCGCCCATCGAGGTGGAAGCGGACTCGCACCTCGGCTACCTCTGGCATAATCTGAGCCCAGAGGAACAGTACACGCTCACCATCCGTGACGGCCCAATCGACAGTCTGCGCCTTCTGGAGCAGCAGTGCCTGCTGGAGCCGGCGCGGCCTTCGCCTAACGGGGAGTACTATTACACGAGCGAGCTACTGCGCCGCTACGTCCGGCGGCAGGAGGTTTCGGGCGTGATCCAGGCCGGTCCCTTTGTCATTGACGAGCAGCGGCACACTGTTCACGCCGAAGGAAATGAGCTGAGCCTGACCACTTCGCAGTTCGATCTTTTTGTGCGCCTGACGCGCGATGCAGGGCAGGTGGTCCATAGCGCCGATCTGGAAACAGCCGTCTGGGGCGAGGTCTTGATCAACGACCCCGACCGTTTGAAAACGCTGATCAAGCGGTTGCGGCGGGCAATCGAACCATACGACAGCTGGATCATCAGCGAGCGAGGCGTAGGCTACACGCTTCGGCCGCCTGATTGAGCGGGCGCGCTCGCCAGGGCGGCGCGCCGGCCAGCCGATGCCGGGGAGTTGGGAATCATGAGACGCTTTAAGGGATGGAACTGGCTCTTTCTCAGCCTCTCCCTCCTCATCCTGGTGCTTGCCGCCGGCTCTGCTTCGGCGCAGAGCGGAGACGACGTGCGACCCTCCCCACCGTCTCAGCCCTCTACCTACTGGCGCTATGATGCCCCCGCTCCGTTGGGCCTCGTTTCCACCGTCGACGTAAACGCCGACGGGATGGAGGAGTTCATCGTCACTACCGAAGACGATCACATCGTGCTCCTCAACTCCGCCGGCGCCACCCTCTGGAGCTACCATCTCCCGGAGACGAGCGTGATTCACGAGGTAACGGCGCTGAACATCGACGGCGCCGACGATCCCTATCTCGAGATTTTGATTGCCACTGGGAGCAGCCTGATCCTGCTCGACCGGCACCAGACGCAGCTCTGGGAGAAGCAGCTTGTGCTGCCAGAGGTTCCTCTTTCCCTCCTCACCGGCGGCAGCAAAGAGACGCAGGAGCTAGAGCAACCGGGTGGCCCAATCGCCCTGGCACCATTTGATCACGGGCAGGACGGCAACGAAGAGATTCTCGTTCTCCTCGCATCGGGCCAGCTCCAGCTTTACGACGGTGCGGGCGATCTGATGTGGGAGTACCCGGAGTCACCGGTCGATGCGCAGGAGCCGCACCCTCAGATGCGTGTAGGCGACGTCGACCGTGACGGACGAGATGAAATTCTCTTCAGCTACTACGTCGGCTATAGCAAGCTGATGCTGCTCGACGAAAACCACCAGCCGGCCTGGCCGCGGGAGCGCTCGCTCAGCGGGCGCATCACCGCCCTTTCCTTTGTGGAGTTTGACCCGCAGGAGCCGCTGCACGTAGCCGTGGCGACCAGCTTTCGCGGCGGACGGATCAGCGATCGCGTGTTTCTCCTGGACAGCACCGGCCGCGAGCAATGGTATCGCACTCCTAACCGCCTCGTCACCGCCCTCTCCGAAGCGCGCCTTCCCCAGGGCCCTGCGCTTCTTGTCGGCACCGGCGTGGGTGTGGTCACCGCTTACACGGCGGAAGGGGTCCGCATCTGGCGCTACCAGCCGGATAACGCCCGCCGCAGCGTCCTTTCTCTCTCGGCGAGCCCCACCGTACCGGGTGATGGTCAGGCTGCTGTTGCCTTCACACTCGGCGCTCCTGACGCGCCGGGCACCACGTCCGCCGACGTCGTCCTGCTCGACGCAATGGGGCAAAAGGTACAGAACTTTCTCGCCGCCGCCGGCTCCGGCGAAACCCGCCTCGTCGACACGAACCGGGATGGGCTCAGCGAGCTCCTGCTCGTCAGCTTCGGCACCCTCTCGCTCAGCGATCCAGGCACCGGCGCCCGTAAGAACGCCCCAACCTGGGATGAGCCACTCTCCTCGCCGCAGACGATGATTGTAGACGACGTCGACGGTGACGAGCAGGACGAACTGATCATCGGCAGCCGAGATGGCGTACTCCACATGCTCCAGGGTAGTACTGGTCAGTTGAGCTGGCGCCAGCCGCTGGGAGGCGGCGAAGTCGCTCACCTGGCGCTGACGCAGGATGATCCGAATGAAAGCCCGCTCCTCGTCGCGGTATACAACAGCCCGCCCTCTACCGAACCGGCAGAGGCGTCGATTGAGCTGTGGCATCCGGGCGGGCGCAGTGTCTGGTCGGAGCCGGTGACGGTCGAAGGGCGGATATTGAAGCTGGTCGTCGGCTCCATTAACCGCGACAGTGAAGCCGAGATCGTGGTGAGTACAGACCGTGGCGAGGTGCTCGCTTTCTCTCAGAGGGCGCGACTGCTGTGGCGCACCTTCATGTATGATCCAGTGAAACATATGCAACTGGCAGAGCTGAATCCAGGTGACCGACCGCAGCTCGTCGTCGCGACCGAAAACCGCCGCAGCGGCGCGACGCTCTTTTACAGCCTGGATGGCCAGGGAGAGAGCTCTCTTCTGACCTTTGAGCGCCTCCACGCTATCGACCATCTCGCTCCGGCGCAGGGCAGTGAGAGGGGAGAACAGGCGCTGGTCGTGGCCCGCGCAGATGGCCGGCTGCGGGTGTTGGACGGCGAGGGTGCGCGCGTCTGGGAGTGGCAGCTCCCAGAAGGGCGAGCGGCGCTGCTGAGGTCGATCGACAACGCCTTTCTCGTCGCCAGCACTAGCGGCGACCTCTACTATCTCGATCTGCAACAACGCCGACCGCTCTGGATTCTGGAGAACCTGGGTCCGATGACTGACATCTTCTGGGGTGATCTGGACGGTGGCGGCAGCCAGGATCTGGCCGTTAGCGTGCAACGGGAGGACAGCCTCGGCACGATCCTCCTGCTTACCAGCGATGGCCGCCTCTGGGATAGCCTCAACCTCGGCAGCCCGGTCCTGCGCCTGGACGCGCTCCGCCGGGCCACCGATCAGCAGGCCCAGCTGGTCGCGGTGACTGAAAACGGTGTGGTACAGCTCTTCGAAGCGAAACCGAACCGGCCGCCGCTGCTGGTCGACCCTCAGGTAACCGTCGGCCCCGGGCAGTACATCGTCCGCGTTACCGTCATCGAGGAAGCGGACGATCAGGTCGCGGTGAGCCTGGCCCTTTTCGACGAGACGACCGGCACTTGGGAGCCGCATGAACAGCAGATTATTAGCGGCCGCGATCGCTTTGTCGCCAGCATCCCTCCGCGGGAAGCGGAGCAGGTGCGCTATCGCCTCTCCTTTGATGACGGTACTCACCAGGGTGTGATCGAACCGCCTCCTGGACCGGCGCCGCAGATGGTGAGCTCGCTGCGCGCCACGCTTCTCGGAACCGGGCTGGCCCTCGTCGCCCTGCTGACTCTGTTGCTGCTGATTCGTCAGAGCGTTGTCTCCGGCGGGCAGACGCGCCGCTTTTTCGGCCGTCTCCGGCAACAGCCGGCGGCGTTACTCACCGTGTTTGACGAAGCCTTTACGGAGACCGCTGGTTCGCCCGATTTCCTGTTGAGCCTGGCCAACCGCGCCCGCGGCGACGGCAATAACGCGCTGGCCAATCTGGCCGACGGCGCCTTTCTCCTCTCTACGCGTCCCGACGTCGCCCTGCCGATTATCAACAGTGCTCTCGACGAGGGCGAAAAGCAGCCGGTCCCGTGGCGCGGAGTCGACAACTGGCGCGTCGTGTGGAAGATGGGCCAGGCACTGCTGGAGGCGCCCACCATCACAGAGATGAGCCTGCTGCGCGCGCAAGTGCTTCATCTGCGCGAAAGTCAGCCTTCCTCCCTGGGCGAGGAGCCGGCGTTGACTGACTTCCTACGCGTCCTGACCAGCCTGAGCGACAGCGAGCGGGTGGAGCTCGCCGAGGATCGAATCGTCTACCTGCACGAGGCGACGATCATTCTCGACCAGATCGAGCGCCAGCTGCTACAGGTCCCGCGTTCGCTACACAGCGAGCTCATGGCCTCCATTGTGGAGCGCTGGCAGGGGCTGATTGCCGCCGAAATCGAAATGATGCGCGGCCAGGCAAATCTGATCGTCACCCTCAAGACGAAGCGCGTCGTACCGGCAGACGGCCAGACGACGATCACGCTTGAGATCAGCAACCAGGGCCGCGCGGCCGCCGAGAACATTGTGGTGAGCGTGGAAGCGGACCCCGCCTATAGCGCCTACAGTAGACCGCAGCGTATCCCGGTGATTTCTCCGGGCCGGCGCCACGAGGCGAGCTTCGCTGTGGAGCCGCACATCGGCGACCACCTGCGCATCGCCTTCGCCATTCGCTACGACGATCGCGTCGAGGTCGGGCGGCAGCTACAATTTGCCGATATGGTGCACCTCCTCCCGCCGGTGCGCGAATTCACTCCCATCCCCAATCCGTATACGCCCGGCACGCCCCTGCGCGGTAACAGCCGCCTCTTTTACGGGCGCGAGGACCTCTTCGACTTCATCGCCGAGAATGCGGGCCGGCCGGCGAACCGCAATGTACTGACGCTGATGGGTCAGCGGCGAACGGGCAAGACCTCCGTGTTGCTGCGGCTGGCACAGCACCTGCCGGATACCGTTCTGCCGGTCTATATCGACTGCCAATCGCTCGGCGTCCTCCCTGGCATGGCGGCCCTGCTGCACGATCTGGCGTGGCTGATTGCCGATGCCCTGGCAGTGGCGGGACTGGACGTAGACGTGGCAGAACCGCCCAGCTGGCAGGAGGATCCGGTGGGTCAGTTCCAGCGCGTGTTCCTGCCCTCCGCACGGGCGCTACTGCCAGACGAGACCACACTGCTGCTGGTCTTTGACGAATTTGAAGCGTTCGAAAATCTGGTGAACGACGGTATTCTGCCGTCTACCTTCTTTACCTTCATGCGCCACCTGATGCAGCACAGCGACGGGCTGGGCTTCGTCTTCGTCGGTACGCATCGCCTGGAGGAGATGAGCAGCGACTACTGGTCGGTGCTCTTTAACATTGCCCTCTACCGGCAAATCGGCTTCCTGAGCAAGGAGGCGGCGCTGAAACTGATCCAGGAGCCGGTCGCGCCCCACATCATCTACGACGACCTGGCCCTGGACAAGATCTGGCGCGTCACCGCCGGCCACCCCTATTTTCTCCAGCTCGTCTGCTACACGCTGGTCAAGCGCGCCAACAGCGCCCGGACCGGATACATAACGATCTCAGACGTGAATGCGGCGCTGGAAGAGATGTTGCGCCTGGGAGAGGTCCACTTTGCCTACATCTGGCAGCGCTCCACGCAGACCGAGCGCGCCCTGCTGGCGGCGGTCGCCCGCCTGATGACCCGCGACGTTCCCTTCCACCCCGCCGACCTGATCCAGTACCTCGAGCAGTACGGCTTCCGGCTCGATCCCGCCGAGGTAACAGCAGGTCTCAACCGCCTTGTGGAGCGCGAGATAATGCGCGAGGTGGCGGACGAAGGAACGACCCTCTACGAGTTGCGTATCGGCCTAGTAGGGATATGGGCCGCCCAGAACAAGAGTCTGAGCAAGCTGTACGATACCCGCCACGCCCCCGCCGACGGCAACGGCGATGCAAGCAAAGTACGGATAGCGCCGGCGCCATAGCCGAGCGGCGAGGGCATCCTTGGCAACTCTCGCGGATGCCCGCTACGGTTGCCCTCTGGAGGTTACTCGCCGGAGGGATGCGCCGGGCGCCAGAGATTAACCAATCGTCCTCGCGTCAGTTGCGACAACTTTGACCATGTGTGGAGCGGCAGAGCTACCTGTGCCAGCGTGGCGGTGGGAAAAGCAGGACCCTCGCCCGTCAACAGCGCCGCCAGCTCTCCGATCCCCGGATTGTGCCCTACGATCAAGACGCGCTCCACATCCTGTGGCAGCCGGTTCAGGTAGGCAATGTAAGCCCCCGGCGGCGCGAGATACAGGCGATCCGTTACCTCAATCTCCGCCGCATAGCCGCTTGCCAGAGCGACCCGTTCTGCGGTGACGAGCGCACGCTCCGCGCTGGAACAAATCAGCCGCTGCGGCGTGAGGTCTGCCCCTATCAGGATACGGCCCATCTCCGCCGCCTCCCGCAGCCCCTGCTCGTTCAATGGCCGTTCGTGATCGCTCATTTTTGCGTTGCCCCAGCCAGCGTTGGCGTGGCGCATGATCAACAAGGTTTTCATCACCCTCCCTCGCGCGCTTTCGGCAACGAGTATGCTGCCTTTGTCGGGCGTACGGCGCCGACGGTTTGACTGGGCCGTCGATCGATCGGACCCGCCGTTTGCGAGGAACGAAAAATGTATCGCGCAATTATATCCCGTCTCTGTATCCCGGGCATAGGTGGGCGAGATCGAGCCATGTTATACACGGGAATGATGCAGTCTCCCTGCGTCCAAACTGCCGGGCGCACGTCGTCACCAGCGCTACGTGCGACGCGCGCCCGGCATAATCTGCGCAGTAAAGTGCGGCACCCTTAAGGAGTAAAGAGAATGGATCAGCAACAGTCACCAGACGTCGTCGTCATCACCGGCGCCTCGGCCGGCGTTGGCCGCGCCACTGCGCGGAAATTTGCCGAGCGAGGGGCGCGTATCGGCCTTCTGGCTCGGGGTCAGACCGGCCTACGGGCGACGAAAGAAGAGGTGGAGGCGCTGGGGGGCGAGGCACTGATGATCCCTACCGACGTGGCCGATCCGGAACAGGTGGAGGCCGCGGCGGCACAGGTGGAAGAGACCTTCGGCCCAATCGATATCTGGGTGAATAATGCCATGACGTCCGTATTCGCCCCGGTAAGCGAGCTGACACCGCAGGAGTACCGGCGCGTGAATGAGGTCACCTACCTCGGGCAGGTCTACGGCGCGATGAGCGCACTGCGACGCATGCGAGAGCGGAATAGAGGGACGATCGTCTTTGTCGGTTCTGCGCTTGCCTACCGCGGTATCCCCCTTCAGGCCGCCTACTGCGGCGCCAAGCATGGCATTCAGGGCTTTTTCGACTCCCTGCGCGCCGAGCTGTTGCACGAAAAGAGCAAGATCCACATCACGATGGTCCAGCTCCCGGCGCTCAACACTCCCCAATTTCGCTGGGTGAAGAACAAGATGCCCAACAAGGCGCAGCCGGTGCCCCCCATCTATCAGCCGGAAGTTGCCGCCGACGCTATCGTGTGGGCGGCCTACAACCGTCGGCGTGAAGTTACCGTCGGCGGCATGAACACCCTTATTCTGTGGGGGAACAAAGTGCTGCCCGGTCTCGGCGACTGGTACCTGGCGCAGACTGGGTTTAAATCGCAGCAGACGGACGAACCAAAAGATCCCGATCGCCCCAACAACCTCTGGGAGCCGGTGCCTGACGATCGCGGCGCGCGCGGCGTCTTCAGCGCCAAGGCGAAAGACAGCAGCTGGCAGCTCAAACTTAATAAGCATTTACGCGAGCTGGTCGTAGGCGCCCTCGCCATATTCGGCGTGGTCGCCCTGCTCAGCCGCAATGAAGATGATGAAGATGATGACGAGGGCTACGAGGAAGAAGAATGAGCGACGGCGTGACACAAGAAATTAAAGAGCTGATTCGAACCGAGAACCCGGCGCGCCTCAGCCGGCAACTACGGCATGGACGCAGCAGTTATCTGGAGAACCGGCGCAACATCGTCGTCACTTCACTGACGGCGATCTCAGCGATGGGGCTGATCAGCCTATACCAGACCGGCGTGATCGGCGGTCTGCCCGATCTCCCACTGCCCTACATGAACTCCGACAAGGTCGATGCCGCCGAGCAGGCGTACAGTCGGCTCGACATGCCGGATGCGCCGCTGGGGATCAACAGCTACGCCACGACGCTGATGCTGGCGGCAATGGGTGGGAAGCACCGGGACCGGGAGAAATCGTGGCTGCCGCTGCTCCTGCTCGTCAAAACGCTTTTCGACGCCGGGCAGGCGGGTAAACTGACGGCCGATCAGTGGCTGCGCCACCGCGCCTTCTGTATCTGGTGCCTCGTCGCCGCCGTCGCCACCTTTATCAGCGTTCCGCTGGCGATTCCCGAGGCGATGAGCGCGCTGCGGCACCTGATGCGCCGCCGTCTGTAACGTCTCAATCTAAATAGAAAGGAGTAACCTGGATCATGACTCAGCATGAAGCACCACCGATGAAAGTGAGTGAAGAAGCGAAGGAAAAGCATCTGGAGCTGGCCCGTAAACAGGGCGAAGCCTACGTAGAGGCACTCAGGACAATGGTCAACGAAGAGGCCGACGACGGCGGCGAACAGCGCGCCGGCGACTATATCGTCGCCTACGCCGTAGAAAAGGCCGAAGGGATGTATCATCTGCGTGACGGCGATCTCGTATGGGTGAAGCCGGATGACGAAAACTGCCACATTGAGATCTCTGTGCGTGATGCCGCCGATAATCGCTTTATCCCCGGCCTCGACGTGCACGTGCGGCTGATCGCCAGCAACGGCGATGACGTCGGCAAACATAAGCAACCGCTCCTGTGGCACCCCTGGCTCTACCACTATGGGCGCAACTGGCGCGTGCCGGGAGACGGCGACTACCGGATGCAGGTTACCATCGACGCGCCGCAGCTCCCCCGCCACGATCCCAAGAACGGCAAACGGTACCCCGACAGCGTTGACGTGACCTTTGACAATGTGAAGATCAAGACCGGCCAGAAGTAGCGCCCCTATCTATCGCAGCAACAGCGAGGAGAGAGAACGACCATGGTAGAGATTGGCTATGCCCTGTCCAGTGAAGAGCACCCACCGAACGACCTGGTGCACCTTGCGCAGCGGGCGGAAGAGACCGGCTTCACCTTTGCCCTCATCTCCGACCATTACCATCCCTGGATCAGCCGCCAGGGGAATAGCCCCTTCGTCTGGAGTGTCATCGGGGGCATCGCCCAGGCGACGAAAAAGCTGCGCCTGGGTACCGGCGTGACCTGTCCCACAATCCGGATTCACCCCGCCATTATCGCTCAGGCCGCCGCCACCAGCGCGGCCATGATGCCCGACCGCTTCTTCCTCGGCGTCGGCACCGGCGAAAATCTCAACGAGCATGTGCTCGGCCACCGCTGGCCGCCGTTCGACATTCGCATCGCGATGTTGCGTGAAGCGGTGGAAGTGATCCGTAAACTGTGGGAAGGGGAAACGACCAGCCACTGGGGCGACTACTACGTAGTCGAAGACGCCCGGCTCTTCACACTGCCGGACGTGCCGCCCCCCATCTACGTCGCCGCCGGCGGCGACGATGCGGCGGAGGCCGCCGGCGAGATAGGCGACGGATTAATCACCACCTCTCCGTCGGAGAAGTTGATCAAAAATTATCAGAGTACCGGGGGTAGCGGCCCGCTGGTGGGGCAAGTAACGGTCTGTTACGCGGAAGATGAGGAAACAGCCAAGGAGCGGGTCTACGAGGTATGGCCGAACACGGCCCTTCCCGGCGAGCTGACGCAGGAGCTGCGGACGGTGGCCCACTTCGAACAGGCGACGAAGATCGTGACCAGGGAAGAGGTAACGAAGCACATCGTCACCGGCCCCGACCCGCAGAAGCACCGGAAAGGCATTCAGAAGTTCATCGACGCCGGCTACGATCATGTCTACGTGCATCAGATCGGTCACGACCAGGGTGGTTTCTTCCGCTTCTACGGCGAAGAGATCTTGCCCCACTTTCAATCGTAGGCAGGCCGGAGCGAGATCTGTATATGAAGAGACATAACTTAAACAAACAAGAAGGAGACGATTAATGCAATTTGAAGAGTTTGTTGGCGAAGTTCAGCACGAAGCAAGATTGGCAACGCAAGGCGAAGCGATGCGCGCCATCAGCGCCACACTCGAAACGTTGGGCGAACGGCTTCATGGAGATGAAGCTGACAATCTGGGTGCCCAGCTCCCCCACGCCCTGAGCGCCTACCTGCGGCTGGCGCGGAATAAAGAGAGCTTCGGCCTGCAGGAGTTTTTCCGTCGAATCAGTGAACGGGAGGGCGCCGGCGTCGATTATCCGCAGGCGGTCCACCATGCCCGCGCGGTTATTGCTGTGCTCCAGCGCGCCGTATCGCCCGGCGAAATGGCCGACGCCCGTGCCATGCTGCCGGATGAGTGGGATCCCCTCTTCGAAGAGGGCGCCGACGGGGAGTTGCAACTCCCCGACGACATCGATTGATCCACACGTCCATTTCCTTAAACTTCACCAGATGACCACGCCCGCGCCCTCACTTCTTTTCTGAGGGCGCGGGCCCTTTATGTTCCGTGGTAATAGCGAAAGAGGAGACGCCAGATGGCCGAAACCGTTATTGTCCGCCAGAACCAGAATTTTGAAACGGAGTTCCTTGCGCTGGCCCCTGAGCAGGGGATCGATGGGCAGCCGAATCCGGTCAGCCACGTGCACGGCCTCACGCCGTACGGGATGATGCTCGCCGGTCTGGGGGCCTGTACAGCGATCGTTCTTCATACTTATGCCCGTAACCATAACCTCCCCCTCCACAACGTGGAGATCCGTCTGGAGTACGCGCGCCACTTTCAGGAAGATTGCGAGAACTGCGAAGATATTGACGAGTACCGGGAAGAGATCACCGAAGCGATCCACCTGGGCGGCGAGTTGACCTACCAACAGCGCGAAAAGCTGTATAAAATTGCCCACTACTGCCCGATCTATAAAATGTACACGGATGGGATACCGGTAAAATCGCGCCTGGCCGAGAGCGGCGGAAACACCGCTTGGTAGGCGAACCAGCAGCAAAGGAACGGAACCGAGATGATCTTCGAGCGGATTCAAGCAACCGGTCTGGCTCATTACTCTTACCTTTTTGGAGATGAAACGGCGGGTGTCTGTGCCATCATAGACCCGCGCCGCGACATCGACGTCTACCTCGACCTTGCCCGCCAGCATGGCCTGCGCATCACACACATCCTGGAGACCCACATTCACGCCGACTATGTCAGCGGGAGCCGAGAGCTGGCTGCACGCACCGGCGCCCCCATCTGTGGCGGCGCGGAAGGGGATTACCAGTTCGCATTTTCCCCGCTTGAAGATGGGCAGACGATCACCATCGGAGAGTTCACGCTGGACGTGATCCATACACCGGGCCATACTTGGGAGCACGTATGCTTCCTGGTCAGCGGCGGGGAGGGAGCGCCTGCGCCCTGGGGCCTCTTCACCGGCGATACGCTCTTTGCCGGCGAAGTAGGCCGCCCGGACATTCCGGGTAAGGAGCAGGAAGAGCCACTGGCACAGGCGCTTTTTGATTCTCTTCACAACCGGCTGCTCTCTCTGGGGGATGAAATCGTCATCTACCCGGCCCACGGGCAGGGCTCACCCTGCGGCGCCAGCATCGGCGCCCGTCAGACCAGCACCATCGGCTACGAGCGACGGCACAACGAGCTCCTGCGGATTGCGGACCCCGATCGCTTCACAGACGAGGTGCTCGGCGCGCTGGATCGGGTGCCGGAATATTACCGGCGTATGAAGGTGATCAACGCGCGCGGGCCTGACGTCCTCGGCGCGATTCCTCACCTGCAGCCGCTCGACGCGGCGCAGTTCGAGAGGGAGATGGCGCAACCGAACACCGTGGTCGTCGATAGTCGTGCCATCGAGGCCTTTGGCGGTGCCCACGTACCCGGTTCGCTAAACATTGCCCTGCGCGACGCCTTTACCACCTGGGCGGGGCGCCTCCTCGAGCTGATCCCACCCGACGGTGACCCCGGCAAGCGGCGCATCTTGCTCGTCACAGAGGAGCCGTCCGACCTCGAGACAGCGCACATAGCGCTCGTGCGCGTCGGTCACGACAACGTCGTCGGTTATCTGCGCAACGGGATCCGCGGGTGGACCGAAGCGGGCCGCGCGTTTGACAGTATCGCGCAGATGAGCATCCACACGCTGAAGGCGCATATCGAAGCCGGCGACCGCTTGCAGATTCTCGACGTCCGCAGCGACGAGGAGTGGGCAGAAGGGGCAATCCCCACCGCCCGCCACATCTACGTTCCCGATATCGTAGACCAGGCGGAGCGCCTTGAGAGGAGCGAGCCGATCGTCACGTACTGCGGTAGCGGCTACCGCGCCAGCATGGCGGCGAGCATACTAGCCCGCCAGGGCTTTGAGCGGATCTACAACGTCCCCGGCAGCATTACCGCCTGGGAAGACGCTGGTTATCCGCTTGAAGAGACCGGAGACGGCGACCGTTCAGACTGAGCCATCCCCCAGCACCACCCGCACATCGTGGCGCTCCCCATCGTCAATCAGGGGGATTCTGCCATCTGCAAGGCTGTTGCCGTCAAGCAGGACCTCGACGACGCCCTCACTTACCCCGTCGGGGTTCTCCACGCGAATGCGGTACAACGTTTGCCCGTGACGATAGCGAATGGTGTAGCCGGGCCAGCCGGGATCGACATGCGGATCGAGGCGTAGTGCGTCCCCTTCCCGGCGCAGCCCTAGAATCGCCTCCAATCCGAGGCGGTACATCCAGCTGCTGGATCCGGTATACCAGGTCCATCCACCTCGGCCAATATGGGGCGGCACACCGTAGACGTCGGCCACGATGACGTAGGGCTCCACCTTGTAGTGATCGGCCTTTTGCCGACTGTCGGCGCGGCAGATGGGATTTGTCAGACGGAAGAGATCGGTCGCCATGCGCCCTTTGCCCAACCGGGCGAAGGCCCAGATCGTCCACAGCGCTGCATGCGTGTACTGCCCGCCATTTTCCCGAATTCCGGGCAGGTAGCCTTTGATATAGCCAGGATCGCGGTTCGTCTCGTCGAACGGCGGCGTAAAGAGCAGAAGGAGGCGATCTTCCCAGCGAATGAGATGCTTTTCGACAGCCGCCAGCGCCTGCCGCGCACGCGCTGGATCCCCGGCGCCGGAAAGCACGGCCCATGACTGCGCGATAGCATCGATGTGGCACTCTTCGCTGGTGTGGGAGCCGAGCGGCGCGCCGTCGTCGTAGTAACCACGCAGGTACCATTCCCCATCCCAGCCGTTTAGCTCCAGCGCCTCCTGCAGCTTCTGCGCTCGCGTCCGGTAGCGGGCCGCCACCTCCTCTCTGCCCACTCGCTCAGAGAGATCGGCAAAGGCCGTGAGTGTGGTGTAGAGGAACCAGCCGAGCCAGATACTTTCTCCCTGGCCCTCGATGCCCACGCGGTTCATGCCGTCGTTCCAGTCGCCGCCCCCGATGAGCGGCAGCCCGTGCCGGCCTTCGGTGCTCCCGTTCTCGATCGCTCGTCGGCAGTGCTCGAAGATTGTCCCCGTCTCCACCGTGCTTTCATACATGCCATAGCGCTCCTCTTCTTCCTGCTCCAGTGGAGCCGCAATCAACCACGGCGTCTCTACGTCCAGGATCGACGTATCGCCGGTCGTCGCAACGTAATGAGCCGTGACGAACGGCAGCCAGAGCAGGTCGTCGCGAATGCGGGTGCGCACGCCGCGCCCGGAAGGGGGATGCCACCAGTGTAGGACGTCGCCGGCTTCAAACTGGTGATGGGCGGCACGGATGATCTGATCCCGAGTCTGGTCGGGCCGGGCGTGAACGAGGGCCATCACATCCTGGAGCTGATCGCGAAAGCCGTAGGCGCCGCTAGACTGGTAGAGGGCGGAGCGACCCCAGATGCGGCACGACAGCGCCTGGTAAAGCAGCCAGCGATTGAGGAGCAAATCCATCGCCGGCTCCGGCGTCTCGACCTGTACGGCGCTGAGAATCTGTTCCCACATTTCCCGCGCCTCGTCCCACGTCTGCGTTACGGCCTGCCGCTCCTGGTAGCGCTGCAGGAGATCCATTGTCTCCGTGGCGGTCGCCCCCTGCCCTACGAGAAAGTAAACGGTCTCACTTTCACCCGGCTGCAGATCGACGTGCAATTGAATAGCGGCGCAGGGATCGAGCCCGGCGGCGACGCGATTGTCAAGGCCAATCCGCCCGATTGCCGCCGGCCAGCGCATGGTGAACAGCCGCCCCAGGAACTCGGCGCGGTCAGCTGTCAACCCGTGAGGCTCCCTGCTCGCCGCCACAAAGGCCACCCGAGCGGCAAACTCGGTGTTGTAGCGATTGCGGAATAGAAGCGCGTTGTGCGCCTCTACGTACTCCGGCACGATGTACTGCTGCGTTTGCTCGCGTCCGGTGCCGAGCACCATCTCTGCATAGAACGTTGCCGTAATCCGGCGCGCGCGCGGGCGGGCGTTTTCCAGCGTCAGCTCAACGACTTTAACCGGATCACGGGAGCTGGCGAAGAGACGCAGGCGCTGCCGCAGCCCGTGGCTATTGTGTTCAAAGACGGTGTACCCTGCGCCGTGGCGGATCAGATAAGCTGCATTGGCCGGCGTGGGCTGCGGCGTCGGCGTCCAGACCTCCGCCGTCTCTTCGTCTCGCAGATAGACGACCTCCGACGGAAGATCAGAAATGGGATCGTTGCGCCAGGAAGTGAGCCGGTTCTCGCCGCTGTTGAGCGCCCAGGTGTAGCCCGCGCCACTTTCCGAGACGAGAAAGCCGAAATCGGGATTGGCGATGACATTGATCCAGGGCGCCGGCGTCGCCATTCCCGGCTCAAGATAGATGACGTACTCGCGCCCGTCGGCACTAAAGCCGCCGTAGCCATTGTCAAACTGCAGGTCACGCGGCCGCGCCACCGGCGCCACCTCCTCCAGTGTCGCGGGATCGGCGGTGCGCATGAAAGAGGGCAGGCGCACCTCCTGCCGGTAAAGGTTTGCCAGATGATCGCCGAGCGAAGGAACCGTACCGTCGAGCACGACCCGGGCCGCCGTCTGCAGCAGGCGCTGCTCCGCGGCAGTGATCTGATCGGCCTTGACGACGAAGAGACCGCCCTGCCGATTGAGCCATTCATCGACGCCGGCGCGCTGGATGAGGCGGTGGATGAAGCCCTGGAGGGCGCGCCCATAGTTCGATTCTTGCAAATTGAGGACGACCAGATCGATCTCCAGGTTACGATTGCGCCAGAAGGTGTGAATGCGCAGCAGATCCTGCAGAAGCTCGCCCTCCGTCTCCTGCTTCAGCCGCACCAGGATAATCGGGTTATCGCCCGAGATACCGAAGGACCACAAGCCCGGCTGCCCAAGCTCGTTGGTGGCGAGGAGGGCCGGCTCCGGGCGCTGAATCGGGTGTGGATAGAACAGCAGGGAGAGCAGTTGCTGCGCTTGCTCCAAAAGCAGTGAATCGAGTTCTAGCCGGCGGACCTCCCCTTCGGCCTCCATGCGCGCCTCCGCGAAGGTGCGCTGCACGGCTGCCCAGGAGCGATAGGCAGCGGCGAGCTCCAGCGCCCGCTCCCTTGAGTCGGCGGCGACTGTAATCAACGCCACGAGAGTTGTGGCGTGGGGCGCCAGCTCCACCCGTTGCCCAAGCGCCATCACAGAGTCCAATGTCGGCCCGGTTGTACCGGTGAGCCATCCGTCACCGACGATCGCCTGCGCGTTGCGGTCAGTACGTCCGCGCCCCAGAAACTGGCGTCTATCCGCCTCGTGAGCGCCGGTCGCCGCGACGCCCTCTTCAGGCAACAGCAGATGGAGCAGGTAGAGCGGATTCTCGTGCGCCGCGCGCGGGCGCCGGCGGAACAGCAGTGCGTTCAGTTCCGGCAGGTATTCGCTTTCCACAAACAGTTTGGCAAAAGCGGGATGGCGTCGATCCGTTTCCTGGTCAGTCAGCACAACCTCTGCGTAGCTGGTTAGCCGCAGGCTGCGCCACGCTTCGCCGCTGTTATGAACCGTCACCCGGCGGATTTCGACGTCGTCGCGCGGCGCAACGACCACCTCCATCTGCGTCGCAATATCGTGGTCGCGGCGCCTGAACTCGGCGGCGTGGGGATGGTACAGGATCTCTGCCTGTGTAAAACCTTCCTCCGGCAAAGCGCCGGTGGGCTGCGCCCCCACAGACCATATTGCGTCCGTGGCTTCATCTTGCACGTACAGCCACTGCCCCCAGTCATCCTGGACTGTATCGGGACGCCAGCGGGTCAACATGGCGCCCCGCCAGCGGCTGAAGCCACCCCCACTGTTGGTGATGAGCAGGTCGTAGTCGCCGTTGGAGAGAAAATGAACAGAGGGCATTGGCGTCTGTAGCGGCACCGACCAGGGTTGAACGTGTCGCTGTACGGTAGTGACCTGTACCTCGGTCGCTTCCTCCTCCTCAGGCTGCTCGATCGGCGCACGGGCGGGGATAATCTCCTGTAGCAAAAGCTCCACACTCCCGATGCGCGGGTCGGAATGAAAGCGGTTAACGAAACTGTTTCCATGGAGCGTGTTCGCCAGGGCGAGCATAATCATGCCCTGGTGATGAGCCATGTAGGAACGGACGATCGCCTGTTGTGCGCCGCGCGGCAGCCGTGCCTGGGTAAAGTCCACGGCTTCATAGAGTCCATAACGGCCCATCATGCCACGCCGCTCAAACGCGTCGAGGTTGACGATCACGTCACGCGGGTGAAATGGAAGCGCAAGCAGCGAAGCGTAAGGGCTGATGACCAGATCGTCGCCTAGACCACGCTTAAAACCAAGGCCGGGTACACCAAACGCCCGGTACTGATAGTTCTGATCCGCGTCGAAGGTGTAGAAGCCCGACTCCGAAATGCCCCAGGGTACCCCTCGCTCCTCTCCGTAGGCAATCTGCCGGGCGACCGCCGCCTGCACCGACGTCGTCAGAAGCGTGTCGGCGTACGTACGCAGGAGGAGGGGCGGCATCAGGTACTCAAACATCGTGCCGCTCCAGGAGAGGAGAGTGCGGCGCCCGTCGACGTCGGTAACGGGCCGCCCCAGGTGCAGCCAATGTCGCAACGGAACGTCATTCTTGGCGATTGCCAGCAGGCTCGTCACGCGCGCCTCTGAAGCGAGGAGATCGTAGTAGTTGTTATCTGCTACTCCGGCATCCAGATTGTAGCCAATGTGGAACACCTGCCGCTGGTTGTCGAAGAGGAAGCCAAAGTCCATCTCTTCCACCAGGCGGTTGCAGTCCTGCACGGCGTGGGCGCAGTCCTCCAGAAGCGTCTGCACGTGCCGCCGGGATTCCGCCAGCTGCTTCACCAGATCGCCACACCAGCTCTCCGCTCCGTGCACGGCAGACGGCGCCATCGCCGACCGCACATCCGCGAGCAGCGCCTCCGCCTGGGCATAGAGCTCCGGGAGTTCCCGCAGTGTCGGAATGTGGTCCATTATGGTGCGCAGCTGGCGCACTTTCTGCACAACCGCAGGCGGGGCGCTCTCAGGGTGTTCGAAGAGAGGCGGCGCCTCCGGCAACGCGGCAAGCCACGGGAGCAACGTCTCCATCTCTCGCTCCATGCCCTGAAAGTGATAGTGAATACGTTCCGTGTAAAGCCGGCAGAGCTGCAACGTGTCCGCCTCGACCAGCCCTGCAGCATTCTCTACCTTCGCCACGACCCGCCGATCTAGCTCCGGTAACCACTGGCTCTTTACGTTGACCATCAGCGCTGCGTGTGCTTGCGGCTTCTCCGGCAGTTGGTGCACCTCGCGCCGCAACATCTCGACATGATCAGAAAGCATTCCCCGGGCACCACCGGGAATTGTTGCAGCTGCCTCCTCCAGCAGACCAACCGTGTCCAGGAGGCCCTGCCAACGAACGCGCCGCCACACTGGATGCCCAGGAAGCTCAGCGAAGCCCTGCGCCAGCGCAACCAATGCACCCGCCAGATTGCCGCTGTCGACGGCAGAGATGTAGCGTGGCGGCAGGGGCGCAAGCGTGCGCGTATCGATCCAGTTGAGAAAGTGACCCTGATGGCGATCCAGCCGCTTGAGCGTCTCCAGCGTGGAGCGAACGCGCAGAGCGAGACTCATGATCTCGGTGTAGCCAAAATCATACGCCGCCAGCGCCGACAGGAGGTAGAGACCGGTGTTGGTCGGCGAGGTGCGGTGGGCAACGACACCCTTTGGCGCCTCCTGGAAATGATCGGGCGGCAGCCAGTTATCCTCCGGCCCCACAAACTGCTCGTAAAAGTACCAGGTGCGCCGTGCCAGGCGCTGTAGACGGCGCCGCTCCACATCTGATAACGCTGGTCGTTCTTCCCGCAGCGGCCGGCTGATAATATAGGAGAGGTAGGGGGCGCAGAACCACGAGAGGAGCAGGGGGAAGGCCACCCGCAGCGCCGCCGGGTTGAGGAGAAAGATGGTGAGTGTGGCCGCCACGGCGAGCAGAGGATTCGATATCATGTTCCGCCAGCTAACAGCCGGACTCACATCTTCGCCGAAGAGGCGAACAGTGTGCGCCGCCGTCGTCCACTGTAACAGGTGGCGACGGGTGATCAGCAGCCGGCTCAGCGTCGTGAGGACGGCGTCGAACTTGAGCACCGCTTCGTACGGTAGGAAAGAGATGAACAGCAGCCAGCGCAGGGCGCTATCTTGTAGCGGCGCCAGCACATCCGACCAGGAAGCACCTCCGAGGCGACGCACCAGGACCATCGCCACACCGGTCAACAGAGCGACTGCGGGCGTCATTACCGCTACCACTGTCCACACCACGGGCGAGCCAGGAAGGAACGTCCACCCCGCCAGCAGCAGCAACACCAGGGACACGGCAAGCAGACTGCGCCGCAGGTTGTCGACTACTTTCCAGCGATCGATGAGGCTTAGCGGGTTGGGGCGCCAACCCTCGACAGTGGGAACGAGCGGCAACAACCACGGAAGCAGCTGCCAGTCGCCCCGCATCCAGCGATGAGAGCGGCGCACGTGAATGAGGTAGTGAGGGGGATACTCTTCGTAGAGGACGATGTCCGTGACCAGCCCCGCTCGTCCATGTATACCCTCGAACAGATCGTGACTCAGGAGGCTATTTTCCGGCACCCGACCGGCAAGGCTGCGTTCAAAGGCGTCGACATCGTAAATGCCTTTGCCGACAAAGATACCTTCGCCGAAGAGGTCCTGGTAGACGTCGGACACGGCACGCGTGTACAGATCAAGCCCGGCGTCGCCGGTGAAGGCCTGGGTGAAGATGGACTGGTTAGCGCTGGTAGGCTTGATCTCGGTGCGCGGCTGCAAAATGGTGTAGCCGGCAACAATGCGGCGGCTCTGGGGGGCAAAGCGCGCCCGGTTCAAGGGATGAGCCAGCGCCCCACATAGACGCGCCGCCCCATCACGGGGCAGAACCGTGTCGGCGTCGAGCGTAATCACATACTCAATGACGCCGATTTGCTCCAACGCACCGGCCTGAGTCATAAAGGAAGTGTTGTCGTCGCCGCGAAGCAGCCGATTAAATTCGTGCAGCTTGCCGCGCTTGCGCTCCCAACCCATCCA
>JAWVYW010000026.1:0-30487 GCA_033722535.1 Promineifilaceae bacterium (SeqCode)
TCCGCCCGCCTACCCCCCGCGGCGCGGGCGACCCCACACCGCGCGGGGTTTGGACGTGGCCCGGCGCCCCCCGGCTGTGCCCCCGGCGGCGCGGGCCGGGCCGGGCCCGGGGGCGCGCGCCATACTCCACCGGGTGGCGCAGGAAGCGGGGGCGCATTTGCCCTACTATCGCCTCACTCGGGCCGAGATTGCCGGTCGCCCGGTGCAGATTTCGCGTACCGGCTATACCGGTGACCTGGGCTATGAACTGTGGATGGAAGCCGCGGATGGACTGGCGATCTGGGACGCCGTCACAGCCGCGGGCGCGCCATACGGCTTGTTGCCCGCCGGCCTGCTGGCGCTGGATATGGCGCGGCTGGAAGCTGGCCTACTGCTGGCAGACGTTGATTACCGGCCGGCCAACAAGGCGCTGATCGACGCCCAGAGCTCAACGCCCTATGAGCTGGGACTGGGGTGGCTCGTGGATCTGGACAAAGAGGACTATTTCGTCGGGCGAGAGGCGCTGGCGCAGGCAAAAGAGGGAGGCCCTCGCTGGAAGGTGGTGGGCCTGGAGATCGATTGGACGTCGCTGGAAGAAGTCTATGGGCGCGCAAGCCTTCCCGTGCAGGTGCCCGCCACGCCCTGGCGAGAGAGCGTGCCGCTCTACCACCGGGGTCGGGAAATAGGCTACGCCACAAGCGGCTGCTTCTCGCCGCTCCTGAAGCGGCCAATCGCCCTGGCGACCGTGCGCAGCGACGTCAGCACGCCCGGAACGCCGCTGGAGATTGAAACGACGGTCGAGCATATGCGCCGCCGGGCAGAGGCGCGGGTCGTGAAGTTACCGTTCTTTGACCCTGCCCGCAAGAAAGCACCCTATCAGAAAGGCTCTTTTGATAAAGGAGAGACGCGGGACTGGTAACGCGCACTCCCCCGGGGGCGCTTGCGGTTCAGCATCATTATGTACGACACCATCATCATCGGCGGCGGCCACAACGGCCTCGTGGCGGCGGCCTATCTGGCGCGCGCAGGGCTCAAAGTGCTGGTGCTGGAAAAGCGCCCGCTCGTGGGGGGTGCCGCGGTCACCGAAGAGATCTTCCCCGGCTTCAAATATACCGTCTTCTCCTACGTGGTCAGCCTCCTGCGCCCGGAGATCATCCGCGAGCTGGATCTCAGCCGGCACGGCCTGCACCTGCTGCCGCTGGAGAGCACGCTGACGCCACTACCGGACGGGGACTATCTGATGCGCTGGGGCGACCACGACCGCACTCAAAGGGAGCTGGCTCGCCATTCGCTCCGTGACGCGGAAGCATACGATGAGTACGGGCGGCTGATGATGCAGATGGCGCGGGCGGTGAAGCCGATCCTTTCCACGCCGCCGCCGGACCTCGCTTCCTTTGCGCCCGGACAGTGGCTTGACCTCGCGCGGCTGGGGCGCCACTTCCTGGGGCTGGGGGAAGAGCAGTTCTACGCGCTGATCAAGCTGATGACGATGAGCGCCGCCGACTTTCTCGACGAGTGGTTCGAGACGGAGGCGCTTAAAGCGACAATGTCGGCCAGCGGCATTATCGGTACCTTTCGTGGCCCCCGCTCCCCCGGTACAGCTTACGTGCTGCTCCACCACTATATGGGGGAGATCGACGGTGCCTTTCGCGCCTGGGGCTTTGCCCGCGGCGGCACCGGCGCCGTGAGCGAGGCGATTGCCGGAGCCGCGCGCGCTTTTGGGGCCGAGATACGCACCGCAGCCCCCGTGGCGGAGGTGGTTGTGCGTAATGGGAGTGCGGTGGGTGTTGCCCTCGAGAGCGGCGAAGTGATCAAAAGCCGTGCGGTCGCCTCCAGCCTCGATCCGGTCCGTACCTTCCTGCAGCTGCTGCCACCGGAGCGGCTGCCCGAGGATCTGGTTCAGGACGTCCGCAACTTTCGCTTCCAGGGTTCTTCGGCCAAAGTCAACCTGGCTCTGGACGGCTTGCCGCACTTCGACGCGCTGCCTGACGGCCCGCCGGGCACGCAGGAGCCATTTCTGCGGGGCGCAATCTCCATCAGCCCCAGCATCGACTACCTGGAGCGCGCTTATGACGATGCAAAATATGGCCGCTTTTCCCGCCGCCCCTACATGGACGTCGTGATCCCCTCGCTGATTGATCCGCAGATGGCGCCGCCGGGAAAGCATGTGATGTCGATCTTTGTTCAGTACGCACCCTACAATCTGGTAGAGGGCACCTGGGATGAGAAGCGAGAAGCACTGGGGGATGCGGTGATCGAGACGCTGAGCCATTACGCCCCGAATATCCGGAAGCTAATTCTGCACCGTCAGGTGCTGACGCCGCTCGACATTGAGCGCATCGTCGGGCTGACCGAAGGCAATATCTTTCAGGGAGAGCTGTCGCCGGAACAGCTTTTCTTTCTCCGCCCTGCCCCCGGCTGGAGCCGTTATCGAACGCCGATTCGCGGCTACTATCAGTGTGGCTCCGGCGTCCATCCGGGTGGCGGAATCATGGGTGCCCCGGGGCGTCTGGGGGCACAGGCTATTTTGCGCGATATCGCCGCTGTGGACGCTCGCGAGGTCTGGTCGTGAAGGCGCGTGGCCGTTTCGGTATAATCGGGCTATTCGCTCCGTAAGTAGAAATAAGAGGAGAAAGTGCGCGTTCATTTCTGGGGTGTGCGAGGGACGATACCGGTTCCCGGCGCCGATACATTACGGATCGGCGGCAACACAGCCTGCGTTGCCGTTCACACGTCGGACCAGCATCTGATCATCATCGACGCTGGCTCCGGGATTCGCTGGCTGGGTCAGGAGCTGGTGCACACTCACCAGGGGCGCATCGTGGGAACGATCCTGATCAGCCACACGCACTGGGACCACATTCAGGGCTTCCCCTACTTCGCACCCGCGTTCGAGCGCAACAACCGCTTTGTCATCGTCGGTCAGAAGCGAGTCGGGCAGCGGCTGGAGGAGATTCTGGCGCGGCAGATTGTCGAGCCGTATCTCCCATTCGACTATAAAACGTTGCCCGCCGATTTCCACGTTAAGGAAGTGAGCGACGGCGAGCGGTTGATTATCGGAGATGAAACGATCCTGCGGGTGGCAGAGCTGAATCATCCCGGCGGCTGCCTCGGCTTCCGCATCGAAAATGGTGGTCGTGTCCTCGCCTACTGCTCCGATACAACCCATAAGGCAGGCACCGTCGAGCTGTCGATCGTGGCGCTGGCGCAGGGAGCAGACCTTCTGATTCACGACTCCTTTTTCTCGGTCGACGAACGCCGGGAGTTTCCAGGCTGGGGCCACAGTAGCTGGCTGGAAGCTGTGCGCGCGGCGCAGACAGCGGAGGTCGGAGCGCTTGCTCTTTTTCACTTTTCACCCGACGCAACGGACGCCTACCTGGAAAATGATATGCTCGTTCGGGCACAAGAGTTGTTCCCGAATACGATTCTCGCGCGCGAAGGATTGACACTTGAATTGCCGCTCTCCGCAGACGATATCCGGAGCGATTAAAATTGCGACAACGGCAGAATCGTCTACAATTAGCCGCAAGAAAGAGCGCGACCCGACACGATAGCTTTAGGACGATTGAGGTTGTATTGAGCGAAACTGTACTGGTAGTCGATGACGAGCCAATGGCGCGGACGTTGCTGCGTCTGATGCTCGTGCGTGCCGGCTTCGAAGTAGTAGAAGCTGAAGATGGGTTTGATGCTCTGGAAAAGGTACAGGCAAATGTAGCCGACATCATGATCCTGGACATCATGATGCCCGGCATGGACGGCTTCACCGTCTGTGAAACGGTGCGCGAGCAGCATAACAACGACGAGCTGCCGATCTTACTCCTCAGTGCTAAGACGGACGCCGAGAGCGTGCGCAAGGGGCTGGCCTGTGGCGCCGACCTTTACCTGACAAAACCGATATCGCCGGAAGAACTAACGCACCACGTGCGCTCGGCGCTCCAGGCGCGCATTGACGACAGTGAGCCGATCTAGCGTTACTCTCTTTTTCCGCGGAGGATCTACAATGTTAATAAGACGAATCGCTTTGTTTATACTCTCTCTTGCTATCGGCGCGATATTGACGGCGCTTATCGTGATGTATCTGCTCGATACCTCCCTTGAGGAGTATGGGGGGCTGTACTTCTTTCTCACTGCTTTCTTCCTTGCAGCGGCCATCGGCATCTGGCTCGATAAATTTATGGGTACGGACCTCCTGCCGGAATAGCTCCCGCTCTTTCGTTATCCGAATAGGGGCGGATGTGGCTCGACCCAGGTCGCACCTGGCGCACCCGCTCTCAAATTGACATTGATGAGATAAGACGCATATTCAAGCCTCCTGCTGTCTCTGGCTGGAGGCTCTTTTGTCTACCGGCGTCGACAGCGTTGCTAACGGTTGCGATGCCAAAACTTACACGGAGAGGAGACGACCATGACAGCAACGATTATTGACGGTCGCCAGGTGGCGGCAGAGGTACGCGAGAAGATCAAAGAAGCTGTAGCCGCAATGGAAGAACAATATGGCTATACGCCTGGCCTGGCGACCGTTCTGGTGGGGGAGGATCCCGCTTCGGCGACCTATGTGCGGATGAAACAGCGGACGTGCGAAGAGCTCGGCATCCGCTCCATCGGCGAGACGCTGCCCGCCACTGCGACGCAGGCAGAGGTCGAGGCAGTGGTAAGCCGCCTGAACGCCGATCCGGAGGTGAACGGCATCCTTGTTCAGCTTCCCCTCCCCGACCATCTAGACGAAGAGGCGGTGCTTAACAGCATCAGCCTGGAGAAGGATGTGGACGGCTTCCATCCGATCAACATTGGGCGGCTGGCAATGAAAGGGCGCGAGCCGCTCTTTATTCCCTGCACGCCCTACGGCATTATGGTTCTGCTGGAAGCAGCCGGCGCCTCCCTTTCCGGTGCCAATGCCGTGGTTGTGGGGCGCTCGAATATCGTCGGGCTGCCGGTCGCCATGCTGCTACAACAGGCGAATGCCACCGTCACTATCTGCCACAGCCGTACCCGCGATCTCGCCGCGCACACACAGGAGGCAGATGTGCTGATCGCTGCCGTAGGACGACCGGAGATGATCAGGGGAGAGATGATCAAACCAGGCGCCACTGTAATCGATGTCGGCGTTAACCGCGTGGAGGATCCGGAAGCGCGGCGCGGCTACCGGCTGGTGGGAGACGTCGATTTCGAATCGGCGCAAGAGGTGGCAGGCGCCATCACACCGGTGCCGGGCGGCGTGGGGCCGATGACGATCGCCATGTTGATGAAGAACACGCTGCGCGCGGCAGAGATGGCCCTGGAAACGGAATCCGAGGCGATGGGGCGCGCAGTAGAACCGGCTTAGCGCGCGGCGTCAATCGTCGCGCAGGAAGCGGTAGAAAATCTGGTTGCTGAGAAACCAACCTCTTTCCGTCAGCAGGAGGCGGTTGTCCCGTTCCTGGAGCAGATCCCACTCTAGAAGCTGATCGACTGTCGCACCGTAGCGCTCCCGCACCGTCTGCCCAAACTGCGCGCGAAAATAGTCCAACGCCACCCCTTCGTCTAACAGGCGCAGACGGGTGATCATTGCGTCCGCCATTGCCTCCGCCGGCGTGATACGCGCGGCGTCGGCAACGGCGGGGGAGAGGGGAAAGCGATGGCGCTGCCCCCCCTCTATACGGTGGAGGTAAGTACGAGGCTGCCGCACGACGGAGTAGCGGTAGCCGCCGGCGTGACCGTGCGCGCCCGCTCCCAGCCCCAGATAGCTCTCATTGTGCCAGTAGGTCAGGTTATGCCGGCAGGCACGACCGGGCCGCGCCCAGTTGGAGATCTCGTAGTGGCGCCAACCATCTTCCAACGTCGCGCAGGCCAGCGCGTACTGATCGGCAGCCAGATCGGGATCCGGCAGCGGGATCTGCCCATTCTGAAGCCAGCGCTGCATTGGCGTGCCGGGCTCGATCGTCAGGCAGTAGAGGCTCAGGTGCTCCGGCGAGAGGCTGAGCGCCGCCTGCAGGCTTCGTTCCCAGGCAGCAAGGGACTGATGGGGCAGACCGTAGATCAGATCGAGGCTCAGGTTGTCGAAGCCCGCGCGACGCGCCGCCGCTACCGCCGCGACCACCGTGTTCAGATCGTGGTTGCGCTCCAGCAGGGCCAATTCGCCGGGATTGGCGCTCTGCATGCCGAAGCTCAGGCGATTCACGCCCAGGGCGCGCACCTGCTGTAGGTACGCTTCGTCCACGCTGTCCGGATTTGCTTCCATCGTGATCTCGGCATCGAGTAGCAGATCGAAGTGGGCGCGCACGGCGCGGAGAATGCGGCTCAGCGCCGCGGGAGACATGAGCGAGGGTGTGCCGCCCCCAAAAAAGAGTGTCCCCACCTGCATCCGCTCGGGCGCCCCGGCGCCGACGAGACGCGCCTCCTCTGCGAGAGCGTCCGCGTACGTCTCTTGCAGGTCGCCCAGACCGGTGTAGGTGTTGAAATCGCAGTACGCGCAGCGGTGGCGGCAAAATGGAATATGGAGATAGATACTTAAAGTCTGCTTCATCCGCGACAAGTCAGGTATAATCAAGTAGGCGTCTACGCGACGCCCATCCTTTATCATTATCCTCCTCTGCGAGGATAAAGGAAGCAGTCATCATGGATTCTTCATCGACGCAAGTAGAGAGGCAGCGCTTCACGCACCCTGCAGCCGTTCTACGTGTGCCCCGCCAGCAGGAGGTGCCTCGCCATTGGTAGGGCTCCTCGCCTGCAGATAAGGGGGACGACGTGATCAGTGCCTGGTTTGGTCCGGCCCTCGTCGCCGCGGCCTTTGTCTTGTTTGTGCTGGAGCTCAAAACGCCGGGAACGGGCCTCCTGGCGCTAACCGGCGCCGTCGCACTCTTTGGCGGCCTGTTGCTGATCTTCGAGCGGGCCAGCCTGCCGCTCCTGGTACGCCTGTCGCTGCCGGCGGCGATGACCATTACCCTGCTCAGCACAGGCTTTTTCCTCGCTCTCGCCGTCCTTGCCGCCCGCGCTCAGCAGCGACGTCCCGTGACGGGCATGGAGGGACTGGTGGGGCGCACCGGATACGTGCGCAAGAAGCTGGTACCGGCGCCCGGGGGGCCGCTGGTATTCGTCGGCTCGGTGTTAGTGCAGGGGGAAATCTGGCGGGCGGAGGCGGACGAAGCGCTGCCCACTGGCACAGAGGTGGTGGTCACAGAGACAGATGGTTTTACCCTCCGCGTCGCGCGCGAGGAGCAGTGAGAGAGCCTGGACGCGGCGCTACAGGTGGAACCGATTCAGCAGCATTCATGGAGTAGCATACGATGAAAGTTAAAGTCGACGTCGACGGAGACGTCAGTGAGATTGAGGTTATTCGCCAGGGCGACCGGCTCCGCATTACACGGGATGGAGATACGACTGAGGTGCGCGTCGTCGAGGCAGGCGACCACCACTTTGTCCTGGAGTATGAGCAGCCAAGCGACGAAGGGATGCGCGTGCGCCGCCTGCGCGCCGCAGGCAGCGTAGACGGCGACCAGCGCCAGCTGTGGGTAGACGGCACTAACGTGCCGTACCGGCGCGTGCGCGAACAGCCGGCGGGCGCGGCTGCCGCCGCCGGTTCGCTCTCCGCCTCGATCCCCGCGGTCGTCTCGCAGATCCTCGTTGAGGAGGGCGAGCACGTGAGCGCTGGCAAGAAGTTGCTACTCCTCGAGTCGATGAAGATGATCCTGCCGCTGCAGGCGCCCCACGACGGCGTCGTCAGCAGTATCAACTGCTCCGAGGGCGAGGCAGTGCAGCCGGGGGTGCCCCTGGTCGAGCTGGAGCAGGCAGGCGCATGAGCGACAAAGGCGGCAGTCACCGTTGCCGGGCGGTAGAGGAGGGAGAGGTATGAACGAGAAACGGTTGCAGAAGCTGATCCAGGGAGCCCGGGCACGCGGCCTCGACGGCGTCGCCCTCGTTCCCGGCGCCAATATGGCCTATATCAGCGGCATTCACGCACATTTGAGCGAGCGACCGATGGTGCTGTTTATTCCTGTCAACGACGAGCCGGCGATCGTCATACCGGTGCTGGAGGCGAGCAAGGCGCAGGAGGCCGGTGTTCCGCTCGACCGCATTTTTGCCTGGAGCGACGAGGAAGGTTATACACACGCCTTCGACGAAGTCTGTGCACAGCTTAATCTTTCCGAATACCTGCTAGGTGTCGAGGCGCTGCGGATGCGCGTGTTGGAGCTGGAGCTGCTACAGCGTTATGCGCCCGGGCTGCGGACGACGCACGCCGAGCCGGTCCTGGACACCCTGCGGATGCAGAAAGACGCTGACGAGATAGCGGCCCACGAAAAGGCGGTCCGGCTGGCGGAGGAGTCGATGCGTGAGCTGCTCCCCCGTCTGCACGCGGGTCTGACGGAGAAGGAGGTTGCCGCGATGTTCGTGCGGGCGCTCCTGGCGTCTGGCGCGGATGGTCTGGCCTTTCCCCCTATCGTCTCGTCGGGCCCAAACGGCGCTTCCCCACACGCCGTCCCTACCGACCGGCCCCTGCAGAATGGAGATCTCCTCGTCATCGATTGGGGCGTGGTCGTCGACGGCTACATCTCAGACATCACCCGCACGTTTGCGGTGGGTACAGTCGACGAAGAGCTGCGCCTGATCTATGATGTCGTTCAGGCGGCAAACGAGGCCGGGCGCGCCGCGGCGCGCCCGGGTGCAAGCGGCGCGGACATTGATCGCGCGGCGCGGAGAGTGATCGAAAACGCCGGCTACGGCGACTACTTTATCCACCGCACCGGGCACGGTCTCGGGCTGGAGACGCATGAGAACCCCCAGATCGTCCAGGGCAATGACGCACCCCTTGCGCCGGGCACCGTCTTCACCGTCGAGCCGGGCATCTACCTGCCGGGGCGCGGCGGCGTGCGGATTGAGGATAATCTGGTCATTACGGAGGAGGGAGGGCGCTCGCTGACGAGCTTCCCACGCCACCTACAGAAAATTGAAGCGTAGACGAGAGTAGAGATAGCCGGAGGAAGCAAAGATGACTCCGATGACAAAACGAGAGCGGCTAGAGGCGACGATCGCCCACGAGCCAACCGACCGCCTGCCCATTGCCGTGTGGCGGCACTGGCCGGGTGATGATCAGAATGCGGAGAGCCTGGCAGCGGCCCACCTACTGTGGCAGGAACGCTATGACTGGGACTTCGTCAAGGTTTCCCCTTCCAGCAGTTACTGTCTCGCCGACTGGGGTGTGGAGTCGCGCTGGCTGGGGAACGTCGAGGGGACGCGCGACTACACTCGCCGCATCATTCACCATCCTGAAGCGTGGGCTGACCTGAAACCACTCGAGCCCGATCAAGGCTCGCTGGCGGTGCAGGTCGAGGCGTTGCGCCTGCTGCGAGAGGCGTGGGGGGAGAGGGTGCCGTTCCTGGCGACGATCTTCTCACCCCTGGCCCAGGCGAAGAATCTGGCGGGCAAGGAGCAGGCGCTCAGCCACATGCGCAGCCACCCGCAGCATTTCCGGCAGGGATTGGAAACGATTACGGAGTCGACGATGCGTCTGGTGGAGGCGGCGCGGGAGACGGGAATCAGCGGCATTTACTACGCCATCCAGCACGCGCGCCACGCGCTGTTGAGCGGGGTGGAGTACAAGACATTTGGGCAGCCCTACGACGAGCAGATCCTCGGCGAGGCGAGCGATCTCTGGTTAAACACCATTCATCTGCACGGGGATCAGGATCTGATCTTCGACGTCGTGGCCGACTATGATGTCCCGCTGCTCAACTGGCACGATCGCGACAGCAATATCTCACTGCGCGAGGGTCGGGACCAGTTTGCAGGCGCTCTTAGCGGCGGCGTTTCACGGAGCACGATGCATACCGGCGATCCGGAGGCGGTGCTCGCCGAAGCGCGGAACGCGGTAGAGCAGACAGGCGGTCGTGGTCTGGTGCTCGGCACCGGCTGTGTGATCATGACGAACACCCCGCTGCGAAACCTGCAGGCGCTGCGCCACTTTGCGGAGGATTGGAAGCCGCAGCCGAGCCCTGCCGGTAACGGCGCACCCGTTTAGTCGGGCCGGCGCAGGATGTGGGTCGCGACAGTCGCCCCACTGCCGCCGATATTCTGGGTCATCGCCACCCGCGCGCCGTCGATCTGGGCGTCGCCGGCGTCACCGCGTAGCTGCAGCGCGGCTTCGACAACCTGGTAAAGGCCGGTTGCTCCAACCGGGTGCCCCCGCGCTTTCAACCCACCCATCGTAGCGATCGGGATGCGCCCTTGCGGCATGATCTCGCCTTCCTGCGCCAGCCGCACGCCTTCTCCGCGCCCGGCGAAGCCGCATGCCTCCAGGGAGAGCGCGGCCATGACGGTAAACGCATCATGAAGCTCGAAGAGGTCGACGTCCTCTGGCCCGACGGCAGCCTGGCGATAGGCGCGCTCGGCTGACTGCTGCGCCGCCTTCAGCCAGAGGGGGTCTTCGCGATCGTGAATGGCAAGCGTGTCGATGGAGACGGCAGAGCCGGCAATCCGCACCGCCTCGGGCATCTTGTCGGCGGCCATCAGCAGCAACGCGGCGGCGCCATCGCCAATGGGTGAGGCGTCAAAGAGGGTGATCGGATCGGCGACGACGCGCCCCTTCTGATATGCCTTGAAGCTGATCGGCGCTTGAAACATGGCGTTGGGGTTGTATGCTGCATTCTGGTGAGCGTTGATGGCAAACGGCGCAAAGTCGTCGTGCTGATAGCCATACTCGTGCATGTAGCGACGCATAATCAGGGCATTGAGGCCGACAAAAGTGACACCGTGAACGGCTTCATATTCGGCGTCCGCCGCCCCCACGAGCGCACTGGTCGTCGCGCCGACGGGGGTTTCCGTCATCTTCTCAACGCCGACTGCCAGCGCACTCTCCACACTGCCGCTGGCGACGGCGAGCATCGCCATCCGTAGGGCTGAACCGGCCGATCCACAGGCTGCTTCCACCCGGACCGCCTCTGTGCCCGGCTGGCCCAGAAAGTCGGCGACGACGGCGCCGAGGTGACGCTGGCGGTTGAGGCTGCCGCCGGTCATGTTACCGACGTAGAGCGCCCCGGCTTGCTCGATACCGGCGTCATCCAGGGCAGCGCGCGCCGCCTGGACAGCCAGATCGCGAACGGCGAGCTCCCAATGTTCTCGTACAGACACCTGACCGATGCCCGCTATCGCTACTTCACGCATCTCTTTCTCCCTGACGTTTATCCACTCACCTCGGGCCCGTTTGGCGGTCCGCCCTACGCCGTCGCGCCCGACAAGGTACTGCCCACTATAGTCGTAAAAGCCATCAGAAACTACCAGATCGGGGCGACAGGCTCCCAAATGGTGCCAGACAACGCACGGAGGCGCGGCGTGGCCGCGCCTCCGTGACTGAAAGGTGGTGCAGGATGGATCAATCTCTCTCCCGCAACCGCTAGCCCTACGGGAAAGGGTGCTTCTTATAAAACAGGCGCTCTCTCCTCGACCTCAATGACGTAGGTCCAGCCGTAGGGATCTGCTTTGCGCCCGAATTGGATGTCGGTGAGCTCCTGATACAAGCGCTGAGAGACGGAACCCACCTCGTAGTCGTTGATCACGTACTCTTCATGGCGATATCCGAACTTGCCCACCGGGGCGATGACGGCGGCTGTTCCACAGCCGAAGACTTCCGTAATGCGGCCATTTCTGACGTCGGCCAGCATTTCGGTGACGTCGATGCGCTCCTCGCTGATCGTGTAGCCGAGATCGGGAGCCATGTGGATGACTGAGTCGCGCGTAACGCCGGGGAGGATGCTGCCAGTCAGCTCCGGGGTCACGATGTGCTCGCCGTCGTAGACGAAGCAAATGTTCATCGCCCCCACCTCTTCCACGTAGCGCCCTTCTACAGCGTCAAGCCACAAAACCTGAGAGTAGCCGCGCTCTTTCGCTTCGTCTGTCACCAGCAGGCTGGCGGCGTAGTTGCCGCCCGTTTTGGCCGCGCCGGTACCCCCCACGCAGGCGCGGCGATACGTGTCAGAGATGTAGACCGGAATGGGATTGAAACCTTCTCGGAAATAGGAGCCGACCGGCCCCAGAATGACGTAGTGCAGGTACCTGTCACTGGCGTGGACGCCCAGCGCGGAGTCGGTGGCGATCATGACCGGCCGGATGTAAAGTGCGCCGGGGCTGTCCGGCACCCACTCATGCTCGAGCGAGATCAGATCGACGATGGCCTGAAGATGATCTTCCTCGTCGACAGTGGGCATCGCCATGCGCAGCGCCGACTCGTTGAAGCGGTGCATATTCTCCCACGGTCGGAAGAGGTTAATGTTGCCGTCTGGGCGTCGATAGCCCTTGGTGCCTTCAAAGATCTCCTGCGCGTAATGGAAAACACTTGCCGCCGGGCTCAGGCAGATCTCCTCGAAAGGGCCGATAGTTGGGTCATGCCAGCCTCGCGCCGGCGTGTAGTGCTGCTGAAACATGTGGTCAGTAAAGACGGCGCCAAAGCTTTTGACCTCTTTGGGAATCGGCCGCCTCTCTGACTCACTCAGTGGGATTCGCTTGATCTCCATTTACACCTCCAAAAAGATGGGATTGGCTACTGGGACGATCGTCCGCGTGGGAGACGGACCTCAATCCAGGCAGCATAACAAGAGCTCTTCGGAACGAAGCGCCTGTTTGTATGGTCTATCTGTAAACAGTGCACCTTCAAAAGTATTCTAATGCTCCACTGTCAGTATAGCAGAGAAAGCGTAAGCGTCGCGTAAGTCGCGTTACTTCTCAACTTCGGGCAGCGGCGGCCCTGTATCAGTGGCCGGCAGCCGCTGGCGGTAGCTTTCATAGTCGGGCAGCACGCGCTCGTAGCGGCTTTCCATCAGCGGCGAGGTGATAACGTAGTCTGCTGAAGCAAGATTGCACGCCATGGGGATGTTCCATACCACCGCCATCCGCAACAGCGCCTTGACGTCGGGATCGTGGGGGTGTGGTGAGAGCGGATCCCAGAAAAAGACGAGGAAGTCGATCTCCCCCTCTGCAATCTTGGCTCCAATCTGCTGGTCACCGCCGAGCGGGCCGCTCTGTAGGCGATTGATGGATAGCTCGAGAGTATCCTGCAGCAGGCGACCGGTCGTTCCCGTAGCGTAGAGAGTATGTTGCTCGAGCAGCTCCTGATTATGGCGCGCCCAGGCGATCAGATCATCCTTTTTGTTGTCGTGGGCGACGAGCGCGATCCGCTTCCGGGAGGCCAGTTCATGCGTCTTCTTCATCGACCCTTTTCTCCTCAAACGCGGCATCCAGCTCATCCGCCACCGGCAAAATGACGCGCACCATACGCTCAAAGAATAGATAGCTCCAGGCCCAGTTGATCATCACAGCCAGCCGGTTCCGAAAACCGATGAGCTGAAACAAGTGAACGACGAGCCAGATTATCCACGCCACAAAGCCAGTGAAGGCGAGGTGGAAGATTTCGGCAACGGCAGCACCGCGCCCGATGGTGGCCATGGCCCCCTTATCAAAGTAGTGGAAAGAGACGGGCTCCTGATCACGGAGCTGGCGGCTGATGTTGTAAGCGGCATGTTCCCCCTGCTGGTTGGCGACCGGAGCGAGCATCGGCAGCAGCTCTCCATCCTCCCCCTCGAATGCCGCCAGATCGCCGGCGACGTACACTTCAGGCCGCCCGGTCAGCTGCAGTGTGGGCAGTACGGGCACGCGCCCGCCTTTCGTCGTCTCAAGCCCGGAAGCCTCGGCCAGCGGCGCACCGCGCACGCCCGCCGTCCAAATCACCGTCTCTGTATCGATGCGCTCGCCACCCTCAAGCATAACGGCGTTTTCGGTTACTTCGGCAACCGCCGTCTCGAGGCGCACATCGACGTGCTGCTCTTCAAGACGCCGCGCAGCATAGTTACCCAAGCGCTCCGGCATGCCAGGCAGGAGGGTCTCCATCATCTCAATCACTGTCACACAGACTTCGTCCACGTCGAGGCCGCGAAAGTCGCGAAGCAGAGGGCCGTGGATCAGCTCGGCGAGTGCGCCGGCATACTCCACGCCAGTCGGCCCACCGCCGACGACGACGAAGGTCAGGAGCTGCCGCCGCCGCGCGGGATTTGGCTCCTGAATGGCCACTTCAAAGCAGCGCAAAATATGGTTGCGCAGGGCAACCCCCTCCTCCATCGTCTTCAGGGGGAAGGTGTAGTCTGCGGCGCCGGGGATACCGAAGAAGCTGGAGGCGCTACCGGGGGCGAGGATCAGAAAGTCATAGCCAATACTGGGACCGTCCACAGTATGGAGCGTCCGCGCATCGAGGTCAATTTCGCGCACCTCGTCCATGACGAAGCTAGCGTTCTCCTGCGTACGCAGAACGCGCCGCACGGGATAAGCGATCTGCTCCGCTTCCAGTTCGGCGGCGGCTACCTGATAGAGGAGTGGCCAGAAGGCGTGATAGTTGTTTTTATCGACAAGGAGAACATCGACCGGCTCGTCGGCAAGGGCGCGTGCCGCCCAGAGACCCCCAAAGCCGGCGCCGACGATGACGACGCGGGGCTGTTCCTGGTTCATGGGAACATTATATCTCTTTTTGCCCCGTTCCCCACCTTCGTCTAAGATCGATCTTCGTGCATATCGCTCGGAGGTGACCAGCAGATGAATCTTAAAGTGGGCCTGGCACAGATGACGCCTAAGCTGGGCGCGATCGAGGCCAATCTGGAGCTCCATCTACAGCTGATCGAACAGGCGGCCGATCAGGGGGTGGAGCTCCTCCTCTTTCCCGAACTCTCGCTGACCGGCTATCGCCTTCGTGATCTGGCCTTTGAAGTCGCTCTTCAGCCCTCTTACAAGGATCCGGTATTCGGCCGTCTGCTTGGTGCGAGCCGGGACATGGATATCGTCGTCGGCTTTGTGGAGAGTGACGAGCGCCAGAAGTTCTATATCAGCGCCGCCTATCTGTCGGGCGGCGAGGTGGTTCACCTGCACCGCAAGGTCTACCTGCCCACCTATGGTATGTTTGACGAAAGCCGCTACTTCGCCTGGGGAGACGCCGTGCGCGCCTTCGATACTCGCTTCGGCCGGATGGGGCTCTTGATCTGCGAAGATTTCTGGCACGTCAGTCCACCGCACCTACTGTGGCTGGACGGTGCCGACATTCTCCTGCTGACCAGCGCTTCCCCCGGACGAGGCGTGGCGACGGAGCAGAAGATCGGCAGCGCCCGCTGGGTCGAGCACATCAACCAGGCCTACGCCAGCATCTTCACCAACTTCGTCATTCACACCAACCGCACCGGCTTCGAAGATGGTGTGAACTTCTGGGGCGGCTCGACCGTTTTCGACCCGGAGGGCGTGCTGATTGCCCAGGGGCCCTATTACGAAGAGGCGCTGGTGGTCGCCAAGCTGGATCTGAACCAGCTCCGGCGGACGCGTATCCGCCTGCCGCTCTTACGCGACGAGCGCGTCGCGCTGACGATGCGCGAGATGCAGCGAATTACCGGTCTCTAAGCGACCGTCGCCCACGCAGCTGGCGAGGCTATTTTCAGACAAAATTTGTTCTTCATTGGAACCGGCGCCCCGCCATTGGGCGAACAGGCGCCGCTAGATTATAGTTGATCGTGTCGGCAGCAATCTCTCTGCCGACACTGCTGATAGAAAGTTTCTTTCGACCCTTTGGACCACAGGCGCTATGACTGATTTTAACGACGAATACGCTGAAGCTGAAGAAGAAGCGCTCGCCGCGGATGACTACCTGGATCCGGAAGTGGTCCAGGAGCTCCGCACGCTCGACGAGGCGCAGCTGCCCGACGACCATAAGTCTGGCTTCGTCGCCGTCGTCGGACGGCCCAACGTCGGCAAAAGCACACTCATGAACGCCCTCCTACAGCAGAAGGTGGCCATCGTCAGCCCGCGGCCCCAGACGACGCGCACGCGCCAGCTGGGCATTATCACCCGACCAGACCACCAGATCATCTTTATCGATACGCCGGGCATTATGCAGCCGCGGCACAAGCTAGATGAGTTCATGCTCGACGCAGCCGAAGAGACGCTCGTGGACAGCGATTTGGTGCTGTGGCTCGTCGACGTCAGCGAGCCGCCGGGCGCAGGAGATCTGGCAATCGCCGAGAAGCTACGCAACGTAGCCGCCCGCACGCCGGTCATTCTGGCGATGAACAAGGCCGATCTGCTGGAACCGGAAGAGGTGCTGCCGCGCACGGAGGCGTATCGTGCCCTGATACCGGAGACGGAAAATTGGCTCCTCTTTTCAGCCGCCAACACCGATGGGCTGGAGGCGCTTTATGAGATTGTGCTGGATACTCTACCAGAGGGGCCGCGCTACTATCCGGCTGAGCAGGTGACCGACCTTTACATGCGCGACATCGCCGCGGAGATGGTGCGCGAACAGGTCCTGTTGCAGATACGCGAGGAAATTCCGCATGGGGTCGCCGTGAAGGTCGAAGAGTTTAAGGAGCGCGAAACAGGTGTCGTCTACATCAACGCCACCATCTTTGTCGAGCGCGGGGGCCATAAGAAGATCATCATCGGCTCGCGCGGGTCGCAGCTTCGCGAGATCGGCCGCGCAGCACGCACGGAGATCGAACGGATGCTCGGTACCCGCGTCTACCTCGATCTGTGGGTAAAGGTCGAGCCAAACTGGCGCCGGAACGAACGGGCGCTGAAGCAGTTTGGCTACGCTGCCCCCGAATAACGTTTCCCTTTTTCGCCCTCCAGAGCGGCCGCCCCAGGCGGTTAGAAAGGTGTAATAACTGGCGCCCGGTCGTAACGTGACCGGGTGCTGCGTGTTATAATAGGTGAGTTGTGAAAGAGGCGTAAAAAGAGCATTGAGGGGCGGGAGTGGAACGAATGTTCTAGTATACTCGCCCCATATTTACTTCACAGAGAGCGGAGTCAGAAGATGACCAGCGAGAGACACCAGGATCAGATGGATCGTCGTAATTTTCTCAAGGGGATCCTCATTACGGCGGTCGCAGCCTCCGGTATAGGCGGCGGCGCCGCAGCATTGATGAAGCATGCAGAAAGCGCACCGGCGACGATTACCCCGGTGTCGTCCGCGCCTACCCTCTCTGGTCCCCCGGCGGCGGTGCGCGCCGTCGCTTCCCCCAGCACCGACGCCCCGGAGCTGGTGGCGCGACTGACAGCCGCCCAGGCAGAAAATGTGCGCCTGCAGACGGAACTACAGACGGCGCTGGGACGTCTCCAGGCGCTTGAGCAGGCGCGCGGGAGTACGGGTGAGGCCAACGAGGCGCTTGAGGTGGAAAATAGCAACTTAAAGACGGAGCTTGCCGCGCTGGGCAACCATCTTGGCCTGCTCACCGGGCTGGTAGCCCTTTATGAACAGCTAGACGCGCTGCCGCTGGAAGACACTGTCGACAGTGGTCTGAATAATTTCAGCAAGAGCGTGGGAAGCCTTCTGAATGAGCTGCCGGCGCTGGATGCTGGCGTCAGCACGGGCCAACAGGCGCTGGATGAACTTGAGGCGCACATCCCGCTGCTTAAGGATGGTCGCAACTGGGTTGAGTCCCATCTGGGCCGCCTGGGCGCGCTTTATGCAGCCGCCGAGCGTGTTCTGAACGGCGCCGTCAAGACGGCGGGCTCTTTCATGCAGATGCTGAGCGAGTGGTTTGAGGATGTTCTGAAGTGGCTCCCCTTTGGCGTCGGCGACACGGCCTCGGGGATTATGACCGCCCTCACCGAGATCCTCGACGAGACGCCGAACACCATTCATGGCCTGCGGCGCAACGTCGCCGATCCGCTCGATGTCTGGGTTGCCGGCGAGGGAGACGAGGTGGCGCTACGGCGCAAGCTGATCAAGCCATTGAAGGAGCAGACGCTTGCCCAAGCGACCACGGTTGCCACCCGTGCACGGGAGACAGAAACGGCGCTTCAGACAGAGCTGGTGGAGCCGGTGCAGGTCATTGCCCGCACACGAAAGCTCATCCGCGACGAGATCGCCGTTTACCGGGAGCAGCATCAGGTCTAAGCGGCGGCTACGGGGATATACGCCTGCGGTAGAGCGAATCACTCTCGTAGCGGCACGTTATGTAGCAGAGTCGGGTTGCGCCAGCAGCTCGTCTAGATGCGTCACAACCTCCACTAACGAGCTAAAGATATAGTCGGCAAAAGCAAAGTCGTGCGCGGTGGCCGTTCCGTTGGGGATGGCCACCAGCGTCATGCCGGCGGCCTTCGCCGCCTGGCCACCGGGGAGTGAATCTTCGAGCGCCAGACACCGTTCTGGCGCGATGCCCAGACGCCGCGCGGCGAGCAGGTAGAGATCGGGCGCCGGCTTGCCGTGCTCCACTTCATCGCCGGCGGCGATAGCGCGGCACAGAGCGGCGCAACCGAGATGCTGTACCACGTGTTCGGCGTAGTGCCGCGGGCTAGAGGTGGCCACGGCCCAGGGAATGCCGCGTCTCTCCAGCGCCTCCTGCACGGCGCTCAGCCCTGGCATTGCCGGCACGCCCTGCCGCCACTTCTGCTCCCACAGATTATTTTTATAGACAATGAGCGCCTCCGCCGTGACGCCTAGCGGATATTGTTCGAGCACGATGCGCGCGCTGTCGGCGCTGCGACGACCGACCATCCGCCGGTGGGTAGCGTCGTCAAGCTGAAAGCCATAGTGGTCGAGAACCTGGTCCCAGATGTCGCGCGCCATCGGCTCCGTGTCGACCATGAGGCCATCCATATCAAAGACAAAAGCCTCGACGGCACGCGCCCCCACTTTCTCCCGCGCCTCACTCAACGTCTACAACTTCCTCGTCCAGTTCCCGGGGCAACATCTCGACCCGACTCTCCATCTTCGCGACGAAGTCGGGCATGCGATTCAAGGTGCGGTTCATAATCGCCTTCAACTTCAGCGCGACTGTTACCCGATCCCCGACCGGGTCCCGCCCCTCTAGAAGGTGAACGGGAATAAAAAAGTCGTCGCCGAGTTCGAAACTCTCCACTTCCAGGTAAACAGGGTATAATTGCGTCCCTATATCAACCTGTTCTTCCGGTCGGTAGTGCAGACAGCGAGCGACGCCGAGCTTTTGCCCGTCGGCGCTCCATACTTCGTCAAAGGCCCGCAATCGTGGAACCATGATCAGCCCTCCAGCGTATTTGTTGTGCGCATCAGCTCTGTAGCTCTCGATAATAGCATGCAACCGGTGAAGAGACATCCTTTATCCGATCGCCGAACGGCGATCGGATAAAAAGCACATTTACGAGTGGCACACCCCCGGCTATAATCGGATGTGTGGATTAGGCAGAAATTCGCCCTAGCGGGAGGACTCATGATTCGTGTTATTATTGCTGATGACCATCATCTCGTAAGGAAAGGTATCCGCGCCCTGCTGGACGAGGTCGACGATATTGAAGTGGTGGCCGAGGCGGCCACTGGTCAAGAGGCTGTCGAACTTGTGCGCCAGGTTGAACCACACGTGGTCGTCATGGACCTCTCTATGCCGCGCATGGACGGCACACAGGCCTCCGAGCAGATTTTGAGCATGGACATTCCGGTAGAAGTGGTCATTCTCTCGATGCACTCGGACACGATCATTGCCCAACAGCTCCTGCGAGAAGGGGTCAAGGGCTACCTGCTGAAGAACTCCATTGCTGACGAACTTCCGCTCGCCATCCGCTCTGCAAGTGCAGGCAAAGTTTATCTCAGCCCGGCAATATCCGATTCGGTGCTCAATACGCTGATGATGCCCCAGCAGGGGGAGCTGCCGGAGAGCCCGGCGGAACTGCTCACACCACGGGAGCGGGAAGTGCTGCAGCTTATCGCGGAAGGCCACACCAACAACGCTATCGCCGACATTCTGACTATTAGTGTGAAGACGGTCGAGAAGCATCGCGCCAGCCTCATGTCGAAACTCGACGTTCACGATCTTCCGACGCTGATGCGCATTTCGATCAAGCACGGTCTTATCTTTATCGATGAGTGAGACTTTGCTCGTCGTGACCTCCCTGCCGACGTAAAAAGCACCCTACCTTGTAAAAAGGTCGAAAAGGTAGGGTAAAACCCCATTACTTTTCTCCTAATTTGATCATACAAAGGATAAGTGGCGCCTTGCCATACAGTGCACACTATTCGATCATTGGAGGCGGTCACGAAGCGGAGAGGTCATGGCTCGGACAACGTGCCTGGCACAGTAGGTAGAGGATGCAGCTTGCCTGAAAACATCTCTCGTAGCGATTGACTGTCAAGTAAACAGATATGATTCGCGTCATAGTAGCAGACGATCACTACCTCGTGCGCCAGGGAGTGCGCAACTTACTCGAGACCGCCGAAGATATAGAGGTTATCGGAGAAGCAGAAAATGGCCAGGAGGCGCTGGAGCTGGTCGAACAGCTCCGCCCGGACGTGGTGGTCATGGATGTGTCGATGCCGGAAATGAATGGTATCAAGGCCACGCAGATGATCCGCGATCTGAACACAGAGGTTCAGGTTGTGATCCTTTCGATGTACGGCAGCCACGATCTGGTACAGGAGGCACTGAACACAGGAGCAATCGGTTATCTCTTGAAGCGGTCGACGACGCTGGATCTCGTCGAAGCTGTACGCGCTGCCAAACAGGGCCGCCAGTTTCTCAGCAACGGCCTCAGCGGCGCGAACTGAAGGCATAACCTCGGGTCGCTCCACCCCACCTCGTCGCCGAAAGCGGGAGCGGGCCTTTCTTAATTCTCCGGTCGTGACCGGCGCACCTGGCTTACAGCACGGCAACTGCAGACGCCGGATAGGGTCTTATCCGCGGGGAGAGTAGGGTAATTCCCCATACCTTTTCGCTACCCCCTGTGCGATGATAGAGAGTAAGCGCAACAGGTGTTGCTCTCGTCCGAACACCTCCTCTCTCACATCAGATGAGAGACAGCCACTTACAAGACACGGTGTCGTCTACGTAGTGAATAGCAGAAAAAAGAGAAACGAAAAGGAGTAAGTCCGGATGATACGCGTACTACTAGTTGATAAGCTCCGTCTCTTTTGCCACACGCTGAAAGTGGTACTGCAAAAGGAGCCCGACATGACGGTGGTCGGGTGCGCGACCACGCCCGAACAGGCCCTGCACCAGGTTCCACACGCCGACCTCGTTCTGATCAATACGACGATCGAGACGGAGAGCGCGGTGGCGTTGATACACCGGATTTCTAGCCAGCACCCATCGGTAAAGGTACTGGTGGTAGGGATCGCCGAGATGACTGACGAGATCCTGCAGTACGTGGAAGCAGGTGCTGTCGGTTACATCCTAAAAGAAGACTCCGTCGAAAAGCTACTTCAGAAAGTCCGGGCGGCGCAGCAAGACGAAGCCATGGTTTCCCCCCAGGTAGCAGCCCAGCTGATGTCTCGCCTGGCAGAGCTTTCCACTATTCGCTCGCGGCTCTGGGCCGCTCCCGAAGCGCAGATGCGGCGCTTCCGCGACCTGACACCGCGCGAACAGGAAGTGCTAAGCCTGCTTGGCAAAGGGCTGAGCAACCAGGAGATCGCGGACCAACTCTACATCGAGCACGGTACAGTCAAAAACCATGTCCACCGCATCCTGAAGAAGCTCAACGCCAGCAATCGCCACGAGGCGGCAGCCGCCTACATGCTGCGCCTGAAGCATGAGGGCGCGGCCGGCGTCTACGCGTAAACAACGGCGGGAAAGAGTAGGGTAATCCCCCATATCCGCGCCCCCTGACCCGTGGCATGATGAAGCTGTCTGCGAAGCTTCAGACCCAGAGAGTACGAGAAAGCAAGCGGTAGCCGGGCCGACCATATGCGGAGACTTGTAACTGGCGGCAGAGAAAAGAAAAGCTAAAACCCGGCCCGGCTACCGATCTCGAAGAATGGGCAATCGGCGCAAACGAAAGTGTGCGCCGGCTTCAAAAGCAGACCAGCGACAACCGCTTAAGCGACACCTCTTCCCAGGAAAACGGGTTGGCAGAAAGCTCTGTCAGCCCGTTTTTCTTTAGGGATTTCGGCGACTGAAGCGTGCCCGGAGGCGCCCAAACAGGATTTCATCCCCCTCCTCCAGCCGTCGGGGCGCCAGTCCCAGTCGCTCAAAGTTGACAAAGGTACCACTCGCGCTGCCCTCGTCATATAGCCAGTAATCGCCGCCGCGCCGGCGCAGGCGAGCGTGGAGCGGCGACACGCTCCGGTCGCCCAGCACGAGATCTACCCCTTCTCGTGAGCGACCAATAGTGATGTTGCTGCCCATCAGCGGGATCCGTCCCGCTTCCTCGTCGTCGGCAGCCGGTACGACTAGGAAAGCGTCCGGCACCGCGCCTTCACGCTCCACCTCCTGGTGTTCCGGCGCTTCGTCGACGTCTTCCTCTGGCGGCAGCAGCGTGGGGTCGGGCGCAGGTGCCGGGCGCGACCGGCGTGCCGGCGCGTACCGGAAACGCAACCACAGGACGGTTGTCAGCAGCAGGGCAAGCGCCAGCCCCAGCACCAACGTTGGCTCTGGGGCGCTGACGGCCAACGGCGTTGCCGGCGACGGCGCCGGAGTGGCGGTAGGAGACGGCGCCGGCAGCGCCGTCTCGATCATCAGGGAGACGGGCGGGCTGCTGGCGCGAAGGCCGAGCGTGTCGGTAATACGGGCCACAAGCTCATACTGCCCTGCATCCAGCATAGACACATCCCACTCAAAGAAGAGACGCTCACCCCCACCAACCACCACCGCCTCCTGCACGCGACCATCGAGCTGCAGCGTCGCGCCAGCCAGCTCGCGTGCTGTGTCATCTGCCCAATCAACCTCCACAGGAACAGTCACGACGGCCGGCTGCAACCTCCGAAGCGGCGTATCTGGCGCGGCGCCTACACGACGGATCGTCTCCTCCTCCAGGCGCACAGCGATCTCGGGCGGCGCCAGGTGGAGCTCCAGTATCCGCTCGGCCTGTGCCTCCTCCAGATAGATCCGGATCGGATAACGGCCGGAGCTCTGTAAATAGGAGGTGTACTGCAGGCGGTGCTGGCTACTGTTCGCTTCAAAGATATTGTACAGCTCGTCGGCTGCCGAGGGATCGGCGAGGGGAACAGTTATACCCCGCGTTGGTTCCGTCAGGTCCTCGGCGATACGCGGCGCGCTCTCCGGTGCAGAACCGCCGACGAGGACGACAAAGATGGGGGTGTCGGCCTCCTGCGCCTGTTCGGCGACATCGCGCAGCGAAGCCGATGGAAGGGCGACCCCGTCAGTGAAAAGGACAATCGCTTGAAAGCGCTCGTCAGCGGTCAGCGCAGCGGGCGCCCCTTCTGTCCCGTCTATAACCGCCCCGGCGACTGTATCGGCGGCTGCTTCCTGTACCGCCAGCGCCAGCATCCTACCGAGTGCGGTGCTTTCCTCCGCCGGCGGTTCGTAGGCGGCGATGGCGTTGAGCAGGGCGACCGGATCTGTGCTATCCTCCAGCAGAAAAGTCGCGCCCTCAGCGGTGGGGGCGATGAGAGTAACGCGATCCTGGCCAGGCGTCATGTAGCGCCCGCTGAAACGAAGCAGTGAGTCACGAACCTGCTGGATGCCAGAATCGCCGCCCACGGCGGCGGTCATAAAGTCAGGGCGCGCATCGAGAACGAAAGTGACATCAAAGCCGACGAGGACCTCGTCCAGCGTAAAATCGACCACCGGCACGCCGTTCTCCCGCAGCCGCAGGGCAGTCAAATCGTTCAGCGGGCGGCTTTCTTCGTCGGTGGCGATGAAGTGCAGCGTGAGCAGTGGAAAGTCACGCTCATCGATCTGTGTAATCGTCAGCCGCGCCCCCGGTTCATCTCCCTGCGCCAGCGCATGCTCCGGAAGCCCGACCAGGTGGAACAGCGGGGGGGCAAGCAGAAATAGCAGGAGTAAGAAGAGACGGTAGCGGTTTATCATGCCGGGGGCAACTTTCACCGGCTCCGGGCGGCGGTTATGTTTACGTTCATGAAACTGTTTGCTATTATACGTGCGGACCGTGGAAGTGCATAGTCAGGAGAGATGGGAGGAGAATCGATGGCGCCACGTGCCGGCCATAAGGGAGTCGACAATAGGGACGGAAGAGGAGCACGCAGAGGGAGGGCGCTGCGCTATATGCTCCTGGCGTGCGTCCTGCTGCTAGCGTCCGTCCTCAGCGCGAGAACAATCATCCCCGCAGCAGCCCAGGATGAATCGACCAGTCGTCTGGTCATTACTGACAGCGATACCAGCGCTTTTCCACTTATTACACTACGCGCGTACGGGCTGGCGGAGAGTGGAGGGCCAATTGCCCTCGACGCCGTTCCGCTGCTGTTAGTACATGATGGCGAGCAGGTGAATACGGTGGAAGTGGGCCAGTCAGTGCCGGTCGGCAGCCTTACCATCTTCCTGATCGATGCCACCGCGGGCACAGGGGAGCAGCTCCCCGCGATCGAGCAGGCGGTGCAGCAGTTTGCCGCCTCCCCCTACATGCGCGAGCAGGTCGATACCGTCGCTCTCTACCGGGTAACGGAAGAGGGAGCGGAGCAGCTGCTCGCGCCAACTGGCTTTTACAACGAGGTACGCAACTTCTTCCTTGAACCGCTGGAGCCGGTCGAAGGGGCTACCGCCCTTTATGACAGCATCGGCGGTCTCTTGAACGAAATCGACACTCTGGTACCTAATCCGGATATGGCGCGATCCATTGTCGTCTTCAGCGATGGCACGGACGCCATCAGTACGGAATTCGAGGGCGAGGCCCTGGGGGACCTGGCGGCTGAGCGTGGCGTTCCCATCTACACTGTATGGCTGGAAAATGAAGATCTCAACGTCGGGCGCGAAGTAGGACGTAACTTTCTGAGCGAGCTAGCGCGCGAGTCACGCGGCGGCTTCACCACGCTTGAAGAGCCAGAGATGCTAGCGCCGCTCTACGAGCAGCTCTCCGCGCTCGGCAGTCAGCGCCTGATTCACTACAGGGCGCCGGAGCTAGCCGGCGGCGACATTCCTGTCGTCCTCTCTCTGGCGGATGAGCCAGCAGCGCAGGCCGACACGTCGGTGACGATCAATCCCAGCCGCCCGGTGGTAAGTCTCACAATTCCGCCAGATAGTCGCACGATCCGTCTCCCCGATCTCGACGAGGCAGTTGAGCTGGCCATGAGCGCCGCCGTGGCCTGGCTGGACGATGAGGAACGAACGGTCACTGAAGCACGGCTGCTGGTCAACGGTATATCCGTCGCCGAAATTCCCCCGACCGAACTGGAACGCTTTGCGGTGACCATGGATACCCTCGCCTTTGGCGACAACCGCTTCAGCATTGTTGTGGTCGACGAGCAAGGGCTCGAGGCGTTCAGCCCACCGCTAACTGTGACGGTTATCGAGGGGGAGGAGGAGATTCCGGAAGCATTGCAGCCGCCGGGGCTGGTGCTCCCACCGCTGTTGCCCCTCTGTCTGGGTGGCGTGCTGCTGCTGGCTCTCTTTGGCCTCGGCGGGGTCTATGTCTATCGCTCCGGCCGCCTGACGGTACCACAACTGGGTGGACGCCGGCGGCGGCGTCCGACTGGCGGGAGCGAAGCTCTGAAGTCCGAAGCGGCGCCCTCGCCCGCTGCCGGTGCGCGTTCTACGAGGCGCGCTATGCCCGGAGAGGCGCCGGCTTATCTGGAAACGATCGCCACCGAGTCGCAGATGCCGCAGTACATTCCTCTCGAAGAGGGAGAAATCCGCCTCGGTCGCGCGCCATCGCTGGCCGACGTAGCGTTCGAACAGGATGCGACTGTCTCTCGCCTCCACGCCACAATTATCTGGGACGGCCATACCTATCGCATCTACGACGACGATAGCACCAGCGGCACATGGGTGAACGATCAACAGGTACCGGACTATGGTGCTCAGCTCTTTGACGGAGACGAAGTTTTCCTCGGCAAAGTCCACCTGCGCTTTCTCCAGCGGTAAGGGTGGGATGATCAGCTGATGCCCCTCACTCCGGCGCAGCAGGCGGCGGTCGCCGCCGGGGACACGGTATTCTTGCTCGGCCCAGCCGGCAGCGGGAAGACGGCGGCGCTGGAACACCGTCTGTTGCGGCTATTGGAGGAGGGCGAGCCGGCGTACACCGTTCTCGTGCTGGTGGCCGAGCCGGAGCAAGGACAACGATACCAAATTTTTCTGGAGCAGGAGGGGAAAGAGCCGGCGTCAGACCTGCAGATCACGACCTACAGCCAGCTTGCGCGCGAGATGGTCAGGCTTTTCTGGCCGTTAGTCGCGCGCGCGGCGCGCTTCGAGCGCCCGCACCAGCCGCCCACGTTCCTGGGGTATGATCTGGCCCAGCTGCTCATGTGGCGCATTGTGGAGCCGATGTTGGAGGCAGGCGCCTTCGCCGATCTTCGCCTCCGCCCGCAACAGATCGTCAGCCAGATACTGGACACGCTCAACCGGGCTGCTCTGAACCGTCTTACCCTTGAGCAGGCGACCACCCGCCAGCTTCACGCATGGGCAGGGGAGGCGGACGACGTGCGCCATCTGCACGAGGCAGCCCGGGCTGCGCGACGCTTTCGGGAACACTGCCACCGTCACAGCCTGCTCGATCTCTCGCTGACCGTCCGCGTCTTTGATACCGAGCTGGTCGGCCACCCCGAATTCTACCGTTATTTTAGCGAGCGCTTTCGGCACCTGCTTGTCGACAACGTTGAAGAGCATACGCCTGCTGGGCAGCACTTCGTCGCTACCCTGATGGACGCCACGCTGACGACGGCTATCGCCTATGATGCGGGCGGCGGCTACCGCCGTTTTCTAGCCGCCGACCCGGCGGGCGCGCGTCAGTTCCGGCATCTGGCGGCGCAGACGATAGCCTTCGAGCGCTCGTTTACGACCACAGAGCCGCTCGTCCACCTCGCCAACCAGGTCCACAACTACCTGATGCCGACGGCGGGGCCGCCGCGCCCGGTAGAGAAAGCGCCGGAGGCCATTCTTGCCGTCGTCGGCGGCCGTTACCGGCGGGACATGGTGCTGCGCCTGATGCCTGTCGTCAGCCATCTAATTCACACGGAGGGGATAGCGCCGGAGGAGATCTCTCTCATCGCCCCCTACCTGGACGGCGCACTGCGCCACCTGCTCACGCAGGCGCTGCAGGAAACGGGGATTCCGTACCGTTTGCTCCGCCGTCGCTCCACGCCGCGCGACGAGCCCCGCGTGCGTGCCTGGCTGACCTGGCTGGCGCTGGCGCACCCTGAATGGGAGAGAAGACCCATCCCCTATGATGTCGCCGAAGCGCTCACTCTATCGATCGCCGATCTCGATCCGGCACGGGCCGAATTGCTGGCAGACCATTTCTACGAGCCGGAAACGGCCTCTCTCGTGCCGGCGGAGACGCTGCCCGATGATATCGTGGCGCGCGTCGGCCCGGAGCGGCTCGCCGCGGCAGAACAGCTACGGCTCTGGCTTGCCGAGGAGGGGCACAACCTCCCTCTGGATCGCTTCCTGCACCGGCTGTTTCACGATCTCCTGGCGCACCCCCCGTTCCGGTGGGAATCGGATCCCGCCGGCGCGGCCGTTGCCGAGTGGCTGGTGGAGGTAGCGGGACGCGTCCGACAGGCTGCGCCGTCGCTGGCGCTGCGGGACACCGGCAGTGACGTGGACGGCGAGATTGGCGCGGCCTTTATCCGCACGGTCGAGGAAGGGCTGGTGACGGTGAATCCGCCAGAGGTGGGCCAGCCACCCACCCCGGATGGTGTGATGGTCGCCACGATCTACGGCTATCTGCTCTCGGGTCGGGATACGGCGGTGCAAGTCTGGCTGGAGGCCAGCGGCAGCGGGTGGTGGGATATTCCCCGCCAACCGCTGAGCAATGCTTTTGTACTCGCGCAGAGCTGGCCTGCTGGTAAGATCTGGACGCTCGACGAAGAGTACCGGATGCGCAACCAGCTTCTCAGTCGCCTCGTTCAGGGCTTAACGGCCCGCTGCCGGGAGGGTGTTGTGCTGGCGTTCAGCGAGCTCGATCGTCGGGGCCAGCGCCAGGAAGGACCTCTATGGCGCGCGCTGCGACCCATTTTGCCCCAGGCGCCAGCGACCCCCGCAGCCATTCGCGATCACTTACCGGATGACCACTGAAGCGCGTCTCCCCGTGGCGCATCATCCGGCCGTGTGGGCGGCGGGCGCACTGGCCCTATACCTGGTGGCTGCCGGTGGCACCTGGAACGAGCAATCCCTCGCCCCCCACTACGTGCACCTCGCCGACGCTTTGCTTCACGGCCAGCTGGAGCTGATTGATCCTACCAGCGAGTACGATCTGCTGGTGACGGATGGCAGAGCCTATGTTGCTGGCTCTCCGCTGCCCGCGGTTCTCCTGATGCCGGCGGTGTTCCTGTTCGGTAATCAGTTCAGCGATATTCTTTTCAGCATCGTCGTCGGTGCCCTGAACGTTGGTCTCGTCCAGGCGCTTTTCCGGCGTCCGTGGCTGACGATCCTCTTTGCGCTGGGAACACCCCACCTTTATATGGCAGCTCTCGGCTCGGTCTGGCTGACGGCCCATCTCGTCGCTCTCTTCTTCGCGCTGCTGGCCCTGATGGCGGGCTGGCGCCACGAGCGGATGTTGCTTGCCGGTCTGCTGCTGGGGCTTGCTGGTCTGGCGCGTCCCAGCGTGTGGTTCGGGATCTTCTTTTTTGTGCTCTTTATCTGGCTAAGAAAGCGCGGTCGGGCGCGCTGGCGGGCACTCGCGCTGCTTGGCGTACCTTTTACCGCCGGCGTGGCCCTTCACCTGCTCTACAACTTGGCCCGCTTCGGCGGCGGCCTCGCGGGCCTGCTTAACTTTGGCTACCAGTACACAGCCGGGGCGCCGAACATCATTGCCGCTTACGCTCGCTATGGCGGCTTCCACCCCCGCTTCCTCCCCTGCAATCTGTACGTCTCGCTCCTCAATCCTCCCATTCTCTTTGGCGCTGCGCCGCCCCTCTTACAGAGCGTCTGCAGCTATCTGCTGCCAGGGGGAAGCACCACCGCGCCGGGGCTTATCGTTCCCAATCCGCTCGGAATGAGCCTGCTGCTGACGACGCCGGCCTTTCTGCTGCTTGCCGGGCCGGCCCTTCTCGCCGTCCGCCGTAAGAGCCCTCTTCTCCTGAGCGGGTGGGTTGGGCTGCTGGCGATCATGCTGCCTCTGTGGGCCTACCATAATACCGGTTCATTGCAGTTTGGCTACCGCTATTGGATGGATGCCGCGCCCTTCTGGCTCTTGCTGCTTGCCGTGGCCTACCCGCCGTCAGCCAGCGCCACGGCGGAGGTGACGGATGGCCCCACAGAAGCGGCGAAGGCGCGGCCATCCACGCGCCTCTACCCGCTCCTGGAGCGGCTCCGCCTCCCCCTGGTTGCCCTTTCGTGTGTGATCAACTTCTGGGGCTTCATCTGGATCTACGGACACTTCACCGGCCGTGCCTGGCTCGGCTCCTGGCTCGCCTGGCTGCAGGCCATTCTATCATAGCGCCTGTGCACGCAGGGCGAGAATATCACAGAGCGCATACATGTCGCCGGCCATCAGCCCGTGTCCGCCGAGAATGACGGGGATCGAGCTCCGGCGGGCATGGTCGGTGAAGCGCCGGAGCCACGGCTCACTTACCTCCTCCACCCTTCCCAGATCACTTGCAAAGCGGGTGGCAGCATCGGGCCAGAGGCCATAGTGGGCCAGTAACACACGTGTGTCGATGAAAGCAACGTCGGCCCAAGCCCCAAGCTCGTCAAAAAAGCGCTCCATCCCTACGGCTCCGATGTGGGCAGCGAGGAGCGACGTCACCTCGCCCCGCGCTTGCCGCCCGCTGGAGACCATTCCCCGCTCTTCGGCCAGCACGCGCAGCCAGACACGCGTGACACCATTCAGCGCTTCCCAGACGTCCGGGCCTACGCGACCGGCGATGAAGACCCGGCTTGCGGGGCGGGCCAACAGCGCCAGCGCCTGCTCTAGCGCCGTGATATCGAGTGGCAGACCCGCCAGGTAGCGACGCAGGGTGGGGCGGGTGCGAGAGTGGAGCTGCAGCACCATCAGGTCAAGCGGGGTGTCGATGTCGAGCCGACTCTCGGCGTTCGCCTCTAGGCTCTCCACTGGTAGACCAGCCTCCGCGGAAAGGACCCAGCCAAACATGTTGTCGCGCGGCAGGCGCTCCACCCACTCGGCCATTAGTGCGGCGGGTGTGATCCCGGCCCAATCCGATGCGAACTGGTTATTGGTGATAACCAGCTGCTCTGCCGCCGTCAGCGCGGCGACGACCTCCGTCAGGGTCTGCTCAGATAGTAGAGGCGCCGCTCCCCCACCCAGGTATAGCAGGCGCTGGATCTCTTCTTCGGCAACGATCCGCGCCAGCTGTTCGCCGGTATGGATGGCGCCTGGCGCCGTCTGAACCACACGATCGACCGGCCCGTCAGCCAGCCCATCCAGGTCGGGGGTGGCGAGAATGATCCGCTCCACGCCCGGCTGGCGGGCAAGGAGGTCAAGCAGGTCGCGGGTCGCCGCACGGCGCGCGCCCTGAACCCAGACCACTGGATCGTCACCACCGCCGAGGATTTTATGCTGGCTGCGGCCGACCATTACCACTGCAGTGACCATCGCCCTTCCCTAAAAGCAGCAGGGCTACTGTGGTCGACGGTAGCCCTGCTTCGTGATCAGTAAAGCTCGGGCATCAGCAGCCCATAGCCGCCATCATGGCGCTTATAGACGACGTTGACCGCTTCCTCGTCTGGATTAAAAAAGA
>JAWVYW010000027.1:0-30048 GCA_033722535.1 Promineifilaceae bacterium (SeqCode)
CATCTTCTACCTCATCGCCAACGACTGCATAGAGCTCGACGCGATTGCAGGTAGAGAGAAGTGCCAGCTCTAAGATTGCTTCAAAGGGACCGGAACGATCGAGAGGGGCGACAATAGTCTGTCGCGATTCCTTCGGCCCTCCGTCGGCCTGTTCGGGAAAAGCGCAGCGGATTCGCTCCCGCAGCGCCACCGGCGCAGTGCGGTGGCTAAGCCCGAGGCAGGCTATCTGAGTCAGAGTCATCGTAAACCTCGGCAATTGCCAGATGCACGGTGTTCAGCAGCGTGTTTATCCGGCGCACAAGCCTGAGACTGGTCTCCGCACGTACGGGGCGGTTCTCGGGTAGGTGGAGTGTCGTTTCGATGAGTGTGTCCCGGAAGAAGATCGACGCACTCAGCGCTTCTGTCAGGGGCATCGCTTTTTGCAACGCGATGTGAGCATACTCCTCCCCAATCTGACGCGCCTGTTGTAGCAATAGCTCTTCTTCCTCCTGGGCCGAAAGATAACGCAAAGTAAGGCCCATCAACTGTCTTCCCAGGGTCCGGTGACGCGCGCGCGCTTCCTCGTCAAAGTGGCTCAACCACTCCTGGTCGCGCCGCACGTCTAGCTCCTGCCGGGTCTGAGAGAGCGCTTCACTCGCCCACATCTCCTCAATTCCGCTTGTATGGCGAAGGCCATGGCGTTCGCGGGCGAAGCTGGCGATGTCAGACGCGGCAAAGCGGCGGTGACCGCCCGGTGTGAGCATAACCGGGATGTCGCCGTTATCCGCCCAACGGCGAAGTGTGGAGCGATGGACGTTCAGCCGCTCGGCCGCCTGCCCGAGTGAGAGCCACTCTTCTGTTTCAATATCTAGCTGCTGTGCTGCCATGAATCAGGCGCTAAAGTGACCAAAAGTTGCAAAAATCTATGGAAAACTATGCAGTTGTGAAAATTATAGCGAAAGGTAGTGGCTCGTCAAGCAAGCGTGCCGTTTTCTTACAGGATGATACGCTTACGGGAGCGGCTCGAGTGCCGGGTTGGCGGGTACGCATTCATCCATGACGACGCCAACTGTCTCTCTGGCCTGGCGCACGCAATCGGGAATGCCGATTCCGCGGTAGGGACTGCCAGTCACATACAGGCCCGGGGGGAGCGCTTGCTCAATCGCCGCCACATGCTGCAGATGGTTCAGATCGTACTGGGGGTTGGCGTCATACCAGCGGTAGATACGGTGGAAGAGGGGACGGGCGGTGATGCCCAGGAGCTCACGCAGCTCGTGACGAACCACGCTGACAAGGGTCTCATCATCCAGATCCATCATTTCCGGTGTGCGGGAGCCGCCGAAAAAGGCGCGCAGAAGCACGGCTCGTTCAGGTGCTCGTTCGTCGAACTTCGTCGACGTCCAGGTAAGGGCGTTGATCGAGCGCTGTTCGCCGGGCGGAATGACCGCTCCGAATCCGTCGAGGGGGTGCGGGACTTCGGCGGCATTGAAGCCAAGTGAAATGGTGCCGGTGCTGACATAGCGGATCTGGTCCAAACGGCGGCCTGCTTCTGGAGCAAGGGCGTCGATCAGACGGGCGGCAACAAAGGCCGGAACTGCCAGAATTACAGCGTCGGCGGCGAGCGTGGCGCCATCCTCAAGGTGGAGCCGGTAGCCTTGCCCCTCCGCCGTTAGCGCCCGTACAACCGTCTGCAGGCGCAGATCACCTTCCAGCCGGGCAACTAGCGTATCGACCAGAAGCTCCATTCCCTCCTTAAAAGAAAGGAAGACTGAGGTAGGACGGTTGCCGGCACCCTTTTGTGCGTCGCTGCGTTTCTGGCGTGCGCGTCGGGCCGCGAGCATCGCCTTGATCAGGCTGCCGTGCTTTTTTTCCATCTCACGGAAGCGAGGGAACGTCGCCAGCAGGCTCTGGCGGTCTGCTTGTGAATTGTAGATGCCTGACATTAGCGGCTCGGCGATCTTGTCCCGCGCCTCCGCGCCCAGACGTCGAGTGACGAAGTCGGACAACGTCTCGTCGGTTTCTCCTTCACGAGGCGGGATGAAGAGGTCGAGCGCCATGCGCACCTTCCCCGGCAGGGAGATGAGCGGCGAGAGAGCAAAGGGGAGAAAGCGCGTGGGAACGATGAGAAACATCCCCTCAGGTAGCGGGGTCAGCCGCCCCCGATTGAGCACGTACACTTTCCGCTGCTCGTCGTTCGTCGGTAGCAGATGCTCGCTTAAGCCCAGCTCTCGGGCCAGTTCCAGCGCCCACGGCTTCTGCGTCAGAAAGGAGTCGGGACCCCCTTCGACGGTAAACGGTTCTTTCCCGCCGATGCTGACGGCGTCGGTGACAATTTTTCCGCCCCAGCGGGAGCTACCTTCCAGAACCGTATAGGAGAGCGGGCGCCCACTTTCCTCAGCCGCCCGTTGTAAATACCAGGCGGCTGCCAAACCGGTGATGCCGCCTCCGACAACTGCTACGTGAAGAGAGTTCATACTTTACGACTATACCCCACGGTGGTCGGCAGGCAAGGGAATTGGAGCGCGAGCGGCTGAAAATGAGCAACGGTAGAGTTGCCCGGCGCAGGTGGGCTTACGTAGCAAGCAGGCGTGCGGCCAGGATGCCGCCGAAAAAGCCCAGCAGGTGCGCTTCCCAGGAGACGCCGGGACGCTGCGGAAAGAGGCCCAGAAGCAGGCCGCCGTAGGCGAAGGCGACAATGACGGCGATGAAGATGGCCTGGGCGCTTCGTTCGAAATAGGCGCGCAGGAGCAGATAGCCGAGGTAGCCGAAGACGAGGCCACTCGCGCCGATGTAGACGGCGCCGGAGATGCCAAAGAGCCAGAGGCCGACGCCCGAGAAGAGCAGTGTAATCACGGTGACGGCGGCAAACTCGCCGACGCGCCTGAGCATCACCAGCCACCCCAAAACGATAAAAGGCAACGTATTGGCGATGAGGTGACCGAAGCCACCGTGCAGGAGCGGCATGAGAAAGATCCCTGCCAGGCTGGCTGTCTCGCGCGGTCGGATGCCAAAGTTGTTTAACGCCTGGCGCAAAAAGAGGACGTCAACTGCTTCGATCATCCAGGCAGCACCGACCAGGACGACCAGGAGCTGTACATGGAGGCGCAGCCGGGTGGCAGCACGGTCAAAATGATCGCGCAATTCTTGCTGTTCGTCTCTCTCGGGAAGCATGGCTCCTGCTATTGTCTTCTCAGTGGCGGGTCGGAGCGACCGCCAAGGTATTAGAACATGGGGTACTAGAAAAGCCAAACCAGCCGCGCATTGCACCTCTCTCTGTTTAGGCTATCCTATTCCCATACTCCAGGAGATGACACGAGCAGATATCATAAGCATGTGCCTGGACCTCGCTCCCGCGCCAGGCCAGAGGAGACATAATGGACTTTGAGTTAAATGAGGAACAGAAGCAGTTCCGCGACCTCGTGCACAACTTCGTTGAGCGTGAGGTGAAACCATTTGCCGCCGAGGCAGATGAAAAAGCAACCTTCAACTGGGCGGCGGTCCGCAAGATGGGGCCGCTGGGTCTCCTGGGGCTGGAGGTGCCAATGGAGTATGGGGGCGCCGAAGTGGACGCCATCAGCGCTGCCATTGCCGTCGAAGAGCTCGGGTGGGGGTGCGGTTCGACCGCCCTCGCGCTGGCGGCGCACAACGGCCTGGCGCTGGGACCGATCGTGCGCTTTGGGAGTGAGGCCCAGAAGGAGAAATGGCTGCCACCTCTGGCAACGGGTGAAGGACAGCTCGGCTGCCTGGGCTTGACGGAGCCCGGAGCCGGTTCCGATCTCCAGGGTGGCGTGCGCACGCGCGCCGTGCGCGAGGGCGACGAGTGGGTCATCAACGGCAACAAGATGTGGATGACCAACGCTTCTATCTCCGACGTCATGCTCGTCCTCTGTCGCACCGATCCCGAAGGCGGCAGCCGCAGCCTTAGCATGCTTATCGTTCCCAGCGACGCCCCTGGGATTACCATCGGCCCCGCGGAAAAGAAGATGGGACTGAATGGCTCGCCCACACACGCCGTCAACTTTGATGATGTGCGCGTGCCCGCCGACAACCTTCTCGGCGAAGAGGGGCGGGGGCTGCAGCAGACTCTGGCGACGCTAGATAGTGGGCGTATCGGCATCGGCGCCCTGGCGGTGGGGCTGGCGCAGGCCGCCTACGAGGAGGCTATCAAGTACGCGCACCAGCGTGAGGCGTTCGGCGCCCCGATTGCCCGCTACGAGGCGATCCAGTGGATGCTGGCCGACGCGGCGACGGAGATCGAGGCAGCACGCTTCATGGTTTACTACGCTGCGTGGCTCAAAGAGCAGGGGCGCTCCTTCACGAAGGAAGCAGCGATGGCCAAGCTCTTTGCCACAGAGATGAGCGAGCGCGTCTGCCGCAACGCGATCCAGATTCACGGCGGCTACGGATACAGCCGTGAGTTTCCGGTGGAGCGGATTTACCGTGACACGCGGCTGATGACGATCGGCGAAGGAACGAGCGAGATCCAGCGGCTCGTGATCGCGCGCCACATTCTCGATCTCTAATTCTTAGCCAAGATAACAGAACGCTAATGGTATGAGCGCTGTCGAGGCGCTATACTACCTGTTCGGATAGTCGAAAGAAAATTTAGGTCACGCTCTACTCTGCGTGGCCTTTTTTGTGCGAGAGTATATGAGCGACCACGGAGCATCGAACGGCCAGGACAACGCGCATCTGGCGGAACAGACGAAAGCACGGCGTACCTTTGCCATCATTTCCCACCCGGATGCTGGCAAGACGACGCTGACGGAAAAGCTCTTGCTGTACGGCAACGCCATTCATCTGGCGGGCGCCGTACGTGCCCGCCGCAACGGGCGCAGCGCGACCAGCGACTGGATGGCGATGGAGCGGGAGCGTGGGATTTCTATCACGTCGACCGTTCTCCAGTTCCCCTACCGCGACCGGATCATTAACCTTCTGGACACGCCGGGCCACCAAGATTTCTCAGAAGATACCTACCGGACGTTGATGGCGGTGGATAGCGCGGTGATGGTGCTCGACGCGGCCAAAGGTGTCGAAGCGCAGACGCGGAAGCTGTTCGAGGTCTGCGCGCGACGGGGCATCCCGATCTTCACCTTCATCAATAAAATGGACCGGCCGGCCCGGGATCCCCTGGCTCTGCTGGACGAGATCGAGACGGTACTGGGGATGGAGCCGGTGCCGATGAACTGGCCGATCGGCGATGGCGACCGCTTCCTCGGCGTTTATGATCGGGCGACGGAAGAGGTGCACCTCTATGATCGCACCGTCCATAACCAGACCATTTCGCCGGAGTACATCACGACGCTCGATGATGCGCGGATCGAGGAGCGGCTGAATGAGTTCCAGTTCGAAGATCTACACGTGAACATCGGCCTGCTCGACGAACTGCGCGCCTTCGACCATCAAGCCGTGCTGGCAGCGCGGCAAACTCCGGTCTATTTCGGCAGCGCTCTGACCAACTTCGGGGTGCAGCTTTTCCTGGATGATTTCGTCCGCTATGCGCCGATTCCCGGCGCTTATAGTAGCGATCAGGGGCTCATCGATCCGGTCGACCAGCCATTCTCCGGCTTCGTCTTTAAGATTCAGGCGAACATGGATCCTAACCACCGCGACAGCGTCGCCTTTGTTCGCGTTTGCAGCGGTCAGTTCGAGCGCAAGATGGTCGTCAACCATCCGCGGACGGGGAACACGGTGCGGCTCTCCCGGCCCTATCGCTTCTTCGCCGAGGATCGCGAAGTCGTGGACGAGGCGTATCCCGGCGACATCATCGGCCTCCCGGGTGGGCGGCGCGACTTTGCTATCGGCGACACCCTCGCCGCCGGCGATAGCTTCCGCTTCGATCCAATTCCGCGCTTTCAGCCGGAGCACTTCGCACGGCTGATCCTTGAGGATATCAGCAAGTACAAGCAGTTCCGCAAAGGGATTGCCCAGCTTGAGATGGAGGGCGCGATGCAGGTGCTCTATCAGGCGGACGCCGCGCGCCGGGAGCCGATCCTGGCTGTCGTCGGTATGCTCCAGTTTGAAGTTGTGCAGGCACGACTTGAACAGGAGTATGGCGTGCCCACACGCCTCGAGCACCTTCCCTACCAGGAGGTGCGGCTGGTCGAAGGATCCCCTGAGCGGATCGAGGCGTTGCCGTGGGAGTACGGTATGGTGCGGACCGAAGATGGCGACGGCAACCTGCTGGCGCTCTTCCGCAGCGCCTTTGAAGTCGGTTACTACACCGACAAGTTCCCCGACATCTCCTTCAAGCCCCTCAACCAGCGCCAGGGCTGATCAAGCGCCTGTTTTCTCCACCTGGAGATGCTCCTTAAAGAAGTCGACGATAGCGTTGTAGACACGCACTCGATTCTCGAACTTCAGAATGTCGTGCCCTTCGTCTGCCAGCATCAGGTAGTCAACTTCCTTCCCCTGTTCGTTTAGCTCCTCGACCAGTTCCCGCGACTCTTCCTCGCGCACGCGCGGATCGTTTTTGCCCTGAATTACCAGCAGCGGTGCCCTGAGGGCATCGAGGTAGCTCCGTGGAGAGCGTTCGATCATGAACTCCCTGTCCTCCACCGGATCGCCCACAGTACGGGAGACAAAGATCTTCCACGTTTCCGGCACACGCTCGGCAAAGGTGAGCAGATTGTAGGGGCCGAACATATCGACGGCGGCGGACCACAGCTCCGGGTGCCGGGCGGCGAGGGTGAGGGTCATATAACCACCGTAGGAACGACCGACGACGCCGGCCCGGCTGGTATCCAGTCTCTCGTCCTGCGGCAGAACTGCCGTCATGGTGTGGACGTGATCGAGCCGGTCCTGACCACCCCAATCCCGGATAACGTGGTGCATGTAGCTGAATCCATAGCCGGTGCTGCCGCGTACATTGGGCACAAAGACGGCAAAGCCATTGAGCGTCAGGAACTGGATCAGGGGCATGGAGAACCAGGCAAAGTCGGGCCGTTCCTGACTTTGCGGACCCCCGTGGATGTAGTAGACGAGCGGGCGTGGCCCTTCGTAGCCCAGCGCCTCTGAGGGAAGGTACAGGCGAGCCGAGATGCGTAGGCCGTCATGGGATGTGAAGGGGTACTCCTCACCCGCGGAAAGAAGCTCCTGCGGTAGGCCAAGTATCCGCTCGGCGGTGTGTTGCACCAGTTGCTCCCGCTCCGCGCCTTCAATCGTATAGATCTGTGTGGGCGACGTCGCGGTCGAGAAGGAGAGGGCAAATCTATCTCCTTCGGGATCATACGTGATCGACTCGAGGACGCCATCGGCGAGGCGGCCCTCAAAGGCAGGGCCTCCTACCAGGTGATGGCGTACATGCACGATTCTTTGCGCTTCATCCCACACCGATTCATACACCCAGCTCACGCCGTCGATGTTGTACTCCAGCAGGTAGCGGTCGCCGTCCGGGTGCTCGAGATGGTGGAATGTCTCCAGTTCTCCCATCCCGGTGTGCACCAGCCCCTCCACCTCCACAGACTGTACCTGGTGGGGATCGTCCAGCGGCATGTAGCCCAGGCTGTAGGCATCGTCAAAGAGAATCGACTTAAAGAGCAGCGCCTGGTCATCTTCTACAAGGTCGCCGCTGCCGATACCGGTGGGGGGCACCTCCTCCTCCGGCGACCGCTCTGCCAGAGGTCGCCCGTAGAGAGGTTCTGGCGTTTCTGTCTCTGGCATCAGGAGGTACAGAATGTTGTCGCCCGCGCCGTAGCTTTCCAGCAAGACAAAGCAGTCGTGGCGCTCGTTGTGAGCGATCGGAAAGCCGCCGAAGCGGCTCTCGCGCAGCTGCGTCAGTTCGCCTGTCGCCACGTCACCCTTGAAGGAGCGGAAGAGTGGTTCAGCGCGCGGCTGTTCCATGAGATAAACGAAATTGCGCGCAAGATCTTCGTCGGCGGCAAAGACGCTGCTGCCGCCGAACGGAGCTCCGGGGAAGGCCGGCTCAGGGTAGCCGCCATTGAGCGGTATGATCATCGGCTGGTAGAGCTCGTCGCCGTCCTCGTCGATCATGACCAGAATCTTCTCGATGTCGGGAAAGACGATAAAGGAACGCCCGCCCAGCAGGTGCGGATTCTGGAGGGCAATATGGGGCGGCAGCAACGGCTCGGGCACCCCACCCCCAACTACCATGCGGTAGAGGCTGTTGCGCCCGCTGAGATTACTGATGAAGTAGATCCAGTTATCCACGACCTGCGGTACCAGAAACAGGCGCGCGGAGAGAAATGATTCAATGCGTCGGTTGTTGTTGTTCAAGCAGATCCTCCACTTCGGTTGCAGAGCCCAGCTCCAGCGCCTCACGCGCGAGCTGTTGGGCTTCCGCCACTGTAAAGCGGGCGATAGCCGCCTTGACAGCAGGAATTGCGGCGGCGCCCATGCTCAGTTCGTTGAGACCTAGCCCTACGAGCAGCGGCGCGGCCAACGGGTTTCCCGCCAGCTCGCCGCACATACCTACGCACTTTCCGGCGCTGTGGGCCGCCTCTACCGTCTCCTGCACCATGCGCAGGAGGGCCGGGTGCAGCGCGTTGGCGAGTGAGGCGACGTGGCTGTTTCCGCGGTCGGCAGCCATCACGTACTGCGTCAGATCGTTGGTACCGATGCTGAAGAACTCGACTTCTCGTGCCAGCCGGTCGGCCAAAAGCACCGCAGCGGGCACTTCAATCATGATCCCCACAACAATGGATTCGTCAAACGGAACGCCCTCCGCGGCCAGGTCGGCGCTGACTGTAGCAATCAGCGCCCGTGCGGCCTGGACTTCGGCGACGGTGCTGACCATCGGGAGCATGAGCCGGACGTCGTGCTCGTGTGCCGCACGGAGAAGAGCGCGTAGCTGCGGAATAAACAGCTCCGGGTGATCGAGGCAGAAGCGAATGCCGCGCCAGCCGAGGAACGGGTTCTCCTCCGGAGTGACAGGGAGGTAGGGGAGCGGTTTGTCGCCTCCGATGTCCAATGTGCGGATGATCAGCGGTCTTCCGTCGAGCGCGACGGCGGCCTGCCGGTAGGCAGCGAATTGCTCTTCTTCGGTGGGGGCCTCCTGCCGGTCCAGGAAGAGGAATTCGGTGCGGAAGAGGCCGACGCCCTCGGCGCCATTTTGCAGCGCGGGGGCGATATCGGAGGGGGCGCCGATGTTAGCCGCCACCTCGATCCGCTGTCCGTCCGCCGTCGCCGCTGGCGCGGCGGCGGACTGCCGCGCTCTCTCTCGCGCCGCCAGTTGCCGTTCTTGTTCAGCCCGGAGGCTCACCACGAGCTCCGGCGCGGGCTGCAGCCAAACCTGGCCCGCCGTGGCATCGATTGCAATATGCTGCCCCTCCTGTACCTGCTGCAGCGCAGGTCCGAGGCCGACGACGGCGGGAATACCGTAGGCGCGTGCCAGAATGGCGCTGTGCGAGGTCGGCCCGCCTCCGGCTGTGCAGAGGCCGAGTACGAGTGCGGGGTCGAGCATGGCCGTGTCTGAAGGAGTCAACTCGGTTGCCAGTAGGATAGAGGGGACATCAAAATGCCGCCCCTGGGCCGTTGTTCCTGACAGGAGCGCCAGAACGCGCTCGCCTACGTCCTGGACGTCGGCTCTGCGGGCGCGGAGGCTCTCATCCTCCAGGGCAGCATACTCCGCCGCCAGTTGTTCTATCTCCTGCTGCCACGCAGCTTCGGCGTTGATTCGATCGTGGTCCAGCCGCTGCCGTACCCCCTCAAGCAAGTGCGGATCGGACAGCATCAGCCGATGAACTTCGAAGATTGCGCCTGTCGCCGCGCCCGCCTGCAGGTTCGTGGACGCCTCCAGCCGGTGTAGTGCCTCCCGTGCGTCCTCGAGCGCCTGCTGCAGTCGCCGCCACTCGACATCCGGGTCGGAGGTGCGCCGCACCTCTATCTGTACCGCCTGCCGCCGCAAACGAACGGCGGGGCCGACGGCGATGCCGGGCGCAGCCGGGATGCCGATAAGTACATCCTTTTCAGACGCGGCCCGCGGAGCTGCTGCGGTTGCTTCGCTAGGTGGATGCCCTTCCACCGGCTGTAGCTCCGCTTGGACGAGCGAGGCGAGGGCAGCCACTGCCTCCTCGGCGTCCGCGCCGCGGGCGCGTACGACAATCTTGTCCCCCTGCCGGACGCCGAGGGTAGCGAGGCTATTAATGCTGCGCCCACTAGCCACGACGCTATCCTGGCCTGCCTTTGTGACTTCAACCGTCGCTTCGAAGCGGGCGGCGGTATTTACGAACTGCGCTGCGGGACGCGCGTGGAGGCCGCCTTCAACGGCGACTGTCAGACGCCGTTCCGCCGCCGCCGCGCCATGCGCCGCATCACCGGGCGCGACGGGTACCGGCTGCAGCGGCTCTGGCGCGCCAGGAGCGGTGAACGCCGGCTGAGATGCGGCAATCTGTTCCTGCTTCGCGGCGAGCGCGCCCAACGCCTCCGCGCCGACTTCCTGTAGTGAACCGCCTGCGGCGGCCTGCACGATGGCGGCCAGCGCCCCCTCGACCAGGGGTGCGCCACAGAGCCAGACGTGGCTCCGCTGAGCTTCGTCAAAAAATTCCAGCGCCAGCTCGGCGCTGAGAATGGCGCTGCCGAGATCGACGAGCACGAGCACGCCTGCTTCACTGTATACGGCCTCGATCGCCTCCTGAATTTTGAAGGCGTTGGTGCCGATCGGATGATCGGGATCTTCGGTGCCGGCGGCGACGGCGAGGCGCATCTCCCCGGGAACCATCTGCCGCGCCAGATTCTCGATGCCGGCGGCAAGGGTGGGGCTGTGTGAGACGATGACGATTCCTACCATCGGTGCGGGTTTCCTCTGCGACTGTGGCGAAGGTGATGCTGTGGATCTTTAGTCGTCGCGCCTCCGTCTGCGCGCCCACGTATTAAACGCATAGCTGAGCACAAAGACAACCCAGATGCTACCGCCAAAGACCAGTCCCCACAGCAGAGCGCCGACCAGGCCCTCGGTCGGCTGGAGTTGCCAGGCGATAAAGGCCGCGAGCCCCAGACTTAGCACCGTCACGACACGCAGCCCGGTGCGCCTGCTCAGCCACGGGTCCTCAAGGGACGGCGTCTCCCTGTCCCGCGGCTGCGCTTTACCCGGCGCGCGCTTCTTGCCTTTTCGACGACGCTTTTTCGCGCCTGACTTTCTTGCCATACAAAGGTTCCCCCTGATGGACCTGTGTTTGCCTTAGCCGCCCTCTCTCAGCTGCCGCGTTTCCAGGTCGTAGAGACCATAGGCGGCGGCAAGGATCTCGATCGGGTGGCGGGAGGGAAGGTCGGTACCGTGCTCTAGCTGCCAACGGCAGGTCTCAGAATCACAAGCCGTCAGCGCCACCTCGCGCCCCTGCTCACGTACAAAGTCGAAGAGCTCCGCGCCCACCTGCATGGCGATTTCGTACTTTTCCGCCTTATAGCCGTAGGTGCCGGCGATGCCACAACAGCGGGCATGGCTCTCGCGCAGGTCGAGGCCGGGAATCAGCGAAAGGATCTCCTGCGCCGGCTTGCCGACCCGGTGCGCGCGAAACTGACAGGGCGCGTGGTACGGCAGGACCATCTCCACGTCTTGAAAATCGCGCCTCAACTCACCTTCCTCGTGGCGCTCGCGCAGCCACTCGAAGATATCCCAGGTCGCGCGCTGCAGCGATTCGCTGTCGGGACCGGCCAGATCGAGAAGCTCCGGCGCCTCCTCTTTCAGCGTCAGCGTGCAGCTCGTACTCGTGCCTACGACATCGTAGCCGTCGCGGGCGAAGCGACCGAGCTTGTTCACGTTGCGCTGGTAGTAATCTCCACCGGCGGCAAACTCCCCATTGCTGAGCATTGGCAGGCCGCAGCAGTTCTGTGGAGGCACCAGCACTTCGTAGCCGAGATGTTCCAGCACGGCGACAGCTGCCTTGCCCACGAACGGTTCGTAGTGGTTCGTGGCACAGCCGTAGAAGTAGACGACCTTCTTTTCCGCTTTCAGGCGTGCGTCGCGCGTCTCGGCGAGCCAATCGGTGAAGGTGCCCTCGGTGCTCCATCTGGGCAGCGGCGCCTTGCGCGCGATCCCCAGAGTGACCTCGCCGAGGAGGCGACCGACGGGGTTCTGGAGGGCGAAATTCGCCAGCCGCGGCGCCATGCTGCCGATGCGCCCCAGCAGCTCGTTGCGCCCCAGGACTCGATTGCGCAGCGGCAGACCCCGCTCCTCGACCATCTGCGCGCGGGCGCGCGCGTTGATCTCGGCGATCTTCACGCCGGTCGGGCAGACTTCGTTACAGACGCGGCAACCGGAGCAGTAGTCGACGGAGGAGTCGGGCGACTTCGGCTGGCCGATTTCACGAAAGCGCTGGGCCTGTGGGCCGACATATTTCGGTCCCGGAAAGAGGTCGGTTACTGCCGAGACAGGGCAGTAGCTGGTACAGATATTGCATTTGATACATGCATCGAGAGTGGTCCCAACGGAGTGCCAGGAGGTCGTGTGAGCCGTCATGAACTGTTCCTTGTGCTGCTGGTCGCTGCCGCGCCGTTGGGGACGGCGCTGGTTCCATTGACAGCAGTGTGGGTGGCAACGATCGATTGGCCGGCGGCCGCGCCGGTGGCGATCGCGATACCTTCCAGGCTTCGCTCCTGGATGGGATCGGCGCCGGCCAGTACATCGCCGGCAGCCCAGAGATTTTCGTAGAGGATATGGCCATCCTCGTCAACCGGCTGTCCGGCGTCGTTCACCCGCACCCCCCCTTCGAAGACGGGGTGGCCCCGCGGGTCGAGGAAGCTGGTGCGGAACCAGCTATTACGGCGCTGGGGCACCGATAGCGGCAGGTCGAAGACCACTTCGCGCACCCGCCCGGTGTGGTCGCTGGCAAAACCACCTCCTAGAATGCCGCCCGTGGCGAGCAAAAAGTAGCGGGCGCGATGGCGCAGCGGCCGGGCGCTGGTCTCCGTGGCCACCCAGTCTACGCGCGGCGGACGGCCAGATGTGGAGGCGCCGATCGCCTCCATGCCAGCCTCGACGCGGACGCCGCTCTGGCGCAGGTGCTCCTGCAGACGCCGGAAGAGGCGGATGCCGGGGACGCTCGGCGGCAGGGTCGGGATTTCAAAAATCGTTGCCCCCGTCGTCTTTTGCAACTGAGCCATCACCTCGTTGTGACGCTCCATTCCCAGCATGGCCGGTAGCCCGATCCGCTCTCCGGGTCGCGCGAGCCGTTGCAGCGCCTTCCCCAGCCGTTGTACGTGCTCCGGCCTCTCGACGGCCCCCGCAAGCTGAACCGTGTTGAAGTCGTCGCGATCCGTAATCAGGGCGATCGGCAGAAAGGCGGCGCGCGCTTGGTATCCCTGCCGGGAAAGGTTCTCGGCGATCAGCTCGGGATAGAAGTCGCGCAGGCGATGAAAGCCGACAATAAGCATCGGCGACTGCTCCCTCAGATTTCCATTGTGCTGTGCCTCTGGCGCCAGAAAGCTTGGCCGTGCTGCACCGGCCGGAGATGGTAGCAGCAGATTTATACCCTGTGCCGCTGCGCCTTTATAGGGCAGTGCGAGCCGCTGGCTAAGAGAGACGAAATCGCTCAGCACCGCTTCGACCCGCTGCCGACCGAGCCGGCGGTAGGGGTGCTCGGGGCGCTGCAAGCTCTCCACGGCGCCGAGCGGCGCCTCTACAGGTGTCCCCACGTCGGGAAGATAGCCCAACACGTCGACGGTCCCCGCCGACCAGTGGAGGGCGTTGAGCCCTTTGCTGATGATGCGAACCCGGAGCCCGGCGTCAGCCGCCGTCTGCGCAGCTACGAGGCCGCTCAACCCGGCGCCAATAACGAGCAGGTCAATCATGAGCAGGCTCCTCCGCACGCACGGTGACGTCAAAGTGGTAGAAGGCCGTAACCGGGCTTGCCAGTTCGGCATCAGGCAGATGGTCGGCGTTCATCAGGCTGAGATAAATGAGCTCGTCCAGCCGCTCCTGGCGGAGCTGCTGGCCCCAGAGAATGGGCACGACCCCTTTCCACCGTTCCTGCAGGAAGTCACGCAAAAGCAGGTTGGGGACAAAGGGCGGCGTCTCCGCCTCCTGCGCATCGCTCTCGCTCTCTACCCCGTCCTCGTGCGCGGCATGGGCGGGCGATTGCAGATAAGCCGCCTCCCAGCGCGCTGGGCTGGCCTCGTCATCGCCCATCGCGCCTTTCCAGGATCCGCGTTGCCGCATTTCGTGGAGGATGCCTACCGCACGATAGGTGCAGAAGCCGCCTTGGCACGGTCCTTTGCCCAGACGGACGTCGCGCCGCAGGTCGTCGATTGTCAGCGTCGGGTTATGGCGCACGGCACTCTCGACCATGGCACGCGTGACCAGTTCGCATTCACAGACCAGTTCGCCCTGCAGCCGTTCGCTTTCCACGTCGTGGAGGCGGTGCCCCAGCCAGTAATGTCCCTGATCGACACCTGGAACGGGCGTGGTCGCCGTGCGGCACGGGCGTTGCACGCCCATTTGCTCGCAGGCGCTGTCCATGGTCGCCTCGGCCATCAGGCGGAACGTCGTCCACTTGCCGCCCGTAATGGTCAGGAGGCCGGCGACGCCGTCGCGCTTTTTGTGATCGAGTAGCGTCAGCCCCCGCGTCACATCGCGCCCGCCCCCTTCATACCTCTCCTGGTACAGCGGGCGCACGCCAGCCCACGCGCGCAGCGCGCGTGCTTGGCTGATGCCGGGCACCATCTTTTCCGCCTCGTCCAGCATCTTCTGCACTTCCCATGCGTGAATCTTCAGATGCTCCGGATCGGCGACCGTAATCGAGGTGGTTCCCAGCACGGCGACCGTATGGCTGGGGACGATAATATCGCCATCAGATGGCATGTGGCAGCGGTTGACGACGGTGTTGACCACCCGATGATTCATGGCGACCATCGTTCCCTTGCTCGGCAAAATCGTCACCTCAGCCCCGCCCATCGCCGCTATCTTTCCCGACCACGCTCCGGCGGCATTGATGACCATCCGCGCCCGAATTTCTACCTCCTGTCCATCCACTTCGTCGTAGACGCGTGCGCCGACCACGCGCCGATCGCCATCAGCTCCCTCGAGCAGCAGATCTGTCACTTCGTGGTAGGTTAGAATGCGCGCGCCGAGTTCGCGCGCCGCGTTCACCGTCGAGTGGGCGGCGAGGAAGCTATCGGCGCTAGCATCAGGTACTTCAAAGACGCGGCTGATACTGGGGTTGAGCAGCGGTTCGCGCCGGAACGCTTCCCTGAGCGGGATCTCCATACAGGGAATGCCGATCTCCTTACACGCTTTCTGGAAGCGCTGCGGGTAGTCGCTCAGCTCATCTTCCGGCGTAACGACAAAAAAGCCGCTGGTGTCCTCAATGCAGTGGGCGTGGGTGCGGCGGAGAATCTGGTTCTCGACAATACACTCTTCGGCGCCGTGGGGATCTTTTACTGCATAGCGCCCGCCGCTGTGCAGCAGGCCGTGATAGCGACCGGATGTGCCGTGGGTGAGATCCCGGCGTTCGACGAGGACGACGTCAAACCCCCGCAGCACGGCGTCCCACGCCACGCCGGTGCCAGTTGCGCCACCGCCAATGACTAGAATCTCAGTATCGATTCGTTTCATAAAAGATCGGTTTCCTGCGCGAGGTGGAGCGTCTCCTTGTGCGCCAGCGGCGGGAGGAGACGCTCCACCGGTTCAGCGGTACAATGAGGTCAGGGGCGGCGTCAGTCGGCGGGAACCGCTTCGGCCACGGCGCCCGATTCTGCGGGCGCTTCTTCCTCCTCTTCCTCTACCCAGTCGAAGGTGCGGGTGACCGCTTTCTTCCACTGTCCGTAGAGATGGTCGCGCCGCTCGCTGTCCATCTCCGGCGTCCATCGCTTTTCCATGCCCCAGTTGCGCCGCATGTCTTCGTAGCTTTCCCAGAAGCCGACGGCGTAGCCGGCAGCGTAGGCTGCGCCGAGCGCCGTCGTCTCCGAAACCTTCGGACGAATGACAGGAACGCCGAGAATGTCGGCCTGGAACTGCATCAGAAGGTCGTTGTGGACCATGCCGCCGTCCACCTTGAGCTCTTTTAGCTCCACGCCAGAGTCGGCCTCCATCGCTTCCAGCACTTCCGCCGTCTGGTAGGCCGTCGCTTCGAGAACGGCGCGCGCCAGATGGCCGCGGTTGACGTAGCGGGTCAGGCCAACGATCGCCCCGCGGGCGTCGCTGCGCCAGTAGGGGGCGAAGAGGCCTGAGAAGGCGGGAACAAAGTAGATGCCTCCGTTGTCCTCAACTGTTTTGGCGAGATTTTCGATCTCCGGTGCGCTGTCGATCATCTTTAGATTATCTCGCAGCCATTGTACCAGAGCGCCGGTAATGGCGATAGAACCTTCCAGCGCGTACACGGCGGGCTCATCGCCGAACTGGTAGCAGACTGTGGTCAGGAGGCCGTGCTCGGAAGGTACCACTTCCGTACCGGTATTCAGCAGCATGAAACAGCCGGTACCATAGGTATTCTTCGCCTCGCCCGCGTCGAAGCACACCTGTCCCACCGTTGCCGCCTGCTGGTCGCCCAGATCGCCGGCAACGCGAATAACGCCGCCGAAGGGGCCGTCGTTGCGCGTGTGACCGTAGATCTCAGAAGAGGGACGGATCTCGGGCAGCATCGACTTTGGAATGCCCATGATCTCGCAGATCTCATCGTCCCAGGCGAGCGTCTCCAGGTCCATGAGCATCGTGCGGCTGGCGTTTGTCACGTCAGTCACGTGCTTACCGCCGTTCGGTCCGCCCGTGAGATTCCAGATCAGCCACGTGTCCATGTTGCCGAAGATGGCATCACCCCGCTCGGCTGCTTCGCGGACACCGTCCACGTTGTCAAGGATCCACTTCACCTTTGGGCCGGAGAAATAAGTGGCCAGCGGTAGGCCCACCTTGGCCCGGAAGCGATCCTGTCCTCCATCACGGGCGAGCTGGTTGACGATACGGTCGGTGCGCGTATCCTGCCAGACAATGGCGTTGTAGTACGGCTTACCGGTATTGCGATCCCAGACGAGGGTCGTTTCGCGCTGATTGGTGATGCCGACGGCGGCGACATCCGCGACGCTGGCACCGGCTTTGCGCATCGCCGCGCGGATCACATCGCGCGTGCGATCCCAGATTTCTTCCGCATCGTGCTCGACCCAGCCCGGTTTGGGATAGATCTGTTCGTGTTCGAGCTGATCGACGGCGACCGGCTCACCGCCGTGATTGAAGATCATGCAGCGTGTGCTTGTCGTGCCCTGATCGATTGCGGCTACATATTTTGCCATTGTTCAGTCCTCCTTGATTGTCTCGGCTAATGTTTTTAACATCAGATATGAGGAAGTAGCGCCGGGATCCTGGTGGCCGACGCTCCGCTCGCCCAGGTAGCTTGCGCGCCCTTTCCGGGCGCGCAGGGGAATCGTCTCCTTCATGCCCTGCTCGGCGGCAGCTGCCGCCGCGGTCAACGCCGCGTCAAGCGGCTGATCGTCGGCGAGCGCACTGCGGAGCGCTTCCAGGGCGGGTAGCCAGGCGTCGACCATCGTCTTGTCGCCCGGTTCGGCGCGCCCACGGGCGACGATGCCGTCTACCCCGGCCTGCAGAACCTCCGCGATCTCGTCGGGAGCCAACGTCTCCGTGTCGCCGGCTGCCGTTGCCGCACGCATGAAAAAGGTGCCGTAAAGCGGGCCGCTGGCACCGCCCACGCTGCCGATAAGCGTCATCCCCGTGGACTTCAGGATCGTGCCGATGTCTTGATCGGCCATGGACGGCAACTTTTCCAGCACCCGATCAAAGCCTCGCTTCATGTTGATGCCATGATCGGCGTCGCCGATGGCCGAATCCAACTCCGTCAGGTACGCCTTGTTGTCGGCAAGAACGGCGGCCAGCCTTTCTAGCCAGGCGATCATCTGCGCTTGTGTTAGCATAGCCTGTTACCGAGCGGAGCAGGTGCGGGTATCCACCCACACCCGCTCCGAACTGCTACATTCCCCATCGTAGCCCGGCCGTCTTGACCGGCGCGTCCCAGTAGTTCAGTATCTCGTCGTCGACCTTCAGAAGCGTGATCGACGCGCCCTGCATCTCGAGGCTCGTGATGTACGGCCCGATGAGGTTGCGCACGATCTCCAGTCCGTAGGATTCGCAGATATCGGTCAACTTCTGGTAGACGGCGTAGAGCTCTGACACTGGCGTGCCGCCCATAGAGTTGACGAAGGCGATGACCCGATCTCCTTTCTGGAACGGCTCGTCGGTGAGCTCCTTTTCAACCCACCCGCCGTTTTCGTTGTCCCACTCGCGGACGGTTCGCGTGTAGGCGGGATCTTCGATGATCTCCCGAGCCAACATCTCCGTAACCTCGTCGGCGCCCTGTACCGGCATCCGCCGCTGACCTGGCTCGCCATGGATGCCGATGCCGATCTCCATCTCGTTCGGACCCAGGTCGAAGGTTGGTTTACCGGCAGCGGGAACGATGCAGGAAGTGAGGGCCATTCCCATCGAACGCCCATAGCGATTGACCTTACGGCACAGGTCGGCGAGTTGCTCTAGGCCATACCCATCTTCGGCGGCCGCGCCGACGATCTTTTCCGCCAGCACCGTCGTTCCCACGCCGCGCCGGCCGGCGGTGTAGAGGCTGTCCTTCACCGCGACGTCGTCATCGATCAGGATCGTCTGTACCGGAATTCCCTCAGCCGCGACCAGTTCGGCAGCCGTCTCAAAGTTGAGCACATCGCCTGTGTAATTCTTGACGATGAAGAGCACGCCGTCACCACCGTTGACCTGCAGCGCACATTCGTACATCTGGTCTGGCGTGGGCGAAGTGAAGACCTCGCCGGGGCACGCGCCGTCGAGCATTCCAGGACCGACAAACCCGCCGTGCATTGGCTCGTGACCGCTGCCGCCGCCGGAGACGAGGGCGACCTTCCCAGTCACCGGCGCGTCTGCGCGATAGATGTAGTTGGGGTCGAAGTGTACGCTGAGCAGCTCGGGGTGGGCGAGCGCCATTCCCTCGAGCTGTTCACGCACGACATAGTCAACTTCGTTGATCAGCTTTTTCATTGCCGGCGCTTCCGCTCCATTGCCGGCTGTGGTAGTTGCTTCTGTCACGTCTCGTTCCTCCTTAAAAACGTCGTGCACAGGTAAGAAGCCTTAATCGGCGGCGGACGGTGCAACGTCGTCGCTGGTCCGGCCGACCGGCTCTTCCTTTGGCAGGAAAGGCGAGATGAAGAAGTCATAGAAGAACGGCGCGACCATACCGGCGATACTCGTCACGAGCACCGGAGGAATCAGCCAGTAGAGGGTGTCGAACAGCCCCTCCGTGCCGACGATGGCGCCAAAAATACGCGGTGCAAGGTCACGCGCGGGGTTGATCGCATAACCGCTGGGGCCGCCCAGACTGAGACCGATCGCCAGGACGAGGAAGCCGATCATCAGCGGCCCAGTGTTACTTCCGGGTGCCACATTCTCTTCGTCGGTCAGTGCCAGCACACCCCAGAGGAGCATTAGTGTGCCGAAGAATTCGGCGACACTCGCGTTGAGCAGAGAGTAGCCTCTGAGGGCGCCCTCGCCAGCGCCACCCCAGAAGGCGGTGGCAAAGACGGAGCCGGGGCCTGTTGCCCACACGTTGGGCAGTCCCGCTGCTTGAAGCCCATCAAAGTAGACAAGGTACACGGCGGCGGCGCCAAAGAAAGCACCGAGCATCTGGGCGACGATGTAGGGTCCCACCTTAGACCAGGGGAAGCCGCGCTTCACTGCCAGTCCCAATGTAACTGCAGGGTTGATATGCGCCCCGGAAACACCGCCCGCCACGTAAACGGCCATGGCGACGGCAAAGCCCCAGCCCAGCACAATCGTATTCCAGTCGTACGCGGGAGCGGCGAGACGGGGGGCCAGACCGACGTGGGCGACGACGCCATCGCCCAACATGATCAGGATAAACGTTCCAAAGAACTCGGCCAGCATCTCGCCTCTTAGTGCATTTCTCATGGTAACACTCCTTCTGGTGATCGGTTATTCCATTTCTGACAACATTGCACCGTATGAGTGGTTGCGCGAATGCAACCTAGAGAAGAAATGACCGTCAGGCACACCTCCTTTCTCGTCAGCGTTGGAGCTGGCGAGCGTACAGGATCAAAGCATGGGCGTCTGTGAATGAGGACGCCACGCGACGAAATATCCTGCCTCCTCTTCCCGAATAGACCGACTGTCGGTCTGGAGGTGCTAGTGCAGTATACGGATGCGATGGTGATGTCCATTAACTGGAAAGTGGACTCGGTTCCGTATCCTCCACGAGCGATACGAATATCTTACCATCTTGTCTGCCGATTACAAGTAGAAGCACATTATTCATCTGCAAATATTTCGGTGCTTTTCGCCCCTTCCATTGTTCTTGAGGGACCTGCATGGAGGTGTAGAAACGACTGGTTCGCGATATAATATGGTTCTAACGGTTGGTCTCTCTCCCACAGAGCCGGTCGTCTGGCGCAGCAGTTAGCCAATGTTCGCTGTTTTTACAGGAGTGACACGCATGGCAGCCATATCCCACAAGCTGAATCTCCGCCACCGCATTCTCGGCGTCGAGCGTAGCGTCCCGCTGCTGGATGGTCGCCACGTCCCCTATGTCAACCTGGATAACGCCGCGAGTACGCCGCCGCTGCTTGACGTCGTGGAAGCCCTTGATGACTTCCTCCCCTATTACTCAAGCGTCCACCGGGGCACCGGGTTTAAGTCGCGGCTCAGCACTGTGGCTTACGATCAGGCGCGGGAGATCCTCGGGCAATTTGTCGGTGCAAACCCGGAAACAAACACCGTTATCTTCGTCAAGAACACGACGGAGGCGATAAACAAGCTGGCGCATCGGTTTCCCCTCGAGCCGGATAGCGTCGTCATCTCAACCCGCATTGAGCATCACTCCAACGATTTGCCGTGGCGGGCGCGGGCTGAGGTGGTGCACGTCGATGCCACCGTGGATGGGCGCCTCGACGAAGCCGATTTCGATGCCAAGCTGGCGTATTATGGCCCTCGCGTAGCACTGGTGGTCGTGACAGGCGCCTCTAATGTGACGGGCTTTCTGCAGCCCGTGCATCGTCTGGCGCGCAAAGCACACGAGGCCGGTGCAATGATCCTCGTCGACGCGGCGCAACTGGCGCCTCACCGGCGGGTGGATATGCTGCCGGACGAAGATCCGGAGCACATCGACTTTGTCGCCCTGTCAGCGCACAAGATGTACGCTCCATTTGGGACAGGCGCCCTTATTGGGCCGAAGGAGATCTTTTTGCAGAGCCCGCCCGAATACCGGGGTGGGGGAACGGTAGATATCGTAACCGAAGACGACGTTCACTGGGCCGGTATGCCGGACCGCGATGAAGCCGGTAGCCCTAACGTCGTGGGCGCCGTTGCGCTGGCGGTAGCGGCGAAGGCGCTCCTCGCCGCAGGGATGGATCGCATCGCCGCCCATGAGGAGGAGCTGACGGCATACACGCTGCGCGAACTGCAGGCTATCCCGGGCGTGCGCCTCTATGGTGGTACTGATCCGGAGCAGGTGCGGGAACGCGTCGGCGTCATCCCCTTTAATCTGGAAGGGGTGTCCCACTTTTTACTTGCGGCGATTCTAGGATACGAAGGGGGTATCGGCGTCCGCAGCGGCTGTTTCTGCGCTCACCCGTACGTGGTTCACCTCTTACAACTTTCGGACACAGAGTCAGCTGCGTGGCGCGAGCGAATGCTCCGGGGAGAAAAGTCGGAGATGCCGGGCATGGTGCGCGCGAGTTTTGGCTGTTACAACAATCGCGCGGACGTCGATCGCCTGCTTGAAATGGTCGACCGCGTTGCCCGCGGCAACTACTGCGGCGACTATCGTGTTGACCGTGCGACAGGCGAATACACGCCCGCTGGCTGGCAGGAGCCACTAGACGAGTACTTCACGCTCGATAGACTGTGAGAGCGGGCGTTCGCTTCCCCCACGCAGGCACCTGCTCCTGAAGGGACGCCTTCTGCTTCTCGGAGGTAGTAGTTGTGCCCTCAAAGATAGGGGTCTCCGGAGACAAAAGGTAGGGAGATGCCCCATTCCCGTGCGCTGGGAACGGGGGGATACTAACAGTAGTTACGATGAAATGAGGCTAGAGTAGGCAAGCCATTTTCGCGGCAATGCGACACAGAGCGAGCCCGAGCCCCTAAAGGAGGCACCCTGACCTGATGGACATGACATTGGTAGCGGCCGTGGCAACGGCGCTGGCGACGACGGTAGCAGGTGCGATTGGCCTCACAGCACTCGCCAAAGCGACCCTCAAGCGCACGAAGAAGCAGCCTAAGAAGGTGCGCGTGCGCGCCCGCCGCATCCCCTCGGAAAGGCGGCGTTAGCTTTTCTGCCCACTTTATCCCCCGGCTGGCTCATGAACCGGGGGATTTTTGTTTCAGTCCCCTTTCAGGCGATGAGAAAGGATTAGGAGATGGCGGGCGCAGGGTGCACTGGCAGCATGCACCTTTTAAAATATACCCTTATGTACCGCCAATTGATCGTCCATCGCCGCTTTCTTCTCCTCTTTTCTGCGTTTTTGCTTTTTTTGCATGGTGCTACGTCTGGGCCGCATATAGGCCAGGCAGCACCACTTTCTAACAACCACACCTTCCCTCATGTCGTCGAGGCGGGCGACACCTGGACAGCGCTCTCCTATCGTTACGGTACCTCGGTGAATGCACTGCAGGCCGTTAACCCTCATCCCAATCCTCTGCGGGAGCCGACGGTTGGCGCTACTGTTCAGATTCCCACCGAACCTGACGGCGCAGCGCGTGCCCCGCAGGTCGGAAAGCTGCAGCGACCTATGAGCGGCGGCTTGCTATTGCTGGCAGCGCGAACGGGTAGCAATCCGTGGGTGTTGGCGCACCAGAGTGGCTTACCGCACCCTGGTCGTCCCCTTTTCTACCATCCGGTCTTCATCTTCGGCGGTAATGAGCCCCCTCGGGATCTACCATTGAGATTCCAGAGCCTCGAGCTATCCCGGATTCCGGCGCAGCCGGGACAGGCGCTAGGATTCCGCGCCCATGCCGGAACTGCCATCTCGGTGACGGCGCGGCTCGACAACCTGCCACTTAACAGCTTCGTCAACGATGGTGACGCAGGTGATGGCGTGACGCATGTAATCGGCATTGGCGGAACAGGCGCCTTCTTCGGGCCGGGCGCTCCAGAGCTCAGCATCCGCCCCGCGGGACAGCCGCTCTGGTCGCAGCCGTGGCGCTTTGTCGACGACGTCTGGGACTACGATCAGGTGACGCTGACCGGCGCTGCGGCAGAGATCGATCGGGAATCGATCCTCGCCGAACGCGCTCGCCTATTTGAGATCTGGTCTCTAGTCAGCGGCCGGCCGCTGTGGGAGGGCCCCTTCCAGGTGCCGATTGAAAACTATGTCGCGCTCAGCTCCAATTACGGCGCGCGCCGGTCGTATAACGGTGGGCCCTACAGCACCTATCACGAGGGCGTCGACTACGCAGCCTACGCGGGAACGCCTGTTTACGCGCCGGCTGCGGGCAGGGTGGTGCTGGCGGAGATGCTTTATGTGCGCGGGGGTGCTGTGATCATCGATCATGGTCTGGGTGTCTACAGCGGTTTCTACCATATGTCAGTGGTCCACGCCGAGGAAGGGCAGCAGGTCGAGCCGGGCGATCTGCTTGGAGAGGTGGGTACAACGGGCTTCTCCAGCGGCAACCATCTGCATTGGGATCTACTTGTCGCTGAGACGTGGGTCGACGCGGCGGCCTGGCGTGAACAAGGTATGGCCTGTTGGATCCTCGAAGGGTGGGGCCAGCCGTGTGAGTAGCGGCGTTCGAGCTGCGGTTCCCTTTCTGGAGTGCCGGCCGACGGCAGTCTTTCGTCGTGTGCCGCCTGAGGCTCCTCAGTCGGCAATCCTTACCTCGACCTGCCCCCCGCGGATGCGCGCCTCATAGTTCGGCGTGGGGAACGTGGAGGGACCATGTACGACGCAGCCATCCCGTAGGTCGAATACCGAATCGTGCCAGGGACATTGCACGTGGTGACCGTCAAACTCTCCGTTCTCAAGCGGTGCACCAGCGTGGGGACAGACGGCGCCGATGGCATAAATCTGCTCTCCCTGCCGGTACAGCAGGACTGGGTTCTCTTCGGCTGTTACCCGCACGGGCTCTCCCGCCTGCAGTGCTTCGGCTTCAAGGACAGGCGTCCACTCGGTCGGTTTCGCCGGTATATCCGCGTGGTTAACGCCAACCTTCTTGTTATAGACGAGATGTCCCCCCATCCAGGCACCGGCGAACAGTACAGCCAGACCGGCCGTCGAAAGGGCCAGCGCACTGTCGCGGTTTCCCTGCCGCCGCGCCTCGGCTGAACCGAGGTAAAGCGCGAGGCCCGTGCTATTGAGTAGGCTGTGGACCAAGGCGTCGGCGGCGGCGGGGTTGGGAATGGTGGAAAAGTCGGCCATCCCGCTGATCGCGGTGGGAATGGCGGCAGCGTTGCCCAGCGTCGTCAGCATATCTGCCGTCTTTTCCATCGTGGCCTGGCCTTCGTCTTCGACCAGTGACGCGAGGTCGAAGAAGGCAGCCAGCGTCCAGGCGCCGACGACCAGATCGGTCAGAACGGGATGGAGGGGGTGGCCCAGCCAGGTGCCGTGCAAGAGGTCGGCCACGTTACGCGCTGGCGGCCCGCCGTCAAGCACGAGCTGATGAACCGCGGAAGCGATCTCTTTTCCCCACTCCTGCAGCTGGGGAAGTTGTCCCAATAGCTCGTTAACGCGTCGGCTTAACATATATTTCCTCCGGGAGAAAGTGAACTGTGTGCGAAACGAGGGGCGTCTGCAGATGCCTTTCTACCCGGCGCTCAGTCTATCATGAACGGCGCGAGACTGCGAAGATTGGATGAAAAGTTCCTTGTGTGAACGTGAGCGTCGTTGGCGAAACGGTAGCAGGCTGTTAAAATTTCTATTGTAGCTGCTGGCGCCTCTTTCCGTGACGGAAAAGGGCGCCTTCGTGTTGATGCGGGCCGACGGGATCGATCCCCAGCTCGCCAAAATGAAAAGGATCACGCCGAGTTTGAGCAAGTTACGTACGCTGCAGACCGTATTTGTTCTCGCCCTTCTGGCATTCGCTCTTGTTGCCACAGCCTGTACGCAGAGCGTGCCTACACCTTTTCCAACGCCATTGCCGCCGCCCACGGTTACACCTAGTCCCGCCCCGCTTGCCACTTCCACACCCAAGCCTGTGTCAAATAAATTCTATCACAACGCGCTCGGCAACTTCGTCATCTCTCTCCCCGCTACGTGGCAGGTAGAGGAGCAGGGGCCGACTGATCTCGGCGCTTACTATCGCATCGGCCTGCCGCCGCTCGGACCAGGGCCGGAGTCGAGCGCCCTCTTCATCGCAGATGCAGAGGCGCTGACTGTTGCCGAGGCGGCGGTGAAATTGGGCTGCGGTGAAGCCTGTGCCGCCGACGATGCCTTTGAAGAAATTGAGCTCGGCGGGCAGCCGGCACAGCGAGTGCTGATAGGCGAGGGCGAGAACGCCCTAGAGTGGCTCTTTATCCCCTATGGAGACCGCCTGATTTTCTTGACGCTCCACGATCCGGAGAGCCTGGAGACACGGCAAGATCTGCTCCAAACATTGCACTTCAGTGAATTAACGCCCACGCCCACCTCGACCCCTACGGCGACGCCCACACCCGCTTACGACTTTGCGGAGATCAGCGCCCGGGACACGATCACCGTGCCGGAGGTGATTACCTTCACGATCCCGGCGGGTTGGGCTCCGATCACCGATACGCTGTGGTCGCCGCCCGCCTGGCCCTCGCTGCGCCTCGGCTTTGAGTGGGTAGAGCGTCGGCCCGATGCCGCTCTCGACGACCTGTTGCCGGATGGTGAAGTGAGGGCGTCTGAACCGCTCTCCGTTACCTGGGGTAGTGGCATCAGTGCAACGCTGACCACCGACGATGGCTGGGAGCAGCACCTGCTGGTGGAGGCTGGAGTGCGGGACTATCACTTCTATACGGAAGGGCCTACCGAGCGCGCGCTGCGCCATCTGCGGCCCGTTTTGCTTGACACGGTGGAGAATGCGCAGCTCCTGGAGGTCGTTCCCTACATCGATGCTCCGGTGGAGGCGGCGCTGGCCTGGGTCCGCGCACTGCTGCGCGACCCCACAGGCGCAGAAGCAAGGCCATACATGACCGAGCAGTTTCGCTCGACTGTTCCCGAAGGAACGACGCCACTGGCGGCTATGCAGTTGGAGTCGCGGATCGTGATCTACTATCTCAGGTGGGTCACAGGCAGCGATCGGCTGACAGTTCTGGAAGCGGAACTAGATCTCCTTAATGACACCACGGTGACGCGCCAGATCACACTCCTCTTCGAGCCCGTGGTGGGGTGGCGCGTTCACGGCGTCAGCACCGAGTGACGCGTGTCATAACCGTGCGCTCGCATCGCCGTCGACACATAAGGCAGTAGAGGACATCATGAAGGAAAACGGACAGAAAGATACAGAACGTCACGCTGTAGCTATTGTTGGCGGCGGGCCAATTGGCATCGAGATGGCGATCGCACTGGAAAGGGCAGGGATCGACTACGTGCTCTTCGAGGCCAAACAGATCGGCCAGACCATAAGTACGTGGCCGCCCAACACACATTTCTTTAGCACACCGGAGCACGTCGCACTTGCCGGTATCCCCGTCCAGAATGTGGACCAGCGGGCAATAACCGGAGAACAGTATCTCGCCTATCTCCGGATGTTGGTCGAGTACTTCGATCTCAAGATCCAAAACTATGAGCCGGTGACCGACCTAGTGCGCAAAAGCGACCACTTTCACCTCCAGAGCCGGCGGCTCGACGGTCGGGAGGTCTCCTATCAGTTCGACAAAGTGATCCTGGCGACGGGTGGTCTTTCAGCGCCGCGCATATTGGGCGTGCCCGGAGAGGATCTGCCTCACGTCAGCCACTATTTCCCGGGGCCCCATCCCTACTTCCGCCGCCGTCTGCTGGTGGTAGGGGGCAAAAATTCAGCCCTGGAAGCGGCTTTGCGCTGCTGGCGTGCGGGGGCCGAGGTGACGATCAGCTACCGCCGTCCGCAGTTCGACTTCGACGTCGTCAAGCCGCACCTGGGCGACGACGTCGCCACACGTATCGAGAAGGGCGAGATTGGCTTTCTCCCGTCGACGGTGGTGGTCGAAATTGCTCCAGGTTATGTAACGCTTGCAACCTGTGATGAAGCGTTCCAGGTCGACGGCGGCTCCTTCCGTCATGAAACGGACTTCGTCTTGCTCGCCACCGGCTTTGTGGCCGATATGGAGCTCTTCCGCAAGGTCGGTGTTACCTTACAGGGAGAGCGAAAGGTGCCCCTCTATGACCCGCAGACGATGGAGACAGATGTCCCCGATCTCTTCGTCGCCGGAACCGCCGCCGGGGGAACGCAGGTAAAGTTCGAGTATTTCATCTCGACCAGCCACGACCACGTCGCCCGCATCATGCACGCCCTGACCGGCGCGGTGCCCGAGCGGCTGGGAACGGTGGAGGGGCGGAATAGCGCCGTCTCCTGGGAAGAGGTGCGCGCCAACTGAACTCGCGCCTGTTTCAACCAGAGGCCAGCCGGTGCGCCTGGCGCGTCGTCTCAGGTAACTTGAAGCGCGTCGTGCAGGCGAGAACGTAGTAGATTGCTGTCTCCAGATCAACGCGATGACCGACCGAGACGTAGAGGGGCTTGACATTTGTGCGCGTGCGCACCACCGCGCCGATCACTTCGTCACCGTCCAGTAGCGGCTGCCAAGCGCCTTTCTCCGCGGCGAGCGGACCTGCCGGCTGCCCCGTCAGCCGCGACTTGGCGACGCCGATCGTCGGGATGTCGACGAGCAGCCCCAGGTGGCTGGCGATCCCCAGCCGGCGAGGGTGGGCGCGGCCCTGTCCGTCGACCAGCAGTAGATCCGGGCGCGCCTCTAGTTTTGCCAGCGCGCGCAAGATCGCCGGTGTTTCGCGGAAGCTGAGGAGGCCGGGAATATAGGGAAAGGTCGTCGGCTGCCGCGCCAGCGCCGCTTCGTGCAGTTCCAACGAGGGAAAGTCGAGCACGGCGACTGCTGCGCGCGTGACGGTGTTTTTATCTTCAAAGCCTACGTCGACGCCGGCGACGGTCTCTACTTCGCCCACTGCATTCTCCGTCACTACCTGCGCCGCTAGCTCCTTCTGCACGACAATGGCTTCACTTGGAGTCAGATCCCACGCGTGCCGCCGATCTTCCCGAACTTCGATCACGGCTACTCTCCGCCCCCTTCCACCTCGACGTCTATCGCGTCAGCCGACTCCTCAACCCGCTCCCGCAGGCGCACCCACATCCCCCGCAGTCGGGCCGGCATGCCTGGCGGCGGTGGTTCGACCTCGACACGTTCGTCAGCAAAGGGCGGAAGGTCGAACAGTTTACGCCAAGCATAGAGCGCCAGCAGTTTTAGGGTCGCGAGCAGAGGCGCTGCCAAAATGGCTCCGAGAATTCCAGCTACGGAAGCACCCATAAAGACGCCGATGATGACGACGAGGGGGTGTAGGTCGAGGGCATCGCCGACGATGCGGGGGACGAGAATGTTGTTTTCAAGCTGCTGGATGACAAACATCACGCCCAGCACGGCGAGCCCAAACTGCAGTGAGGAGAGTCCCAGGTAGTTCGCCGGTTGGAAAAAGGCGACGATCACGGCAGCGGCGGTGCCGATGACAGGTCCTACGACGGGAACGAACTCCAACAGGCCTGAGAGAAGGCCGAGGGCGAGTGCGTTCTGGACCCCCATCACGCCCAGACTGACACCGACGATGACGCCTATGGTCAGACCGAGTATGATCTGTCCCCGGAGGTAGGCGCTCCAGATCCGGCCAAATTCAGCCATTAGCCGTTCGGCATCGCGTCGATATCCTGGCTGCTGGGCGGCGGCCCCTACATAGTCACGCAGACGGGGTATTTCGAGGGCAACGTAAATCGATATTACCCAGATGAAAAGGAAGGTGCCCACGACCCGCAGCGTAGTCCCGGCAAGCTGCGTGGCGTAGGTACCGGTACGGCTGATTACCGGTTCGACCACTTGCAGTACCTGTTCTTGGATCGCCTCCCAATTCAGCGCTGCCAGATCGAGTTCGAACGGTCCAATCATGAAGACGGTGTTGGGACCCGGAAGCCACGTTTGGAAGAGATTCACGGCGGCATCGATAAGGCGTGGCAGCTCGCGCGTCAGGTTCTGAACCTGCGCGTAGACAGCGACCCCGAGTCCGGTCATGGCGGCGATCACAAGCAAAATAAAGCTGAAGTAACTGAGTACGACAATCGTTCCCCGCTGAAGAGGAGTATTCTCGTTAACAAATTTGATGAAGGGATTGAGGACGTAGGCCAGCACAGCCGCTGTAACGAGCTGCCCGATGAGAGCGGAGAAGCGTTGAACGACGGCGACCACCAGAATCAGGCCGATAATGACGACGATCGTTTTCGTCGTCCGGCTCCACGGAGGTGAATCTTGTAAGCTCATCCTGTTCCTTTTGCGATGCTCGAGAAAACCACAAACTTTCAGAAATATCTCCAGACTTGACTCTGCGCTTTCTGGATCAATCGGTTACAATTTTGCGCGTAAAGTTGTCACAGTCAAGAAAGGGTGCTCATGCCTGTTATCGAAGAGTCAGCGCTCATCTCCGGCGTCTATACTGTCGTCTTAGAGGCACACACGGACGAACGTGGACGTTTCATGGAGACCTTTCGCAAGCAGTGGTTCCCGCAGCGGAGCTGGAACATCGTCCAGATGAACCGCTCCGATTCGAAGGCGGGCGTTTTGCGAGGCTTGCACTATCACTTTCACCAGGTCGATTATTGGTACGTCGTAAAGGGCGCAATCAGGGCGGGCTTGCTGGACATTCGTCCCGACTCGCCCACCTATCGGGCGAGCCAGATTGTGCCAATGGGCGACGAAAACCAGGTGGGGCTCTTCATCCCGGTGGGCGTCGCACACGGCTTTGCCGCGCTGACCGATGTCACGCTGACGTACGTTGTCGACAATTACTATGACAGCAGCGATGAGTACGGCGTTGCCTGGAACGATCCTGTTGCGGCGCTGGCGTGGGGAGTTGAGACACCGCTAATCTCCGAGCGCGATCGCACCAATCGGAATCTGGATGACATCGATCCGAACCGCCTGCCGCCTTACGCACTGGAAAAGGTGTGACGGC